>JAJXTZ010000040.1 GCA_021783355.1 bacterium | reverse complement strand
GCCTCCGGCGACGACACGCCCAGGCCGCGGCGCTGTCCCACCGTGTAGCCCGCCAAGCCGGCGTGCGTCCCCAGCGCGCGCCCGTCCGAGGCGCGGATCGGCCCCGGCGCGGCGGCGGCGGCGCCCGCCGCCTCCGGCCGCGCGGCGACGAAGCCGCGCACGTCGCGGCCCGGCACGAAGCAGGTCTCCTGGCTCTCGGCCTTGTCGGCCACGCGCAGTCCCAGCGCGCGCGCCTTCTCGCGGACCTGCGCCTTCTCCAGGCCGCCGACGGGGAACTCCGCCCGCGCGAGCTCCCGCGCGGTCAGCGAGTAAAGGAAATAGGTCTGGTCCTTGCGCGCGTCGCGCGCCTTGAGCAGGCGTCCGTCCTCCACGCGCGCGTAGTGGCCGGTCGCGACCTTGTCGCAGCCCCAGGCCTCGGCCAGCGCGAGCAGGTGGCCGAACTTCACGCTGCGGTTGCACTCGACGCAGGGGTTCGGCGTGGTCGCCGACAGATAGGCCTCCACGTAGGGGCGGATCACCTTCGCCTCGAAGAGCTCGGCCAGGTCCACCGCGTAGTGCGCGACGCCGAGCCGGTCGCAGACGCGGCGCGCGTCGTCCACGTCGGCCGGGGAGCCGCAGCAGCCGAAGCCGGTCTCGCCGCGCGGCAGGAGCTTCATCGTGACGCCGACGACCTCGTCGCCGCGCTCGGCGAGCAGGGCCGCCGCGACCGAGCTGTCCACTCCGCCGCTCATCGCGGCGAGCACGCGCCGTCTCACGCCGGGACCCCGGCCGCGCGCAGCTTGGCGACGGCCTGCGGCAGGACGGCCAGCAGCCGGTCGGCGTCGGCGTCGGTGGTGCCCCAGCCGACCGACACGCGGATCGAGCCCGAGGCCAGCGCCGGCTCGACGCCCATCGCGGTCAGCACGTGCGACGGGGTGGAGATCCCCGACGAGCACGCCGGGCCGCTGGACACGCAGATCCCCTCCAGGTCCAGAGCGACGACCAGATGATGGCCGTCGAGGCCCTCGAAGCTGGCGTGGACGGTGTTGGGCAGGCGCTTCTCGGGATGGCCGTTGAGGCGCGAGCCGGGGACGGCCAGGATCCCCGCCTCCAGACGGCGGCGCAGGGCCAGCGCGTGGGCGGCGGCCGAAGAGAGCTCGCGCGCGGCCAGCTCGCAGGCGACGCCGAAGCCCACGATTCCCGCCACGTTCTCCGTGCCCCCGCGCCGGTTGCGCTCCTGGTGGCCGGTGATCAACGGGGACAGGCGCACGCCGCGGCGGACGAACAGGGCGCCCACGCCCTTGGCCGCGTTGATCTTGTGGCCGGACAGCGAGAGCAGGTCCGCGCCGAGCGCGCGGACGTCGATCGGGGCCTTGCCCGCGGCCTGGACGGCGTCGGCGTGCGCGAGGGCGCCCTTCGCGCGCGCGGCGGCGGCGGCCTGCGCGACGGGCTGCAGGGCGCCGGTCTCGTTGTTGGCGAGCATCATGCTGACCACGGAGGTCGCGTCGTCCACCAGGGACGCGAGCTCGTCGGCGCGCACGATCCCGTCCGGGCCGCAGCCCGCCTCGGCCACCTCGAAGCCGCGCCGGCGCAGCTGGGAGCCGAGCAGGCGGATCGCGTCGTGCTCGACGCGCGTGGTGACGACCTTGCGGCGGCGGCCCTTGGTCTCGTCATGCGCCTGCCAGGCCGCGCCGCCGACGGCCAGGCCGTCGGACTCGGAGCCGCCGGAGGTGAAGACGATCTCGGAGGCGTCGGCGGCGCCCACAAGGGCGGCCGCGCGCTCGCGCGCCAGCTCCACCGCGGCCCGCGCCCTCTGGCCCAGCGCGTAGACCGAGCTGGGGTTGCCGAAGCCGTCGCGCAGCCACGGGAGCATCGCGTCCAGGACCTCCGGGCGCACCGGCGTGGTCGCGTTATGGTCCAGGTAGGTCATGGCCCGAAGCCGAACCCCTTGAACAGGTCTCCGTCGCCGGCGGCCGCCGGCTTGGCCTCCGCGGGCTTGGCTTCCTCCGGCGGCTGGGCGCCGGGCAGGGGCGCCATCTTCGGCGCGCCCTTCTTCTCGACCGAGGCCACGATGGTCTTGCGCACGCCCTCGGCGAAGATGATCTCGCCGCGCTTGCGCCCGTAGTACAGGCGGAACTGGCTCTGCTTTGTCTGCGGCTCGTAGGCCTTGCCCAGGTTGTCGCGCTCCTGCTGCCAGCCGGGATTGTAGAGCAGGCGGCCGCGCACGTCCACCTTCCCGCCCAGGATCGGCAGGCTGAAGCGGATGCGGTAGAAGCCGTTGGTGTCCGAGACGCCGGGGTCGAAGGAACTGGTCGCGAAGCCGGACGGATTGGCCTCGGTGTCCTGGTCGGAGCTGGCCCCGCTGGCGACGGCGCGCACCACCACGCCCTGCACGGGATTGTCCTTGTAGTCGGTGATCACGCCCTGGATGTAGCCCTCCAGGAACTCGGTCTTCTTCGGCATCGCGAAGAACAGGAGCTCGGTGGTGCCGGTCAGCTTCTCGGTGATCGACAAGTCGACCACGCGGCCCTCGGCGAAGTCGTTGACGACGACGTTCTTGTTCGAAGGCCCGCACGACGAGACCGCGGCGGCCAGCAGGCCGAGGAGAAGGAGGCGGCGCACGCCGTAGTCTACCATTTGCTCAGCCTCCCCCCGCGGTGCCCGCGGCCGCGGGCTCCGGGGGATAGGCGGAGTCCGCCGGTCCGGGAACCGGAACGGGTTCCGGCGCCGGCCCCGACGGGGCGGGAGCGGACGCGGCCGGAGCGGTCCCGGCCGGGGCGGCGCCCGCCGGAGGCGGCGCGCCGGACGCGGGCGGGGACTTGGAGAAGTCCGGGCGCTTGGGCGCCATGCCGCTCTTCACGAAGATGACGACGCGCCGGTTCTTGGCCCGGTCGGCGTCGTTGTCGTTGGGCGCGATCGGGCGGGTGTCGCCGTAGCCGACGGCCCCCATGTGGTCGGCGGGAAGGCCGTACTTCTCGATGAGCAGGCGCGCGACGCTCGTGGCGCGCGCGGTGGAGAGCTCCCAGTTGGAGTCGAAATACGCGTTGTGGATCGGCTGGCCGTCGGTGTGGCCCTCGACCAGGATCTCGTGGTCGGCCGCGAGCTTGCGCAGGACCGGGACGATCTTGGCCATCTTGTCGTCGATCTCGCGCGTGGGCTCCGCGTCCCCGGTGCCGAAGAACGAGGCCTTGCCCTGCTCCTCGATGGTGATCTTCAGGCCGTCCTTGTCGATGGCGACCGAGCCCGCCATCTGCCCCTTCTTCATCATCTTGTCGATGTCGCTCTTGGCCTGCTGCATGTTCTTGTTGAGCGCGGCCGACAGCGCGTACAGGATGACGAAGAAGCAGACCAACTCCGTCATCAGGTCGGCGTAGTTGACCAGCCACGGCGGGGCCGGGTGGCCGATCTGGGCCACCCTCGGGTCGGTCTCGTCGATGAACCCTTTCGGGGGTCGGATCGGCACGGGTTCCTCAGGCCGCCGGCGCGCCGGGAGCCGCGCCCGCGGGCTGGGCGGGCTTGACGATCAGGCGCTTGGAGGGCTCCAGGTAAGCCTTCAGGTTCGCCTCCACCACGGACGGGGTCGCGCCGCTCTGCAGGAGCAGCACGCCGCGGATGATGATCTCCTTGACCAGCAGTTCCTCCTCCGAGCGGCGGCGCAGCTTCCCGCCCATCGGCAGGAAGATCAGGTAGCCGGAACCCAGGCCGTAGAACGCCGCGGCCAGCGCCAGGGCCATGCGGCGGGGCACGGCGGCCACGTCGTCGATCGACGACAGCATCAGGATCATGCCCAGCACCGTGCCGATGATGCCGAACGCGGGCGAGTAGGTGCCCATCGCGTTCAGGATCTCCTGGCCGACCTTGTGGCGCTCGCGGATGAAGCCGATCTCGGTCTCCAGCATGCCCCGGATGAACTCGTGGTCCGCGCCGTCGACGACCAGCTGGACGCCGCGGCGCAGGAAATCGTTCTTGATGTTCTTGAGGTCGGCCTGCAGGGCCAGGAAACCGTCGCGCTTGGCCTTCTGCGAGAGGTTCACGAAGGTCACGACGATGTCGGAGGTGTCCTCGCCCTGGCTCATCAGAGTCTTCTTGATGACCTTGCCCAGGCCGACGACCTGACCGAGAGGGTAGTTGACCAGCGTCGCGCACAGGGTCCCGCCCATGACCATCAGCAGGGCCTCCATGTTCATGAACGGCTTGAAGCCGGCCGGGCCCTCGCTGATGAAGATGGCGGAGACGGTCAGGCCCAGGAAGACGAGGATGCCGGCGACTGTGGCGATGTCCATGCGGTGAGGTTCTCCTTGGCCCTACGGCCGCTCGTAGCCCGCGATCGGGTTGACCGGCTTGCCCGAGGCGTTGACGGCCCGGCGGTATTCCAGCACTTTCGCCATGACCTCGTCAGCGGTCTCCCGCACCAGGAGCTTGTTGCCCGTCGCCAGGTGGACGACGGTCTGGGGGCCGGGCTCCAGGGTCTCGATGAGTTCCGCGTTGACCACCAGGTCCTGCCCGTTGATGCGGTGAAGACGGATCACGCGTCCCCCTTCTTCTTGAACAGGCGCTTGGTCCAAGGCTCCTTGCGGCACTCGTCGAGCCGCGCGCCCAGGTCCTCCGCGCGCGCCTGCGCCTGCGCGGCGCCGGCCTCCAGTTCCGCCAGGCGAGACGACATCTCGCGCACGCGCGCGTCGGCGCGCTCGTCGGCCGCTCGCGCCGCGCGCTCCGCCTCGCCCCGGGCCGCCTCCGTCTCGGCGCGGGCCGCGTCCGCCTGCGCGCCGACCGACCGGACCTCCGCGCGGGCCTTCGCCGCCTCGGCGCGAGCCGCCGCCGCCTCCGCCCGGGCCGCGTCCAGCGCGCGCTGGAGCTGGTCCGACTGGGCGGTCGCGCCGGCGCGCAGGCGCTCCGCCTCTGCGGAAGCCTCCTGACGCCGGGCCTCGGCGTCGACCGCAGCCTCGGTCCGCACGCGCTCCGCCTGCGCGGCCGCCTCGGTCCTCAGGCGCTCCGCTTCCGCGGCCGACTCCGCCCGCAGACGCTCCGTTTCCGCGGCCGCGGCCGCGCGCGCCGCCTCGCGCTCGCGCACCGCCTCGGCCTCCAGGCGGATCCGGTCCGACGCCAAAGCCTGCTCGGCGTCCTCCTTCGCGCGCCGCGCGGCGTCCGCCGCCGCGCGCACCGCCTCGTCGCGTTCGCGGCGCAGGGCCGCGGCGTCCGCCGCCAGGCGCGCCGACTCCTCGCGGATCGCGCGCTCGCGCTCGCCCGCCAGGCGCTCGAACTCCGCCTTCTGAGCCTGCAGGGCCCGCGCCAGCTCCGCGCGCTGGGCACCCAGCCCCTTCTCGGCCTGCTCCCGCGCGTTCTGCGCGATGCGCCCCGTCTGCGCCTCACGCGCCAGCTGGACGCGCGCCTGCTCCAGAGCCTCCTGCACGCCCTGGACCTGCGCGGCCTGCGCGGTGGCCAGGCGCTCGAGCTCCGTTTTCTCGCGCTCCAGCTTCGCCAGCGCGGACTCCGTCTCGCCCAGCCGCGCCTGCGCGTCGCGCAGGGCTCCCGCCAGGCGGCCGGCCTCCTCGCGGCCGTCCTGCACGGCCTTCTCCAGCTCCAAGCCCCGGCGCTCGGCGGCTTGGCGGGCCTCCTCCTCGCGCGACAGGCGCCCGGCGGCCTCGTCGGCCCGCGCGCGGGCCGCCAGAGTCTCCGACTCCTTGGCCAGCAGGCGCTCCGACCAGGCCGCGTCCTTCGACGACAGCTCTCGGCGCAGGCGCGAGAGCTCCGCGTCCGCCTGCGCGCGCGCCGCGTCGTGCTCCGACTGCAGCTCCTGCCGCCGGGCCTGCAGCTCCGTCTCCAGGTCGGCGCGCAGGCGCGCCTCCAGACGCCGCTGCTCGGCTTCGTTCTCGCCGCGCAGTTGCTCCGCGATCTTGGCGGCGCGCTGGTTCAGCTCGTCCTGGGCCTGGATGCGCAGGCGGGTCTTCTCCGCCTCGAGCATCTGCAGCGAGGTCGCCGACGCCTCGGCGCGCACCTCCTTCTCGCGCTCCACCCATTTGCGCTGCAGCACGACGAACTCCGCCTTGTAGCGCTCCTGCGTGCGCTCCCACTCCGCCGACGAGCGCTTGAGCTCCTCGAGCTGGACGCGCGCCGTGGCGGCCTGCCGCTCCAGGGCCCCGGCCACCGCGCGCAGGCGCTGCAGCTCGTTCTGCGCCCGGGACGCGGCCTCCTTGTGCGCCACGAGGTCCGCCTCGTGCTCCGCCTTCACGCGGCGCAGGTCGGCCTCCTTCTCGGCGTCGAATCGCTGCTTGAAGCCGCCGAGGTCTCGCTGCAGCCGCTCGGCGTCCGACATCAGGCGCTCCTCGCGCTCGCGCGCGCTGGAGCGCAGGGCGGCCAGGTCGCGCTCCAGGCGCTCCTGGACCATCGCCGCCTGCTGGCGGGACAACTGGAGGTCGGCGCGGAGTTGGATGGTCTCCTTCTCCCGCTCCGACGCGTTCTGCAGGCGGGCGAGAGCCTCCGCGCGGTCCTTGGCCAGCTCCGCAACGCGCTCGTCCAGGATCTTCTTCTCGGACGAGACCTTGGCCAACTCCGTGTCGGCGCCCTTGAGCTTCTCGGCCAGGGAGCGCAGGGTGCGGATCTCGTCGTCCTTGGTCAGGGCGACCCTCTGCCACTGCGCCTTCTCCTCCAGCCAGCGGCGCTCCATCTCCTGGAGGCGCATCGCGAAGTGCGTCTCGACCTCCTTTTCCTGCGACTCGCGCGTCGCGAGCTGGTTCTTCAGGGTGGTCACCCAGGTCTCGCGCTCCTGCGCGAGGCGGGCTTCCAGCTCCAGGGCTTTCTTCTCCAGCTTCTGCTTGTTCTCCTCCTGCTCCTGCTCGCGCCGGTCGCGGCGCAGCTTGTCCTGCAGTTCCTTGAGGCTGACCTCCACCTTGGCGGCGGTGGCCTCCTCCTCCTGGCTCTTCAGCTGGGAGACCAGGAGCTTCTCGCGCTCCTCCTGCAGGCGCTTCTCGAGGTCCGTCAGCTTGCGCTCGTATTCGTCCTTGACCTTGTCGACCTTCGCCTCCAGTTCCTTCTCTTGGTCGCGCGGCGGCCGGGACGGGAACCCCGAGGGCGGAGCCGGCGGCTGCGGCGCGGCGGGCGCGGACGCGAACGGCGAGCCGGGCATCGGCGGAAGGCCGGGGCGCGCCAGGGACCCCGGGGGCATCCCCGGCAAGCCCGGCAGACCCGGCAGGCGCGGCGAGAGCGGCGGCATCGGCGGCAGGGACGGGGCGCCGGCGCCGGGCAGGGCCGGGGGCATGGGGCCGCTCCCGGACGCCCCGGGCAGGGGAGGCGGGACCGGCGGCCGGCCGGCCGAGGGAGGCAGCGGCGGCGGGACCGGCTTCTGGGGCGGGATGTTGTCTTCGGGCGCCATGGTTGTCTCTCCTTAATCCTGTCCCGTCAGATCGCGGCCTTCATGCCGTCCACCCACTGCCGCAGGCCCGCGTCCGGACGCACGGCCAGGACCTGCTCGAACTGGGCGATCGCCTCGGCGTTGCGCCCGAGCTGGGCGTAGCAGTTGCCCAGGTACTGGCGCGCCTGGAGCTGCGAGGCGTCCTGCGACAGGGCGTACTCCAGGTACTGCGCGGCTTCCGCGAAGCGGCCCGCGTCGTGATATTGGATGCCGGCCTGGACGTAGGCCTGCGCTTGAGGCGCCGGCGCGGGCGTCGGGGCCGGAGCGGACGCGGCCGGGGCGGGCGCCGCCGCGGGAGCCCCCGCCGCCTGGCTCCCGGACAGGAACTGGGCGACCGCCTGCTCGGCCGCGCGCGTGCGCGGCTCGTAGGTCTCCCCGTGCTCACTGGCGACCTCCTCATGGAAGCCGGAGAACGCGTCCCCGCGGCTCTGGCGGACGTTGATCTTGCCCTCCTTCTCCAGGACCTTGACCACGTCCATGATCTTGGAGCGCTCCTCCTCGATCTGCGCGGGGGTCAGGCCCTGCGCGTACTCGATGGACTCCTTGAGCAGGGAGGCCGCGCCCGAGGACATGTTCCCGAGGAACTTGTTGACCACGTCCGGCGAGGCCCCCTGGAGCGCCTTGGCCATCGCCTCGGTCTTGAGCTCGCGCACGATGGTCTGCATGTCCCGGTCGGGGAAAGCCACCGCGTCGTCGAAGGTCAGGATGAACTTGCGCACCCGCTGGTAGACGTCGGGCTTCTCGTTCTTCAGGTACTCCAGGATGTTCGTGCGCGTCTGCGTGTCGGCCTCGTCGAGAAGCTGGGTCAGGCGCTCCATGCCGCCGACGACGAAGTCCACCGACTCCTTGATGTCGGCGTCGATCGCCATCAGCTGCTCGCGGGTGACTTGGCGGATCTTCAAGGCCTCGACGGCGACCTTGGCCTGCAGCTCGACGGGCAGCGAGGTCAGCGTCGCCCGCGCCAGCTCCGGCTTCAGGTAGCTGAGCACCACGGCCACCAGCCACGGCTCGTCCTGGCGCACCAGGAACAGGTTCGCTAGGCGCTTGAAGTTCTCCTCGGTGATGTACAAGAACGGCTCAAATTTCTTCATGTCCTCGTCCTCCTCCGGCGGCGGCGGCGGCTCTTCCGGCTTCTGGCCCATCATGATGTCGAGCTCGCCTTTCGTCAGCTCCTCGAGCGCCTCGTCGCCCTCGCCCTCGCCCTTGCCCTCGGCCTCCGGGGTCTTGTTGAGGACCTCGAACTCGCCCGCCTTCTTCTCGCGCAGCGCGGCGACGTACTGCCGGAAGAAGCGGGCCAGCGGCCCGAACAGGAACGACAAAAACAGGAGGAACAGCAGCGCGTACAGCAGCGGCAGGTACACCGACGGTTTCTTGAAATCCTGCTTCCAGTCCACCAGCGGCGGCTTGTCGAACTTGGTCGGCCGGAAGACGACCTGGTCCGGCGCCAGGTTGTACTGCCCCATCGCGTCCACGATGCGCGCGCGCACCAGATCCTGGGTGGGCTTGTCCTTGAGGACCGAGTCGTCGTGGATCACGGTCACCTGCAGCCGCTTGAACACCGGGTTCACCGCGTAGCGCTGCTCCTGGATGCCTTTGATCTGCTGGGCCTGCTGGGCCTGGGACTGCTCCGGGCGCTCCGGACTCTGCTGGGCGGTGATCGTCTTGGGCTTGGGGATGCCGGGAAGCACAAAGGTGGTCTGCATGCCGCCGCGCGCGGCCGGCGCCTTCTCGTGGTACTTCTCGGCGATGCCCATGCCGGCGCGCTGGGACTCCTCGCTCTCGACCTTCACCTCCATCCCCACGTCCACGAACGCGACCGCCTTCCCCTTGCCGAGGATCGGGTCCAGGATCTCGTTCTGGATCTTGTCCTCGGACTCCGTCTTGATGCGGTTCTGCTCCTGCAGGAGGGTCAGGTCCGGGGCCATGACGGCGGCCGCCGCCGGTCGGAGGGCCGGGGTGCAGGCGAGCAGGGCGGCGAGCACGGACGCGCGCATTCCTTTAGAGTGTACGGGCGGGGTGTTACATTTTCAAGACGACCCGCCTACGGCCGCAGGGACTGGAGGAACTGTCGGACCGAGGCGTTGTTCGGGTCGAGCTCCAGCACGCGCCGCCAGATCGCCACGGCCTTCTCCTTCTGATCCATCAGGAAGAAGGCCGAGCCCATGATCTGCAGGGCGGTCACGTTGTTGGGCTCCAGATCCAGCACGTCCTGCGCGCGGCGCACGGCGGCGTCGTAGTGGCCGTCGTAGATCGACTGGCGCGCGTCGAAGATCTTCTGGTCGATGAAGGTGAACTGCTCCGGCCCCTCGAGCGGGCGGGTGATGTCGGCCACACCCGCCTCCTTCTCCACCATGTTCAGCAGGTTCAGGAGCTTCTCGTCGTGGGGGGCCTTGTTGAAGGCGTAGCGCAGCGAGTTGACGGCGACCTTCAGGTCGCGGCCGTCCACGTAGGCGATCGCGCCCTTGCGGATGAAGGTCTGCTCTTCCTCGCCGCCGGTCGCCTGAGGGACGTAGGCCATCACGGCGCCCAGGCGCTGGATCATCGTGGCCACCTGCTTGTTGCCGGGCGCGGCGTCCTGGGCCTGGTTGAACTTCTGCTGCGCCAGGGCGAAGTTGCCCTCCTTGAAGGCGGCCATGCCCTGGCGGATGAAGTTCTTGACCTCGACCGTGGTCCGATCCGAGCGCGACTGGCCGAAGCGGAAGGTCGCGGAGATGCGGGTGCTGGAGCCCAGGTCGTGGATGCCCTGCGCGACGTCCAGGGACAGGCTCTTGAAGTTCAGGCCGAAACCGAAGTCCGTCTCCTGGATGCTCGGAAGGCCCAGCAGGCCGAAGCGGAACGCGAACCAGCGCGAGATCCAGTATTCGCCGCCGAACCGCGCCTCCAGAGAGCCGTTGAGGACCTTGTTCGCGTCGGCCGACAGCGTCAGGCGCTCCTTGAAGAGGCGCAGGGAGTTGCCCAGCTTGATGGTGACCGGAAACTTGTCCTGCGTGTCGCCGGTGGTCTGCGAGAACGCGTTCTGGATGCCCAGGCCCAGCCGGTAGGAGGAGCCCATCGTCTTCAGGACGCCGATGTCCAAGGACTTGGTGTTGTCCGAGGACCCGGCCAGCTTGCGGGTGATCTGCTTGACGCTCATTCCGAACAGGACGGTTTTGGTCACGCCCTTGCCCCAGGACAGACCCATCGCCTGCTGCTGGTCGTTGAAGTTGCCGCTGGAGGTGACCTTGGTGACCTGGCCGGTGACGGGATCGTAGACCGCGTCCACGCTCTCGAAGCCGGTGCTCTGGAGCTGGGTCATGCTCAAGGCGAAGGTGGAGCCGCCCTTGGTAGGGTGGGCGTAGCTGAAATAGGTGAGCTTGGTCTGCTGGAAGAGCGTGGCCTGCATGGTGGTCAGCTCCTTGCGCTGGAGCTGGGCCAGGCCGGCGGGGTTCCAGTAGGCGGCGGAGGCGTCGTCCGAGATGCCGTAGTAGGCGCCGCCCATCGCCATCGCGCGGGCGCCGACGCCGAAGTTCAGGAACTGTCCCGGGGTGCCGCCGTTCTGAGCCCGCGCGGAGGAGGCCAGAAGGGCCGCCAGCAGGGCGGCGCCGAAAACACGGCGCCACGCAACGACCGGTGACGCGGTCGTCGCGGGCGAAACGCGCGCGGACGCGCGCCCTCTCACCCACAGATAGGGCCTCATGTTCGGCAACCTGACGCTCCCGGCGCCCGGGAGTCATGGCTTTGCGCCCCCGCCTTACGACGGGTTTGCCGTTATCGCCTGTCGGCGCCGACGGCCACACCGCGCCCTTGGATCTCCAACCCCCCGACCCAAAACGGCGTGTAGCGCTGACAGGATGCTACACCCGCAGTGTAACAGAAATGTTGCCCTTGTCAAGACCCGGAAGGCGGTCGTCCTCATAGTGTCCCCTCGCCGCTCCAGCCGCCCCGGGTCGCGGGGTCTGGACAATCGCGGGCCGTCCTGATAAACTGCCGGGGCATGCCCAATCCTGAGCCGGACGCCCAGGAAGTCGAGCGGCGTAAACGGACGATGTGGCTCCTGATCGGAGGGGCGGCGTCGCTGCTGCTGCCATTGCTGGGCGCCCTCTACATGCGCTGGAGGGAGGACGCGACGCCGCCTTCGGCCGGCCATCGCAGCGACGTTTTCCAGCGCCGGGACCAGGACAATTCCAAGATCACCCCGACTCGGACCGTGGTCGTGCCGCCCGTGATCGCCCCCCCGCCCTCCTCGGCCCCAGCCTTGGACTCGCGCCCGCCCGCGGAATCCTCGCTGGATTTCATCAAGCCCGCCGCGGAGCTGGAGCCTGTGCCGGCGTCGGCGAAGACCGCCGCCACGGTCCCGGCGCGGACCGCGGCCGTCCCGGCGCCCGCGCCCGCCGCCGCGCCGGCGCCGAAGAGGGCCGCCGCGCCCGCGCCCAAGGCCTTCGTGATGCCCAAGCTCCACCCGACGCGCGGCTTCACCCAGTTCGGCGCGACGGGGTCCGAGGGCTCCGCCGGACAGGCGCAAGGGCAGGGGCAGGGCGGGCAGAACATGCAGGACATGCTCAAGACGCTGACCCCTGAACAGAGGAACAATCCCGCGATCCAGAAGTACCTCCAGGAGCATTCGCAGAGCCAGTGATCCGGGAGACGAAAAAAAGAGGCCCCCCGGGGCATCCCCGGGGGGCCTTTTGCGTACGGACGGCCCGTCTCAGGCCGCCAGCGGACGGCGCGACTTGGCCACGGTCTCGCCGATCTCGGAAAGGTTCTCGACCATCGTGATGCCCGCCTCGCGCATGGCCTTGACCTTGGAGGCGTGCGTGCCCGAGGCGCCCTCGACGATCGCGCCCGCGTGGCCCATGCGGCGTCCCTCGGGGGCGGACTTGCCGGCGATGAAGCCGAACACCGGCTTGGACATCTTTTCCTTGAAGAAGCGCGCCGCCTCCTCCTCCGCCGAGCCGCCGATCTCGCCGATCATCACGACGGCCTCGGTCTCCGGGTCGGCCTCGAACTTGGCCAGGATGTCCGTGAAGCTGGAGCCCGCGATCGGGTCGCCGCCGATGCCCACGACCGTGGACTGGCCCAGGCCCCGCTTGGTCAGCTGGTCGACGGCCTCGTAGGTCAGCGTGCCGGAACGGGACACGACGCCGATGGAGCCGGGTTTGTGGATGAAGCCGGGCATGATGCCGGCCTTGCACTGGCCCGGCGTGATCACGCCCGGGCAGTTCGGGCCCACCAGCGTGATCTCGCGGCCGGAGGACTCCGCCCGGGAGAGGAAGCGCTTGACGCGGGCCATGTCCAGGACCGGGATGCCCTCGGTGATGCAGATCACCGTCGAGCAGCCGCCGTCCACGGCCTCCATGATCGCGTCGGCGGCGAACGGCGCCGGCACGAAGATCAGGGAGACGAACGCGTCGGTGCCGCGCACCGCGTCGTGCACCGTGTCGAACACGGGCCGGTCGAGGTGGGTGGTGCCGCCGCGGCCCGGGGTCACGCCCGCGACGATCCGCGTGCCGTACTCCAGGCATTGCCGCGAGTGGAAGGTGCCCTGCGAGCCGGTGAAGCCCTGAACGACGATCTTCGAGTCCTTGTCGAGGATGATGGCCATGTTATTTCACCGCCTCCACGGCCTTGCGGGCCGCGTCCCAGAGGTCGTCCGCCTGGATCAACGCGATCCCCGACTTCGCGAGGATCTCCTTGCCCTGCTCGACGTTCGTGCCCTGCAGGCGCACGACGAGCGGGACCTTCAGCTTGATCTTCTTGAGCGCGCCCACGACGCCGGCCGCGATCATGTCGCACTTCACGATCCCGCCGAAGATGTTGACGAGGACGGCCTTGACCTTCTTGTCCTTCAGGATGATGTTCAAGGCCTTCGTCACGCGCTCCTCGTTGGCGCCGCCGCCGACGTCGAGGAAGTTGGCCGGGCTGCCGCCCGCCAGCGCGATGGTGTCCATCGTGCCCATCGCCAGGCCCGCGCCGTTGACCATGCAGCCGATGTTTCCGTCCAGGCCCACGTACGAGATGTCGGCCTTCTTCGCCGCCGTCTCGAGCGCCGTGGCCTCGTGGTCGGGCTTCGCCGCGAGGTCGGGATGGCGGAACAGCGCGTTGTCGTCGGTGACGACCTTGGCGTCCAGGGCGACCACGCCCGTCGGGGTCAGCACCAGCGGGTTGATCTCCAGCATCGAGCAGTCCAGGTCCAGGAAGGCGCGGACCAGCGTCTTGGCGACCTTGACGAACGCCCCGACGCGGTCGGCCGGGACCTTCAGCGCGAAAGCCAGGCGGCGCGCCTGGAAGTCCGGCAGGCCCGTGTTCGGATCCACCGTCATGCGGATGATGGCCTCCGGGTGCTCGGCGGCCAGCGTCTCGATCTCCATGCCGCCCTGCGCCGAGGCGATGATCGCCGGGGCCGCGGCCCGGCGGTCCATCACGACCGACAAGTAGATCTCGCGCTCGATCTTGACCCCGCCCTCGACGAGCAGCTCCTTGACCTTCAGCGCGTGGCCGTGGGTCTGGTGCGTGATCAGGTCCATCCCGAGCATCGCCTTCGCCAGCGCCTTGGCTTCCTTCGGGGTCTTGGCGAGCTTGATGCCGCCGGCCTTGCCGCGGCCCCCGGCCAGCACCTGGGCCTTCAGCACCCACGGCGCTTTGCCGGCGCGCTTCATCGCCGCGGCGAGACCCGCCGTGGTCTTGATCACGCCGCCGTTCGGCGGCACCGGGATGCCCCGGGCCTTCAGGATCTCTTTCGCCTCGTGCTCCAGTAGTTTCATGGGTCCTCCGGGCCTTAGGCCGCGACCGTCCAGTTCTCCGAGCCGTTCAGCAGCTTCTGCAGGTCGGCGGGCTTGGACTTGGCCTCGGCGAGCTGCGCGTCCATCAACTGGTCGAGCGTGGGCTTGGCGACGTCGCGGAACACGCCCTGCGGGATCGGCTCGTCCATGTGCGCGAGCAGGTGCGCCAGCGTCGGCGTCGCGGCATGCGCGTCGTGCACCAGCAGGTCCTTGGGCGGGGCCGCCGGGTCGAAATGGACGACCTCGGGGTCGAAGCCGTTCTTCAGGCGCACGCCCTTGCTGCGGTCCTTGCCGAAGATCATCGGCTTGCCGTGCTCGAGCCTCAGCATCTTCTCGTCCCGGATGGCCTTGGCCGCGACCGGGTCCCACGCGCCGTCGTTGAAGACGATGCAGTTCTGGAAGATCTCGACGAACGCCGAGCCCTTGTGCTTGGCGGCGCGGGTCAGCACCTCGCTCAGGAACGGCAGGTCGGTGTCCACCGCGCGGGCCACGAAGGTCGCCTCGGAGGCCAGCGCGACGGCCAAGGGGTTGAGCGGCGCGTCGATGCTGCCCATCGGGGAGGACTTCGTCTTCTTGCCCATCTCCGAGGTCGGCGAGTACTGGCCCTTGGTCAGGCCGTAGATCCGGTTGTTGAAGAGCAGGATCTTGAGGTCCGCGTTCTTGCGCAGGGCGTGGACCAGGTGGTTGCCGCCGATGGACAGGCCGTCGCCGTCGCCGGTGACCACCCAGACCTGCAGGTCGGGGCGGGCGCACTTGATCGCGGTCGCCAGGGTCGGCGCGCGGCCGTGGATCGAGTGGAACCCGTAGGTGTTCATGTAGTACGGGAAGCGCGACGAGCAGCCGATCCCGGAGACGAAGACCGTCTTCTCGCGCGGCACGCCGATCGAGGGCAGGATCTTCTGGACGGAGGCCAGGATCGCGAAGTCGCCGCATCCCGGGCACCAGCGGACCATCTGGTCGGACTTGAAGTCCTTCATCGTCAGGACCGGCCCGGCCGCCGGAAGCGTCTCGAGTTCGTCTTTGTGATCGGCCATCTTAGTTCTCCCCCTTCAGCACCGCGTCCACGCCGGCGACGATCTCGGACACCTTGAACGGCTGGCCCTTGATCTTGTTGATCCCCTTCGCCGGGACCAGGTACTTCGCGCGCAGGACCTTGAGCAGCTGGCCCATGTTCAGCTCCGGCACCACGATGTGCTTGAAGCCGGACAAGAGGTCGCCCAGGTCCGGCGGCAGCGGGTTCAAGTGGCGCAGGTGGACGGCTGAGACCTTCCGGCCCGTTTTCTGCATCTCCTGGACGGCCGCCGTGATGGAGCCGTAGGTCCCGCCCCAGCCGACGAGGAGGACGTCGCCCTTGCGCTCCCCGAGGACCTCGGTGGGCGGGATGTCCTGCGCCATCTTGTTGACCTTCGCGGCGCGCAGGCGCACCATGCGCTCGTGGTTGTCGGGATCGTAGGACACGTTGCCGGTCACGTCCTGCTTCTCGATGCCGCCGATGCGGTGTTCGTAGCCCTTCACGCCCGGCGTGGCCCAGGGACGGGCCATCGTCTCCGCCTCGCGCTTGTAGGGCTGGAACTCCTCCGCCGCCGGCAGGGCCGGCACGCCGAACTTGGGCAGCCCCGCGACGCGGGGCACCAGCCACGGCTCCGAGCCGTTGGCCAGGTAGCCGTCGGTGAGGAGGAAGACGGGGGTCATGTACTTGACCGCGAGGCGGCAGGCCTCGTAGGCCATCCAGAAGCAGTCCGACGGCGTCGCCGCGGCCAGGACCGGCACGGGGCACTCGCCGTTGCGCCCGTAGAGCGCCTGCAGGAGATCCGCCTGCTCGGTCTTCGTCGGCAGGCCGGTGGAAGGCCCGCCGCGCTGGACGTTGACGATCACCACCGGCAGCTCGGTCATCACGGCCAGGCCGATCGCCTCGCTCTTCAGCGCGACGCCGGGGCCGGAGGTGGTCGTGGTCGCCAGCATCCCGGCGAACGCCGCCCCGATCGCGGAGCCGATCGCGGCGATCTCGTCCTCGGCCTGGAAGGTCTTCACGCCGAAGTTCTTGTGCTTGGAGAGTTCGTGCAGGATGTCGGAGGCCGGCGTGATCGGGTAGGAGCCCAGCCACAGCGGCAGGCCGGACACGCTGGACGCGGCGACCATGCCCAGCGCCGTCGCCTCGTTGCCGGTCACGTTGCGGTAAACGCCGGGCTTGATCGGCGCCTTGCGCACGCGGTAGTGGTGGCCGAAGAGCTCGGCGGTCTCCGCGAATACGTTGCCCGCGTGGAGGGCCTTGGTGTTGGCCTCGACGAATTTCGGGTTCTTCTTGAACTTGGCCTCGATCCAGCGCGCGGTCGCGTCGAGCGGGCGGTCGTAGAGCCAGTACATCATGCCCAGCGCGAAGAAATTCTTGCAGCGCTCGGTCTCGGTCGGCGACAGGCCCATGCCCTCCAGCGCGTTGCGGGTCAGGCGGGTCAGCTCGACGGGGATCACGCGCCAGTCGGACAGAGAGCCGTCCTCCAGCGGATCCTTCTCGTAGCCGGCCTTCTTCAGGTTGGCCGCGTTGAACGCGTCTTTATTGAGGATGAGGAGGCCCCCCTTCTTGACCCCCTTGATGTTGGCCTTCAGCGCCGCGGGATTCATCGCGACGAGGACGTCCGGCACGTCGCCGGGGGTGAGGACTTCGCGGGAGGAGAATTGGATCTGGAAGCCGGAGACGCCGGCCAGCGTGCCCGCGGGAGCGCGGATCTCGGCGGGATAATCGGGCAGGGTCGCCAGGTCGTTGCCGGCGATTGCGGTGGTCGTCGTGAACTGGGTGCCGGTCAGCTGGATGCCGTCGCCGGAATCTCCGGCGAAGCGGATGACGGCGGATTCGATTTCTTCGATGGCGGTGGGGGCGGGCTTCGGCTGCGTGGACGCGTCGCTCATGTCGGTGGCTCCAATGCGGTCTGCGGAGGGGGTCGGCGTTGCCGCTCCCGAGTCGTATTCTACCCCCAGGATGCTCCGCGATTCAATTGATTTGCGTCAACGAATCCGCGCGTCCGGACGAATGACGAAGGTTAGCGGTCCGGGGCGGGGGCGGAGGCGGAGGCGGCGGACAAAAGCTCGTCGAGGCCGCGGCGAGCGCCGGCCGCGACGGCGCGCGGGGGCGGAGGCGGCACGTCCCGCACGGTCCCCGAGGAGGGCGAGGGCGCGTCGAAGGCAGGCCGGCGGGCAGGCGCCGGGTCCAGCGCGGCGTACAGGCGCAGCCACGGGCCGGGCCCGGGCGCAGCGGCGTACGCCGGCGCCCTCCACCCGGAGACCGAGGCGGCGAGAGCGGGCGCGGCCACGGCGTCGCGCAGTGTCTCGCCGGAC
>JAJXTZ010000206.1 GCA_021783355.1 bacterium | reverse complement strand
GCCGCGCCGCGGCGCGAGCCCAAGACCCGCGGCGCGACGCTCCCCTACGAGGTCGACGCGATGGCCGTCGGGGACTTCGACGGGGTGGGCGGGCCGCAGGTGGTCCTGGCCTCCGAGAACACGATCCGCCTCTACGCGTACCCCGTGACCGACGCCAAGCCCCTGGCCGAGGCCGTGGTGCCCGGCACCGGCCTGCGCATCGTCGGGCTGGACGCCGGACGCCTGGACGGCGACAGGTCGCGAGACTCGCTGTTCGTCTCGGTGTACGACGCGGCGTTCCAGCGCTTCGAGACCCGCGTCTACAAGGTCATGACGGGGACCTGGCTCAAGACCGCGGACCTGCCGTACCTGACCCGCGCCTACGAGACTCCGGACGGGCGCCGCGTGCTGGCCACCCAGCAGATCATCGACGACTCCACCTTCCCCCTGGGCGCCATCTACCCGCTGGTCTACAAGGACGCCCGCTACTCCCAGGGCCGCCCGGCGATCCGCCCGCGCCGCGTGGACTGGCTGTACGGCTTCACGACCGCGCGCCTGGGCGGGGCCGACGCCTCCATCTTCGTGACCCCGGTGCACGCCCTGCGCGTCCAGCTGGGGCGCAAGTGGTGGCGCACCCCCGACGAGGACTACGGGCAGACCCCGGTGCGCGTGCGCTGGAAGGGCCGCCTGCTGGAGTTCAACCCGCCGCTGGCGCCGGCCGACGGCCCGTCCGGCCTGGAGTCCCTGTACGCGGTGCGCAACATCCCCGCGCTGGGCGGCCTCGCCAGCCCCTTCGGCCTCTTCAATCGCGCCGTGCTGACCCGCCAGAGCTGGAACGGCCTGGCGCTGACGACCGACTGGACCGCGGACCTCTCCGGCTGCGCGCTGGGACTGGCGGTCGTCGAGCCCAAGCCCGGCGCGCGCGAGATCGCGGTGGCGGTGCGCGGCGCGGCCGGGCAATCGGCCGTCTGGACCTTCGACCCGTAGGAGCGACATGACGCAGCGCCGAAAGATCCTCGTCGCGGACGACGAGTCCTCGATCCGGGAGATCCTGACCCTCCAGCTCGCGCGGATGGGCTACGCCGTCCTTCCCGCCGAGGACGGCGAGGAGGCGGTCGCCCTGTACGAGGCGGAGTCCCCGGACCTCGTCCTCCTGGACGTGATGATGCCGCGCCTCAACGGCCTGGACGCCTGCCAGCGCATCCGCGCGCTGGAGAAGAAGTCCGGCCGCCGCGTGCCGATCCTGTTCCTGACCGCGCGCGACTCGACCCACGACAAGACCAGCGCCGCGCTCTCCGGCGGGGACGACTTCGTCGCCAAGCCGGTGAGCCTGGACGACCTGCGCGAGCGGGTGGAGGCCGCGCTGAGGAAGCCGCGGCCGTGATCTCCCTGCTGCTGACGGCGGCGCTGGCCGGCGCGCCCGCGCGGGCGCAGGGCTTCGGCCCCGCGCCCAAGCCGTACGGCGTGCTGATCATGGCCTACGACGTGGACGCGGGCTGGCGCCAAGAGCTGGGCAGCCTGCGCCGCCTGATCAAGGGCCACGCCGTGGAGAGCGTCAACGACGCCGGCGACCGGATCTCCGTCCAGCGCGCGCTCGACCGCCTGACGGCCCAGCACGTGGGCAAGGTGGTGGGCGTGCCGCTGGAGACCGTCTCCGCGTCGGTGCGCCTGGAGAACACGCGCTTCCTGTTCGGCCAGCGCGCCGAGCCGGTCCGCGACGCGCCGGGCCCCGCCGGCGGCGTGGACGGCGCGGACATGAAGCCGATGACCGCCCCGGTCAAGTCCGCGCTGGTGCTGGACGCGCCGTCGGGGCGCGCCCGGCGCCTGCGCAGCCCGGTCCCGCTGGTCCTGGCCCCGGCGATGGACCAGTCCCCCCTGCTCGTCGACATCCTGGCCGACCGGGCCAAGGCCCTCGCGCGCGACCCGGGGCGCGAGTCGCTGGTCCTGGCGGGCGTCGCGCCGCGCTCGGACGCGGCGCGCAAGGACTGGCTGGCCGCCGCGCAGGCCGTCGCCGACAAGGTCGGCGCGAAGGCGGGCTTCGCCCGGGCCGTGGCGGTCGGGGTGCGCGACGGCGTGCGCTCCGGCCAGCAGGACAAGGACCGCGCGGACCTGCAGGCCCGCTTCCGCGACCTGATCCGGCAGGGGCGCGTGGACGCGGTCCCGCTCTCGCCGGACGCGGAGCGCGTGGGCGAGCTGCTGCACCAGACCCTGGGCGGATTCTACGCGTACCGCTGGGACGGGAAAGGCGTGCGGGGCGACCGCCGGCTGGCCGAATGGATCCAGGCCGCCGCCGCGCAGGCCTCCGCTCTGCCCGACGGGAGGCGCTTCAAGGACGGCGCGGGGCTCGCGCCGGGAGGCTGGCCATGAACGAGACGGGGAAGACGGTCAAGGTCCTGGACAAGGGGTTCGTGCGCCTGGTGGACTTCATGGGCGGCGACCAGGGCGTCGTCGACGCGGCGCGCGTGTCCTACGGCGGAAAATCGAAGGGCCCGGAGGCGGACCGCAAGCTCATCGCCTACCTGATGAAGCACAAGCACGAGTCGCCTTTCGAGCACGCGGTGTTCAAGTTCCACGTGAAGACCCCGATCTTCGTGATGCGCCAGTGGATCCGGCACCGGATCGCGTCCTACAACGAGATCTCCGCGCGCTACACGGAGGTCAAGGACGAGTTCTACCTTCCCGCGCGGTGGCGCGCGCAGGACCCGAAGAACAAGCAGGGCTCCGTCGCCGCGGACGCGCTCGACGACGCCGCGCTGACGGCGAAGTTCTCGGGGCAGGTGGACGCGGCGCTGGCGTGCTACAAAGACCTGCTCGCGGCCGGCGTCGCGCGCGAGATGGCGCGCATGGTCCTGCCGGTCAACATGTACACCGAGTTCTACTGGACGATCAACGCGCGCAGCCTGATGAACTTCGTGAGCCTGCGCGCCGACGCGCACGCGCAGTGGGAGATCCAGCGGTACGGCGAGGCGACGGCCGGCTTCCTGCGCGCGGCCATGCCCTGGTCCTACGAGGCCTTCCTGCGCCACTCCTGGCGCGGGGAGAACGCGACGCTGGCCGCCGAGGCCGCCGCCCTGGCCCCGCTGGAGGCCGCGGCGAAGTGAGGCCCGCGCTCGCGGCGCTCCTGCTGGCCCTCTCGGCCCCGGCGCACGGCGCCGGGACCGGAGCCGTGGTCCGCGGCGACCTGACCATCCGCGTCAAGGTCACCGGGCTGGTGGTGCCCGTCGGCGAGTTCCGCCTGAAGTCCACGATCGACGGGCGCATCGAGAGCGTGTCGGCCGCCGACGCCTCCTGGCACGGCTCCGACCAGCCGCTGGCGACGCTGGCGGACAAGGAGCTGGCCGCGCTCATCGACGCGCGCGGCGCGCAGAGCCAGGGCCTGACCGAGGACCGCTGGCAGCGCGTCTACCGCCCGACCCCCGTCCGCTGTCCCGACGAGTGCTTCGTCCTGCGCGTCTACGCCAAGGCCAAGACCTGGGTGCGCCCGAACGCCCTGCTCGTGGACGCGGCGCGCGGGCTGGACCTGGTGGCGCGCGTGCGCCCCGAGGACGTCCCGCTGGTGCGCGACGGCCAGACCCTGACCTTCTGGCCCGCCGGCCGTCCGGAGCGGAAGATGACCGGGCGCGTGGCGCGCTTCACGCTGGATCCGCGCGGGGACCGCTCGACGCCCTGGGGCACCTTCACGATCCACCTGAGGCCGGACCTCTTCCTGCCCCCCGGCACCCACTGGGAGGGCGAGATCGTCCCCGGGGTCAAGCACGACATCCTGATGGCGCCGACCGCCGCGCTCATCGAGCAGGACGGCAGGACCTACCTCCCGGTCCTGGTCTCCACCGGGGTGACCACCGACGACTACACGCAGATCGTCTCCGGCGCCCGGGACGGCGAGGAGTTCCTGTTCCTGGACGACTCGGCGCTGCACGGCGCCGTGCGCCACCGCCGGACGGTGGACCGGGCCGCGCTGGAGGCGCGCGAGCGCGAGCTCGGCGCCGCCGCGGTCCC
>JAJXTZ010000039.1 GCA_021783355.1 bacterium | reverse complement strand
CCGAATGGACCGACGGCCCGCGCGGCACCGGCAGCGACTTCGCCTTCGGCGGCGAGCTGCGCGCCCGCAAGGGCGTGCGCCTGCGCGCCGGCTACGCCACCCAGTCCGCCATCACCGGCGGCTCCGGCTTCGACGCGGCGCGGGGATTGACGCTCGGCGTGGGCTTGCACGGCGCGCGCTGGCGCCTGGACTACGCGGCGGTGCCCATGGGCGAGCTCGAGAGCACGCATCATTTTACGGTGGCATGGAGGTGGTGAAATGCGGGGAGAGCAAGCGGGGCGTGAGCCGGCGTTGCAATGCCCGAAGATCACCCGACACGCGGACGCATGAGGCCCAGGGCCGACCCGCGCGTTTCCCCTGGCGGAGCTATTTCCGGATGTTGAGGACCGCCGCCTCGTAGACGGAGATGTTCTCCCGGACGTTGCCGTCGGAGCCGATGATGCAGTTGGTCAATTGGACGTCCTCGCCGACGGTCACGTTGTCGAAGAGGATGCAGCGGTCCAGGCGCGCGCCGGCGCCGATCTTGGCGCGGTCGCCGACGACCGAGTAGGGCCCGACCACCGCGCCGGCGGCCACGCGGCCGCCCTTGCCGATGACCACCGGCGGCACCAGGCGCGCCTTGGGGTCCACGACGGTCCCCTCCTGGATCCAGACGCCCTTGCGGACCTCGGCGCCCGGGATGTTGATCTTGGCGCGGCGGTCCAGGCAGTCGATCTGGCAGCGGCGGTACTCGGCCAGGTTGCCCACGTCGCACCAGTACGCGTCGGTCTCGTAGGCGTAGAGAGGCTTCTTCATCTTCAGGAGCTTGGGCCAGAGCTCGTGGCCGAAGTCGTACGGGCGGCCCTTCGGGATCAGGCGCAGGACCTCGGGCTCGAAGAGGTAGATGCCGGTGTTCACTTTGCTCGAGAACACGTCGCCCCAGGACGGCTTCTCGAGGAAGCCCTTGATGCGCTGGGCGCCGTCCATCAGCGTGACGCCGTAGTCGAAGCGGGAGTCCACCTTCTTGACCGCCATCGTCGCGAACGCGCCGCGGCGGCGGTGGAACGCGTACATCGCGGTCAGGTCGATGTCGGAGAGGCCGTCGCCCGACATCACGAAGAAGGGCCCGCCCTTGAGCCACCCCTCGGCGCGCTTGATCGCGCCGGCGGTCCCCATCAGCTTGGGTTCGTTGGAGTAGCGCAGCTTCAGGCTCCAGCGCGAGCCGTCGCCGCAATAGCCGCGGACCTGCTCCGGATGGGAGTGGAGGTTGACGACCACCTCCTCGACCCCGTGCTTGAGCAGGTTGTCGAGGACGTGGTGGATCACCGGCCGGTTGACGACGGGCACCATCGGCTTGGGGGTCTCGTAGGTGAGCGGGCGCAGGCGCGTGCCCGCGCCGGCCGCCAGCAGCATGGCCTTTTTGGGTCCCATGGTCCTGTCTCCGTTGCGGGGTTTAATGGGCGAGGCTCGGGGCGACCCACTTCTTGGCCGCGTCGAGCAGGCCCTGGGTGCGCTCCGCCTTGTCGCTCTCGGCGTAGACGCGCATCAGGGGCTCAGTGCCGGACGGGCGCATCAGCAGCCAATGCCCGTCCTCGAGCACGATCTTGAGCCCGTCGGTCTGGATCAGGTCCTTGATCGGCGTGTTCAGGATCTTCTTGGGGAGCTTCTTGATCAGCTTCGCGGTCCAGACCGCCTTGTCGGCGATCGGGCGGTGGATGCGGTAGTCGATGCGCTTGTAGACGGAGGCGCCGTAGCGCGTCTCCACGTCCTTCCAGATCTGCGACGGGGTCTTGCCCAGCGTCGTGCACATCTCCAGGAACACCAGCGCGGTCAGCAGGCCGTCGCGCTCGGCGATGCCGCCCTTCCACGCGTAGCCGCCGGACTCCTCGCCCGCGATCACCGCGTCGCCCTGCGCCAGGCGCTCGGCCACGTGCTTGAAGCCGACCGGCAGCTGCTCGAAGGGCAGGCCCTTGTCCTTGGCGATGCGCTCGGCCATGTAGCCGAGCGAGACCGACTGCACGATCTTGCCGTGGAACTTCTTGTGCTCGATCAGGTACAGACAGAGCATCGGGAAGACCTGGCACGGCGTCAGGTACCGGCCGTTTTCGTCCACCAGGCCGAAGCGGTCGGCGTCGCCGTCGAGGGCGAGGCCGATCATCGCCTTGTGCTCCTTGACCGCGTCGGAGAGCGCGCCCAGGTACTGCTCGATGGGCTCCGGGTGCACGCCGCCGAACAAGGGGTCGTGCTTGGCGCGGATCTCGACCAAGTGCTTGCTGGGGAGCAGGTCGGCCATCAGGCCGGAGGCGGCCCCGTGCATGTAGTCCACGACGATCGGGCGCTTGAGCTTGCCCTTGATCTTGCCCGTGTCCACGCGGCCCTTCAGGTAGCCGAGGTACTGGTCGCGGTAGGACTTGACCTTGATCTCGGGCGCGCGCACCGGGGTCGAGCGGTCCACCCAGCTCTCCACGCCCCGGGTCACGTCCTCCAGGGCCGCGCGCCCGTCGATCTTGATCTTCAGGCCGTTGTAGGACGGCGGGTTGTGGCTGGCGGTGACCATCACGCCCACGCCGCCCAGCTTGCGGGTCAGGTAGCTGACGGCGGGCGTCGGCAGGCTCTCGGCCATCAGCGCGGGATTCAGGTGGTTGGCCTCCAGCACCTGAGCGATCTCGCGCGCGAAGGCGTCGGACTGGAAGCGGCGGTCGTAGCCGACCACCATCGGTCCCGACAGCGGTCCTTTCTTGCGCCCGTTCTTGATCTGCTCGTCCTTGATGTAGTCGGCGATGGCCTGGGCCGCGCGCCGCACGTTCTCGAAGGTGAAATCGCGGGCGATCATGCCCCGCCAGCCGTCGGTGCCGAACTTGATGGGATCCATGCTATCCTCCGGTGCGTCCGTAATCGTCCTGGAGCCGGACCACGTCGCCGAGCTCCGCGGTGGAGACCTCCACCAGCGTCACGCGCCCGCGGCGCGCCTCGAATCTGTGCACGGTCCGCGGCGGAATCGCGACGGCCGACCCGGCCGGGAGCGTCCGCGTCGCCTTGCCCAGGCGCAGGGTCAGCGCGCCCTTGAGGACCAGCAGGCTCTCGTGCTTGCGCCGGTGGTACTGGAGGCTCAGGCGCTTGCCCTTCTCGATGACCAGAATCTTGCCGGCGTAGCGGCGCGGGGCCAGCGCGAAGATCAGCTCGTGGCCCCAGGGCTTCGGAACGCGGCGGGTCTTGAAGAGGCTCATAGCAGGCTGTAGTCGCCCACGCGGGAGCCGCCGGCCAGCGCGGCCCCGGGGCCCAGGACCGCGTGCGTGCCGACGCGCGCGCGCGCGCCCACCACGCAGCGCTCCAGGCGCGCCCCGTCGCCGATGCGGACCCCGTCGAGGACCACGCAGTCGGAGAGCTGGGCGCCGCGGCCGACCGAGACGCCGCGGCCCAGGCTCACCGCGCCGCCGAAGCGCGCGAAAGGGGCGATCCTCACGCCGGGACCGGAGACCACGCGCGCGGGCGACAGGCCCTTCAGCGGGCGGGCGCTCTCGCCGGGCTTGAACGGGGCGCGGCCCTCCAGGATGTCGAGGTGGACCTGCAGGTACTTGTCCACCGTTCCGATGTCGATCCAGTAGCCGGGCGCGATCCAGCCGGCCAGCGTGGCCCCCGCGGCCAGGCGCTCGGGGAAGAGGCCGCGCTCCAGCGAGTAGGTCTTGCCGGGCGGGATGTGGTCGAAGGCGCCGGGCTCGAACAGGTAGGCGCCGGCGTTGATCGCGTTGGACTCGACCTCGTCCCAGGACGGCTTTTCCAGGAAGCGCCGCACCCGCCCCTTGTCGTCGGTGAGGACCAGCCCGTACTGCGTCGGGTCCTTGACCCGGGTCAGCGCGATGGAGATCTCGGCGCGGCGCGACCTGTGGAAGCGCAGGAACGCGCTCAAGTCGAAGGCGTTCAAGACGTCGCCGTTGAGGACCAGGGCCGTGCCGTCGCGCAGGAACGGCTCGGCGTTCTTGAGCGCCCCGCCGGTGCCCAGCGGCAGCCTCTCGCGGGCGTAGCGCAGCTTCAGACCCAGGCGGCGGCCGTCGCCGAAGACGCGGCGGAAGTCGGAGGCGCGGTACGAGGTGCACAGCACCGCCTCGCGCACGCCGTGCGCGCGCAGGACCTGGAACTGGTACTCAAGGAAAGGCCGGTTGAGCACCGGCAGCAGGGGCTTGGGCGCGTCCAGCGTGAACGGCCGCAGGCGCGTGCCCCGTCCGCCGATCAGGATCGCCGCCTTCACGCGCGTCTCCGGGTGTTCGGCACCGCGGGATTCTACAAAAATATAATATGATGGCCACGCCCTCATGAACGACTTCGCTCCTGCGGCGGCGCCCTCGCGCAAGACGCTGGTCCTCAGCCTCCTGGGCCTGGCGGCCTTCCTGGCGGTCCAGGCCCTCCTCCTGCGCCACTTCATCCGCACCGACACCCGTCCTCCGTCCTGGGACCAGTCCACGCACATGGAGATCGCGCTGGACTACCGGCGCGCGCTCGCCTCCGGCCATTGGGGGGACGCCTGGTACTTGGCCCCCAAGCCCGGCATGCCCCCGTTCCCGCCCGCGTACCAGATGCTCCTGCGCGGCGCCTACGACTCCGCCGACCCCGCGCACGCCGCGCTGTGGCTGAACTGGTGGTATTTCGCCCTGCTGGCGGTCTCGCTGTTCGCGATCGCCTGGCGCTTCCTGCCCGACTCGCGGGCCCTGGCCGCCACGCTGGCCTTCTGCGCCGCGCCCGGCCTGCAGGACCTGCTGACCACCCAATTGGTGGACCTGGCCGTCGTGGCCTGGACGGCGGCCGCCTATTGGGCCCTGCTCGCCAGCGAGGGCTTCTCGCAATGGCTTCCGTCGCTGGCCTTCGGCGTCCTGTTCGCCGCGGGCATGCTCCACAAATGGAGCTTCTTCAGCTACCTGCTCCCCGCCTACGTGGTGGCCGCGCGCGCCCTCGCCAACCGCTCCTCGCGCCCCAAGGTGCTGGCCGCGGCGGCGCTGTCCCTGGCGCTGTTCGCCCCTTGGTACTGGGCGCACCTCGCGCAGCTGCCCACGCGCCTGATGCAGGCCTCGTCCGACGCCGCGGTGCCGTTCTGGAAGGGCGGGGCCTGGGCGGCCTATTTCCAGCAGTCCTGCGGCTCGCTGGGGCCGCTCCTGTGGCTTCTGGGCTTCCTGGGCGTGCTGGCGCCGCAGTACGCGCGGCGCCGGGAGAACGGCTGGATCCTGGCCTACTGGGTGGTCGCCTCGTACGTGTTCTGGACCATCGTCCCCAACCGGCAGATCCGCTTCCTTCTGCCCGGATTGGCGCCGCTGGCCGTGGGCCTGGCCGCCACGTGGCCGCGGGCGCTGACCTGGAGCGTCGCCGCCGTCCAGCTCGCCGGCGCGGTCAACTTCTTCTTCGGCTGGGTGGGGCCGATCCGGGTCCCCCTGCCGCTGACGCCGCTGACCTTCTTCGAGAACAACCCGCCCGTCCGCGAGGACTGGAAGATCCCCGAGATCCTGCGCCGCATCGAGGCCGACCGCGACCCCGCGCGTCCGCTGACCAACGTGACCCTGGTGGCCAACGCCCCGTACTTCAACGCGCCGACCTTCCACTGGGAGCAGGAGTGGCTGGGCCTGCCGCACGCGCGCATGCGCGGGGTCAACGCGCGCCTGTGCGAGCTCTCGGAGTTCGTTCTGCTCAAGGACGGGGACCTGGGCCCGGCCAGCGTCATCGGCGGCCTTCCGGAGGCGGCCAAGGAGATCAAGAACCCCGACGGCTGGTTCCAGTCCGCGTACGCCGTGGACGCGCGCTGGCCGCTCCCGGACGGGAGCCAGGCCGTGCTCTACCGCCAGCGTCTGGTGCGGCCCAAGCCGCTCAAGAAGGACCGGATGAACTACGCGTTCTTCGAGGCGGGCAAGGCCAAGATCCGCAACTTAAAGGTCGCCCTCTCCGGCTGGGACCCGTCGCACTCGGACTGGGCGGCGGCGCGCGCCAGCGTGGACATGGTGGACGTGCGCGGACTGACGGTGCGCGGCGTGACCGCGGAGCTCGACGACTTCTCGTTCGTGCCGGTCTACGAGGGCGGCGTCCCCGCCGACTACGACTGGAGCGACGTGCGCCTGATGCGCCTGGACGCGCTCAAGATCGGGAGCCTCTCCGTCAGCGCCGACGACCTGAAGACCTTCCTGGACCGGCGCGTGCCAGGGCTCCAGATCGACGCCCTGACGCTGGACGGGACCGTCAAGGCCGAGGGGCGCTGGCGCGGCAAGTCCGTGGCGGTGGAGGCCGCGCTGGACCTGGACCGCGCCGCCCGGGTCCTGCGCGTGCGCCTGCTCTCGGTGCGCTACATGGGCACGCCGATCCCGCTCTCGCTGTTCCGGCCGATCAAGGAGTTGACGGTCTCCCTGGCGCCCAACCCGGAGACGCCGTTCGCCATCGACATCCCGTCCCTGACGATCAAGGACGGGAAGCTGACGATCCCTTAAGCCCGCCCGGCGGCAGCCGGAAGACGGCCAGCCGGCCGTCGTCCCAGACCGGCGCGCCGCGCGCGCTGACGCGCTTCCAGAGCGCCCCGTCGGGCTTCTTGAAGAGCCCCACCTCGGGGACGGCCAGGAAGCGGGCCCCGAGGCGGATCTTGCCGTCGATCCAAGCCAGCGGCTGTCCGTGCTCGTCCGCGGCCAAGTCCTCGGACCAGCCTTGGCGGTCCAGGTAGTAGAGCGCCACCGACGGCGCCTCGCAGTCGGTCACGAACAGGTCGTCGGGGCGGCTGACGGCGGCCGCGGCCTGCGGGGCGCGCGCCAGCCAGGCGTGGGCCTGGCGGTACCAGAGCCGGATGCGCAGGGCCGCGTGGACGGGGACGGAGACTCCGAGGAGCACCAGCCCGGCCAGCGCCCAGGCGCGGCGCCGGGGCGCCGTCACGGCCTCGGCCTTGCGGCGCAGGAGCGCGGCTCCGACGCCCATCAATCCGGCCGCGGCCGGGGCCAGGGTCAGGCAGGTGTACTCGTGCGCGTGGCCGTACTTGCCCACGGCGAAGAGGTGGAGGAAGCCCGCGCCCAGCCAGGCGAGCCAGAACGGCTCGCGCCGGCGGACCAGGACCTCGCGCGCGCCGAAGAAGAAGAACACCAGGCCGCCGTAGGTGGCGACCAGCTCCGGGAAGCGGGAGAAGAGCAGGAACTGGATGTAGTACGGCGCCTCGCGCAGGTTCAGGAGCGCCAGGAACTCGCCCTCGTGGTCGGGCACCACGTACACGCCGCGGCTGGCGTAGACGTACCAGGCGATCACGGCGCCCATGGACAGCAGGCCCGCGGCCCACAGGCGCGCGTCGAGCCAGGCCTTGCGGCCCAGGCGGCGCCAGGTCAGCGCGAAGAGCGGCAGGAGCATGTGCGCGTACGGGAGCTTGACGCCCACCGAGACGAAGGCGGCCAGCGTCGCGGCCAGCCACGGGGCGAACGGGCGGCCCGGCTCCAGCGAGAGGTCCCAGAAGTACAGCGCCGACACCAGCCCCAGCAGGGCCAAGGCCTCGGGCTGGACGGTGCGGCCGAAGAAGATCTCGATGGGCAGGACGCAGAACAGGGCCGCGCCGTAGAACGCGGACTCCGTGTCGAACTCGCGCTCGAGGAGCAGGAAGAGCATCAGCGCGGTCAGCGCGGAGAAGGCGACCGACAGCAGGCGCCCCCAGTCCTGGCCCAGGCCGAACACCGGCCACAGGACGCCGTGCAGCCACATCTCCACCGGCAGCTCCGTGGCGGCCATCCGGTCGGGCTTGCCGAACCAGTCGACGCGCGGCTCCCACGGGGGCAGGCCGTCGCGGTGGTAGCGGCGCGCGATGGACGCGGTGTTGACCTGGCGGTGGAACTGGTTGTCCAGCAGCGGCGCCCGGATCCCCTTCAAGTGCGCGGCCAGGGAGAGGGCGACCACGGCCAGGATCATCGCGGCGCGGCGCTTCGGCGTGGGGGCGGTCACGGGCTACTCCTTGAACGCGTAGACTTCGATCGTGCCGCCGGAGCGGAAGGCCGTCTCGACGAGGGTCAGGGCCAGGCTCAGCGCCAGCAGCGGCGGCAGAAGGAGGGCGACGGCCAGGGTCTGGACGGGGAAGCGCGCGGCGGTGTCGGTGCGCGCCTCCGGGTCCTTCAGCAGCGAGTAGAGCAGATTCGGACGGAAGCCGAACGCGTTGTAGAGGCTCTGCAGGAGGCCGTACGGGTTCTGCTCGAAGCTGAAATGGTCGAGCTGGACGATCCGGAAGCGGTGGCGGGTCAGCACGGCCTCCAGCGAGCGCACGCCGAAATGGTGGTAGTGGCGCGGCACGTCCAGGTGGAACCAGTGCCGGCCGAAGGCGCGCGCCTGCCAGCCGTCGTAGTTGGGCACGGCGACGGTCAGCAGGCCGCCGGGCTTCAAGGCCTCGTGGGCGCGCGCGAGCGCGGCCACGGGGTTGGCGAAGTGCTCCAGCGAGTGCCAGAAGATGACCGCGTTGTAGCGGCCCTTCTCGTGCGGGGCGAGGGTGAAGTCCTCGGTGGTCACGGGCAGGCCCAGCTCGCGGCGCGCGTGCCAGGCGGCGGTCTCGGAGAACTCCACGCCGTGCGGCTCGTAGCCCAGCTCGCGCAGGTAGCCCAGCATCAGGCCCCGGCCGCAGCCCACGTCCAGCACGGGCCCGCGCGGGACGCGGTTGAAGAGCACGGCGGCGCGGCGGCGGCGGAAGAGGCGCACCAGGCGCTCGAAGAGCGGGTTGAAGCGCACGTTGCCCTTGCCGTAGTACCGCGGCGGGTACCAGTCCGCGATGCGGTCGGCCGGCACCGGCGGCCAGGTCCGGCCCAGGCCGCAGTCGGGACAGCGGCGGACCTCGAAGCCGGGCTCCGCGGTCGGACGGACCTCCGCGGCGTCGTCGCCGAGGCCGCAGGCCGGGCAGCGCGGGGCGCGGGCCTCGGGCTCGGCGAGATCGGGGCGGAACCGCGGCAAGGAGGAGGACATGAGGGGGAATTATATAAAATCGCCCCATGATGACCCGATTCCTGCTGGCCGCCGTCCTCGCCGCCGCCCCCGCCCTGCCCGCCGCCGCCCTGCTGACCGACGAGCAGAACACGATCTCAGTCTTCCACGACGCCGCTCCGTCGGTGGTCTTCATCACGAACGTCGCCATCGGCGAGAACGCGTACATGGACGAGTACGCGGTGCCGCAGGGCGCGGGCTCCGGCTTCGTCTGGGACAAGGACGGGCACGTCGTCACCAACTTCCACGTGGTCCAGGGCGGCGACGCGTTCCTGGTCTCCTTCGACGGCCGGCACCAGATGGACGCGACGCTGGTCGGCGCCGACCCGCAGCACGACATCGCGGTGCTCAAGATCGACAAGCCCGTGGACGGGCTCAAGCCCATCAAGGCCGGCTCGCTCGACCATCTGGAGGTCGGCCAGAAGGCCATCGCCATCGGCAACCCGTTCGGCCTGGACCACACGCTGACCAAGGGGGTCATCTCGGCCCTCGGGCGCCAGGTCCAGGGCATCGGCGGGGTCACCATCCGCAACATGATCCAGACCGACGCGGCCATCAACCCGGGCAACTCCGGCGGGCCCCTGCTGGACTCCGACGGCGACCTGATCGGCATGAACACCATGATCTTCAGCCGCTCCGGCTCCAGCGCCGGCATCGGCTTCGCGGTGCCGGTCTCCTTCATCAAGCGCATCGTGCCGCAGCTGATCAAGTACGGCAAGGTGATCCGTCCGGGGATGGGCGTGTCGGTCTTGAGCACGGGGCAGAAGTACTACCTGATCGGCGACCGGGACGGGGTCGTGATCAATCAGGTGGAGTCCGGCGGCCCGGCCGCGCGCGCGGGCCTGCGCGGCATGCGCCGCGGCCCCGGCGGTCGCTACCGGCTGGGCGACATCATCGTCGGCATCGACGACATCCCGGTCAAGGACTTCGACGACCTCTTCAACGCGCTGGACCGCTACAAGGTCGGCGACCGGGTGAAGGTCCGCTTCCTGCGCGACGGGCGCGAGCGCTCCGTGCGCCTGAGCCTGATCTCGATCCGGTAGCCGGCCTCAGCGCACCGACGGCAGGGCCGCGATCTCGGCGTAGAGGTGGATCGCGGAGGCGATCGCCTTCTTGAACATGCCCAGGTGCAGGCTCTCGTTCTCCGAGTGCGGGTTGGAGAGCGGGTCCTCCACGCCGATCATCAGCGCCGGGGCGCCCTTCAGCGCCTTGGCGAAGGGCCCGACGAACGGGATGGAGCCGCCGCAGCCCATGTCCACCGACGGGCGGCCGTAGCCTTTCCGCAGGGCGCGGCGCGCGGCGGCGAAGGCGGGGGCGTCGGTGTCGGTCGTCCACGCGGGGCTGGCGGACTCGCCGGAGAACTCCACCTTGACGCCCCAGGGGGCGTTCTTCTTCAGGTGCTTCTTGAGCGCCTCCAATGACTTGAGCGCGTCCATGCCGGGGACCAGGCGGATGCCCATGTGGCACCAGGCGGCCTCGTTGATGATGTTGGCGCAGTCCTTCCTGCTGGACGCCTGGACGGCGTTGACCGAGAACGAGGGCCAGTACCAGTTCGAGCGCAGCAGGTCCTTGGGCGCCGTCATCAGCTTGGTCCCCTGGAACAGCCCGGACTGGGCGCGGAAGGTCTTCTCGGTGTACTTGAGGACCTTCAGGCTGGCCTCGGCGGCCTTCGCGGGCTTCTTGACGCCCCGGTAGATGCCGGGGATCAGCATGCGGCCCTTGGCGTCGGTGACCGAGGCGATCATCTTGGCCAGCGCCTGCACGGGGTCGGGCGTGGGGCCGCCCCACATGCCGGAGTGGAGGGGGTGGTCCATGGAGCTCACGGTCACGTCGAGGGCCGCCAGGCCGCGCAGGGCCACGGTGATGGATGGGGTCTCGTGGTCGAAGTTGCCGGTGTCGGTCAGGACGATGGCGTCGGCCATCACCTTGGCCGCGTACTTCTCCAGGAACGGCTCCAGGTTGTCGGAGCCGCACTCCTCCTCGCCCTCGATGATCAGCTTCACGTTGACCGGGAGCGAACCGTGGGTCCGCAGCCAGGCGAAGATCGCGCTGGTGTGCGTCACGGCCCCGGCCTTGTCGTCGGCGCAGCCGCGGCCCCAGAGGCGGCCGTCGCGCTCGGTGGGCTCGAACGGCGGCGACTTCCACAGCTCCTCGCGTCCGGCGGGCTGGACGTCGTGGTGCGCGTACAGGAGCAGGGTGGGCTTGCCGGGGGCGTGCAGCCAGTCGGCGTAGACGTACGGGTGGGCGCCGGGCAGGCGCAGGAGCTCTACGTGCTCCAGGCCGCGGGCGCGGCACAGGGCGGCGACGGCCTCGGCGGAGCGCTCGACCTCTTTCGGGTCGAAGCCGGGGAAGGAGACGCTGGGGATGCGGGCGAGGACCTTCAGGTCCTCCAGGAAATCGGGGTGCTTCTCGGCGGCGAAGCCGACGGCTTTCTGGGTATCCATGCGCGGATTATAGGTAAAATCAGTGCTCATGCCCATCGTGCCGCGCTACCTCCTCAAGCAGTTCCTGCCCACGTTCCTGGCGGGACTGGCCCTGTTCCTCGGGCTCCTCTTGATGAACCAGTTCCTGCGCCTGTTCACGACGGCCATGCTCAAGGGCCTGCCGCTGGCCTGGATCCTGGGCTGCTTCGCGCGCCTCCTGCCGTCCCTGGCCAGCCTGGCGGTGCCGATGGCCTTCCTGGTGGCGATGATGGTGACGCTGGGCCAGCTCTCGGACTCCGGCGAGGCGATGGCCCTGCGCGCGGCGGGCTTCTCCTTCCCCGAGATCGTGCGCCCGTTCCTGTGGACCGCGGTCGCGCTCTCGGCCGTGCTCCTGCTGGTCAACCACAAGACCGGTCCCGAGGGCTTCCACTCCTTCCGGGTGCGCATCAGCCGGGCCTCGCAGAAGCTGGCCAAGATCGACCTGGACCCGGGCGCGTTCACGCCGCTGGGCCCGTGGCGGCTGTACGCGCGCGAGGTGAACAAGGGCGACGGCCGGCTGGAGGGCGTCTATCTCGTCCGTCCCGACCACCGGGACCCGATGCGCGTCAACGCGGCGCGCGGGCGCCTGACGCTGGAGCCCGGGGTGAGCCTGGACCTGGTGCTGGAGGACGGCCAGCTCCAGCTCCCCAACACGGACCCGGAGCGCTACGTCTCCGGGCGCTTCGAGCGCTACCGCGTGCATCTGCCGCTGGCCGAGCCGGCCCCGCCGCGTCCGCTGGACCTGCAGGAGCTCAACACGCGCTCCCTGCGCGCGCGCATCGCCGACCCCAGGACGCCGCGCGACAAGCGCGTCGAGTACGAGGTGGAGGAGAGCGCGCGCTCCGTGGGCGCGCTGTCGCCGTTCGTTTTCTTCTGGCTGGCGGCGCCGCTGGGTCTGGGCCTGCGCAGCCGGGCGCGGGGGGCGGACTTCGCGTCGAGCCTGTTCGTGATGTTCGCGTTCTACGGCCTGCTGGTGATCGGCATCAGCGAGGGGCGGCGGATCCCGGCGCTGGCGTACTGGGCGCCGTGGCTGGCGGACGCGGCGGGGCTGGCGGCCGGCCTGTGGCTGACGCGCCGGGCGGCGGCGCGGTGACGATCTTCACGCGCCACATGATCGGGCGCTTCCTCAAGCCCTTCGCGTTCGGGCTGGGGCTGTTCGCGGTGCTGATCTTCCTCGGCGACACCTTCGACAAGATGAACTACATCGTCAAGTCGCCGGCGCCGCTGCCGGTGGTGCTGGAGTACCTGTGGCTGGGCGTGCCGTACTGGGCGGTGCGCGTGATCCCGATGGCCACGCTCCTGGCCACGCTGGTGGCGATGAGCGGGTTCGTGCAGAGCGGCGAGTGGCTGGCCACGCAGGCCTGCGGGCTGGAGACGCGGCGCTTCTGGCTGCCGGTGCTGTGGGCGTCGCTGGGCGTGACGGCCGTCGCCTTCCTGGCGCAGGAGACGGTGATGCCCGCGGCCCGCGCGCGCGCGGAGACGCTGTGGCACCTGCGCGTGCACCCGGAGTGGGAGTGGACGCGCTACGAGAACGTGGCTCTCTTCGCCGGGCGGGGGAGATTCGTGCAGAGCTGGGTGTTCCAGCCCGAGAAGGGGCGCATGGACCGGGCGATCCTGGAGACGCTGGGCCCGAGCGGCGTGGTCTCCCAGTTGGACGCCAAGTACGCGCTGTGGGACGAAGGTCTCGGGCGCTGGGTCTTCCACCACGGCGTCGAGCGCTCGTTCGGCGCGCAGGGCGTGGCGGAGACCCCGTTCGACTCCAAGGTCTCCACGCTGGACGCGCCGCCGCCCGACCTGATCCCGCGCGCGCTGGATCCCGACGAGATGACCTGGAGCGAGGTGCGCGCCTACGCCAAGCGCGTGGGCCGCTTCGGCGGCTCGCCGCGCCGCTACGAGGTCGCCGCGCAGGCCAAGCTGGCCTACCCGTTCGCCAACCTGGTGATCTGCGCGCTGGGCATCCCCATCGCCCTGCGCCTGCGGCGCTCGTCGCGGGTGGTCAGCTTCTGCGCGGCGCTGGGCCTGTCGTTCGCCTACCTGTGGTTCATCGAGGTCGGACGCGCGCTGGGCGTGGGCGGGACGCTCCCCCCGTGGGCCGCGGCGTGGAGCGCCAACGCCCTGTTCGGGACGGCGGCTCTCGTCCTGATCCACCGCTGGGACCTCTAGCCGCGGGAGCTCGACCCAGCCCTCGACGGCGGACCCGGACGGCCGGAGGGCGTGCATGGGGCCGCCGACCGGTACCGGTGCTGGTTGGAATCAGCGGAAACGCAATCCCGGTGACGCCAGCGTCACCATTCCCGGCTGCGTCGCGACGAAAGTCTACTTCGCCGGCGCGGCGGTCTTGTCCAGCTCCTGCTGGGCCTTCTCGGCGTCGGCCTTGACCTTTTCGGTCTGCGCCGGCGTCGGGGTCTGGGCCGCGGCGGGAGCGGCCGGGGCGGGAGCCGCGGCCGGGGCGGCGGGCGGCGCGTCCGCGGGAGTCTCGGCCGGGGCGTTGTCCTCGGAGCCGCCGAAGAGCAGGCTGATCTGGACCGCGGCGGCCAGCTCGCGCGGGATCTTCTTGCTCTGACCGACGCTCTGGGTGTCGATGCGCTTGGGGCTGACCGAGCCCGAGACGTCGATCATGAAGTGCAGGAAGTTGAGCCCCGCGCCGGCGCCGATCATCGTGCCGGAGCCGGTCTCGGCCAGGTTGCGCGACAGGCCGACGCGCAGCGGGATGTTGATCCACGAGCGGTTGAAGACGTTGATCTCGGTGCCCACGCCCAGCTGGCGGCTGGCCACGTTGTCCACGGGCGTCAGATTGCGGGTCAGGTCCAGGTCCGCGGCCAGGTTCCACCAGTGGAACGGGGAGAGCGACAGCCCCGCGCGCACCTGCGGGTTCATCGCGAACTTGCCGGTCACGCCGTCGGCCACCGCGGCGTCGGCCTGCTTGAACTTGGGGTTGTTGAGGTTGCGGCCCACGAGCCCCAGGCGCGGATGCAGGGGCACGGACGCGAAGGTGCGGTTGACGTCCCACAGCGCTCCCAGGTCCACGCCGAAGGTGGCGCTGGTCTTGGCCCCGTTCTTCAGGTTGTCGACGATGTTCGTCTGGTTGTTGTTGTTCTGGAAGATGGCGTAATCGGCGTAGCCGACCTGCGCCTGCATGAGCTTGAGGTTGCCGCCCAGGTAGACGCCGCGGGCGAAGGGCAGCTCGTGGCCGTAGCCGGCGCCGAACTCCAGGACGCGCGCGCCCTTGACGATCAGCTTCGACGTGTTGTTCGGGTTCGTGCCGAAATCCGTGGTGGCGACGTGCGTCGTGTCTGCGCGCGGGATCGCGCCCATGTCGAGGAAGCCGTCGGCGAAGAGGGCGAGCTTGCCGATCTTGAAGTTCGCGCCGGCGCCGATGTCGGCGCGCAGGCCGTCTCCGGGCTGGTTGAGCTTGTCGAGCGCCGCGAGGAGGTTGCCCTGCGTGCACTTCGTCGCGTCGCCGGCGGCGCAGGCGTTCTGGAGGTCGCTGAGGTCCTTGGCGCCCTCGTAGACCGAGCCGGTCAGGCCGGCGTGGCCGGTGACGGGGAGCTGGAAGCCGTAGGAGTTCTCGGTGGCGCGGCCCAGGGCCGCGGGGTTCCAGTAGGACGCGATGGGGCCCTGCGCGAGGGCGACGCCGGCGCCGCCCATGCCCAGCGCGCGGGGGCCGAGGGCGGTCCACTCGGTGGCGCCGGCGGGAGCGGCGCAGATCAGGGAGGCGACGGCGAGGAGGCCCAGGGTTTTCTTCATGAGGGGGAGTATTACATATCTTTCCGGAAAATAGGAAGGGCGCGCCGGTCACGCGCCGGGTGACCGGGGTCACGCTCCGGCCGGGGAATAAAGAGGCGGGCGGCCCGAAGGCCGCCCGCCGTGTCCGGAGCGCCTTAAAAAGGCGTCAGCCGTTGGAATCCAGGGAGCGCAGCCAGCGCAGGACGGCGTCCCCGTGCTTCTGGACCTGGTCCTGCGGCCCCTCGATCACGAGGAGGAAGTCGCTGGAGATCCAGCCCTTGTACTCGTGGAGCTGGTACTTCACGCCGGCCTCGTCCAGGTAGCGCCGGATCTCGTTGGCGGCGTGGCCGCGCAGGAGCGCCCCGGCGGAGAACTTGAGCGTGGCGCGCACCGACGGCTGGTTGGTCTCGCCGGGCTGGGCCAGCAGTCCCTGCCCCTCGGGGCCTTCGTTCAAGGCGTCGTAGACGGCGTCGGCCGCCGTCACGCGGCGCAGGGGGGCGGTCAGCCCCGCGATCAGTCCCTTGCCCTTGCCCGGTCCGGGGTTCTGCGGCAGGGTCACGCCGTGGAACGAGGCGATGCTCCGGATGTCGTCCTCGAAGGCGATGGTGCCGTCCTTCTTGATGGCGTTGACCAGGACCTGGGCCATCGCGTCCGGGATGTTGGCGGCCTTGGCGAACATGGTGGGCAGGACCAGGGCCTCGGCCAGCGCGGCGCCGGCGGCGTCTCCCAGCTTGGCCCGCATGGCCTGGCGCAGCTTCCAGGTGAAGCCCTGCCAGGCCTGACCCTGGTCGTGGACCTCGTCGTACTGGTTGTACTTGTAGGAGTTGTTGCCGTCGCGGATGTAGTCCTTGCCGTCGGGACCCGGCTTCTTCATGAAGTGCTCGCCGATGATCGGGTTGTCGAGCAGGTACATGGAGAGGGTGTCGCCCCAGCCCTCGGAGAGGCCGCCGTTCATGATGCCGCCGGTCATGTCGTCCCAGTAGTGGCCGTACTCGTGGTCGGCCACGGTGTCGTAGGCGGAGTTCACGCAGTTGTCGCTGGAGCGGAAGAAGTTCAGGCTGGGGCTGCCCGGGGTGTAGTACGCGTTGCACTCGTCGTCGATGTTCGTGCGCACGACGATGGGATTCTCGTCCATGCGCTTGGTGGTCAGGCCGCGCGCCTTCAGGAAGCTGTAGGCGAGGTTGACCTTGTTGAAGGCGCTGACCTGGGCCAGGGCGTTCTCGTCGGACAGGTTCGCGTCCGGATTGAACACCAGCTTGACCGCGCCGTCGCCCGGCTTGACGGTGGCGACGACGGTCAGGGTCTTGCCGGTGGTGTCCTGGATGGTCGCGTACGGTCCGGCGAGCGCGGCCTGGATCTGCAGGCCCTCGGGGGAGACCGCGAGGCCCGGCGCGGAGAAGTCGCCGTTGCCGTCGGTGGTGTAGGTCTTGCCGCCGATGGTCAGGTTCAGGTGCGCCAGCGGGATCTCCTGGATCTTCGCGCCGGGCAGGATCGGGCCGTGGTCGATGGCCTTGCCGGCCGCCGAGCCGGAGACCGCGGGGCCGCCGGCGGTCTTCTTGGCTTTTTGCAGCCCGGCGCGGTTGTCCCAGGCGAAGACGGTGCCCTCGGCCAGGTCCACGGCCACCATGAAGGGCAGGCCCTCGGCGACGTAGAGCTTCACGTGGCGCCAGGCGCCGCGGGAGTAGACGATCTTCTCCTCGAGGAATTGGAAATGGTCGCTGACGTCCTGCGTGGACAGGCCGGTGCGCTCGGCGATCTTCTGCTGGATCTGCTCCTCGGTCAGGGCGGACCGGGTGTCCACCTCCAGGCTGGGGAAGATCTGGCCGGTCTGGGCCACGATCGTGGGCTTGCCCTTGATGACCTTCACGGTGAAGGTCAGGTTGGAGCCGTGGACCAGGACGCCGTCCTTGACCTGGCGGAAGTGGACGAAGACGGTGTCGGCCTGGTCGCCGCGGCCCTGGAAGGCGCGGGCGCCGATCAGGCGCAGGTCGGAGCTCGGCACGCCGTAGCGCGCGGAGTCGGAGTCGATCAGGGCCTTGATCGCGGCCACCACGCCGTTCACGTCGGACGGGTTCGCGGCCAGGACCTTGCGGCTGGTCTCGAAGATGCCGCCCACGTCCTTGGCGCCGGGCAGGGCGTAGGCCTGCAGGAGGACGGTGGGCTCGCGGTCGGGCGACGGGATCGTCGGGGCCTCGTCGGCGCGAGTGCCGTTGGGCAGGGTCAGCGGACCCTGCTCGCGCAGGCTCATGCGGCCGGAGACGGGCGCGGACTCCTCGCGCGAGGCGTCGAACAGAGACGCGGAAGACGAGCGGCCCAGGACGGCGTCGGTCAGGCGGCCGAGGAGCCCCCGCGGGGCGGACTTCGGCGCGGGCCGGATCGCGGGCGCGCCCGCGCGGGGGGACGAGGCGGCCGCGTG
>JAJXTZ010000205.1 GCA_021783355.1 bacterium | reverse complement strand
GCGTCGGCGGCCGCGGAGGCCTCGGCGGCGGCGGCGACCTCCTCCTCGCCCGGCGCGGGCGGCTTGGCCAGCGCGCGGATCGCGGAGGGGAGGTCGTCGGCGTAGACGATGCGGTTGCCGACGGCCAGGACCACTTTCTTGAGCTCGGGCATGCGGGCTTGGGTGGCCTGGATGTAGATGGGCTCCACGTACAGGAAGGTCCCGTCGACCGGCAGGACCAGGGTGTTGCCGCGCAGGACGCGGCTGCCCTGCTGGTTCCACAGGCTCAGGTCCTTGCTGATGTTGCGGTCCTGGTCCACGCGGCTCTGCACCTGCAGGGGGCCGTAGATCAGCTGCTCCTTGGGCAGGCGGTAGAAGACGATCTGGCCGTAGTGCGCCGGGTCGCAGCGGGCGGCGATCCACGCGATCAGGTTGTCGCGGTTGCGCGTGGTGAACGGCAGCATCAGCGCGAACTCGGGCTTGGTCTCGCCGGGCAGGGGGAGCATCGCGTAGTACGGCTTCGTGTAGCGCGTCTCCTCCTGCGTCACCACCTGCTTGGCCACGTCCCACTGGTCTTCCTTGTTGTAGAAGACCTGCGGGTCGCGCATGTGGAAGGTGCGGTAGGTCTCCGCCTGGGCGTCGAAGATCGTCTCCGGGTAGCGGATGTGGGCGAGCAGGTCGGCGGGCATCGCGGCGCGCGGCTCGAAGAGGCCCGGGAAGAGCCGGCGGTACGCGGCCAGCAGGGGGTCCTTCTCGTCGAAGACGTAGAAATGGACGGTCCCGTCGTAGGCGTCGACGGTCACCTTGACGCTGTTGCGGATGTAGTTGAATTCGTCGTCGCCCTGCTCGATGGGCTGGGAGTACGGGTGGCGGTCCGTCATCGTGTAGGCGTCCAGCATCCAGAACAGCCGCCCGGAGGCGTCGACGACCAGGTACGGGTCCGGGTCCAGCGTCAGGAACGGGGCCAGGCGGCGCACGCGCGCGGCCACCTGCCGGTGCAGGAGCAGGCGCGAGTCCTTGGTCAGGTAGCGGGTCAGCAGGATGTTCCAGTCGCCGCGCGCGACGGCGGCCGTCAGGCGCTCGAAGGGCGTGCCCATCGGGATGCCGGCCTTGCCGCGGTAGGTGGTGTAGGCGTTGTCGTCGCCCTTCGGGTAGTCGAACTCCTGCTGGTTGCTGTCCACGAACACCGGGGAGTCCGTCTCGGAGCCGAAATAGATCTCCGGGCGGGTGATGGTCAGCGCGGGGACGGTGGTCCGGGGCGGGGCGTCCTTGAGCACCATCTCGGGGGCGCCCTCGTCGGTGGTGGAGTTCACGAGCGCGGCCACCGCCCCGTAGCCGTGCGTGTACTGGAGGTTCAGGTTGATCCAGGTCTGCGCGGTGGCGGGCAGCAGGTCCGTCTCCAGGCTGCGCGCGGCGATCATCACTTGGCGCATGCGCCCGCCGACCTCGTAGCGGTCGGTGTCCACCTCGGGGAAGGCGTAGTACGGGCGCAGGGTCTGGCGCTGGGTCGCGTTGTCGCGGAAGGGGCGCCAGTCCCACAGGCGGATGTTGTCGGCCACGCCGGGCAGCTTGGACAGGTCCAGGGTCTCGGTCTGGCGCGGGTTGAACGGCTCCTCGCGCGCGTCCTCGGACAGGTCGAAGGCGGAGAGCGTCGCCGCGATGTGATGCGCGATGTAGGGCCGCTCCAGCGTCAGCTCGTTGGGCCGGACGTAGAGCGAGCGCACCGCCGCCTGCAGGAGCGGGGGGAAGAGCAGGGTCAGCGCGCCGCCGCCCAGCAGGACGGCCTTCAGCCAGCCGGGGAGCGCGCCCGTCGCGGCGTCGGAGAGGCCCAGCTCCTCGGAGGCCAGGAAGCGCGGGCGGGGCGCGGCGAGGAGGAGGACCGCCAGCGCCGCGGCGGCCGCGGCCTGGGCCCAGAACAGCGGCACGCCCAGCCGGGCGTCCACGAAGTCGGCCCCATAAAGGAAGCGGTGCTGGGAATAGAGCAGGGAGTAGCGCGCCAGCACGCGGCCCGCGGCGAAGAGCAGGAGGAGCAGCGCGCCCCCGCCGCGGACCGCCGAGGCCAGGGCGGCCAGCACGCGCGCGGGCGCGGCGTTGAGGCGGATCGGGGATTCGGGGTCGTCCAGCAGGGTCAGCACCGACGAGCCCGCCAGCAAGGTCAGCGCGTAAAGGACCAGCCCGGCCGCGGCCAGGGTCGTCGCCCAGCCCAGGAGCATGCGCTCGAAGGGCAGGGTGTAGAAGTAGAAGGAGAGCCCGCGGCCGAAGATCGGGTCGGCGTAGGCGCCGGCGGGGCGCGCGCCCCACCACAGGGCGGCCGTCCACGGGTCCACCGCGGCGAAGGAGAGCAGGGCCCCGCCTCCCGCCGCCAGCGCCGCGCCCGCCGCGGTGAAGGCCGGCGACTGGGCGAAGGAGGTCAGGCAGCGGCGCCGCGCCAGGAAGAAGACTCCGGCCAGGAGCAGCGCCCCCGCGGCGGCCGCGGCCGTCTGCGGCAGCCAGGAGATCTGGAGCAGGCGCCAGAACGCGGCCGCGTGCCCCATCTCCTTCCACCACGCCAGCTCCAGCGAGAACGACGCGCCGGCGCGCAGGAGCAGGACCGCGGCCGCGGCCAGGAACAGGTCGGTCGCCAGGATCCGGGCGGGGAGGTCCCCGCGCCGGCGCACGACCGAGAACGCGTGCAGGGCGGCGACGGCGATGGCGGCGAGGAGGAGGACGCTCAAGGCCTCATTCTAACATTCGCGGCGGTCCCTCGGGGAAGCCGCGCGGGGCGGGTCACTCGTAGCGCAGGGCTTCGATGGGCGAGAGCAGGGCGGCCTTGCGCGCCGGCCACAGGCCGAAGACGACGCCGACCCCGGCGGAGAAGCCGAAGGCCAGCAGGATCGAGCGCGCGGAGAGGATCGCGGCCCAGCCGGCCAGGGAGGACAAGGACAGCGACGCGGCGGCGCCGACGAGGACGCCGAGCAGGCCGCCGCCCGCCGCGAGCGCCAGAGCCTCGATCAGGAACTGGGCCGTCACCGCCGCGCGCGAGGCCCCCACGGCCTTGCGCAGGCCGATCTCGCGCGTGCGCTCGTTGACCGAGACCAGCAGGATGTTCATGATGCCCACGCCGCCGACCACCAGCGAGATCGCCGCGACGATGGCCAGCAGGAGGGAGATCGTTCCCGTGGTGTCCTCCATGGCCGCCTGGCGCTCGCCCATGTCGCGCAGGATGAAGTCGTCGTCCATGTAGGCCGGCAGGCGGTGGCGGCGCCGCAGGACGGCCTCCGCGCGGCTCATGACTCCCGGGATCGCGCGCGCCGAGGCGCACTGGACGCCCATCTCGTGGAGGTAGCGCGTGCCGATCACGCGCTTCATCGCGGTGTTGATCGGGACGACGATCATGTCGTCCTGGTCCCCGAAGCCGCTGGCGCCCTTCGCCGGCAGGATGCCGATCACCTGGAAGGCGTTGTGCTCGATCTCGACGGTCTTCCCGATCGGGTTCTCGTCGCCGAAGAGGTTGTCGACGACCGTCTGGCCGAGCAGGACCACGCGCGCCTCGTCCGCGTTCTCCTTCTCCGTGAAGAAGCGGCCGTAGTAGGGCGTCGCGCCGCGGATCTGCTCGTAGTTCGGGGTGACGCCCTGCATCTCGGGCCGCTCGTTTTCGCTCCCGTAGACGACCTGGACGTCGGCCTCGGCCTCGGGATAGACGTCGGCGACGCCGGGGACCTGCTGGCGGACCGCGCGGGCGTCCTCGAGCGTCAGCCGCGAGTAGGCGCCGTACGCGCCGGCGTGGCTCCAATGCGGAGGGTGCCCGAAGATCATCACCAGATTCGTGCCGAGGAAGGCGAGCTTGGCCTGGATCGCCTTTTGCGCGCCCGCGCCGATGGCGAGCATGGCGATCACGGCCGCCACGCCGATCATGATGCCGAGCATGGACAGCGCGCTGCGCCCCTTGTTCGCGGCGATCGCGCGCAGGGCCGAGGCCGCGTACTCGCGCAGGGCGTCCAGCCCGCGCCGCGCCGGCGACTCAGGCGCGCCCGCGGGCGCCGGCGCGGGCCCGGGCG
>JAJXTZ010000204.1 GCA_021783355.1 bacterium | reverse complement strand
CTCGGTGCGCGCTGTGTCCGACGCGTCCGCCCCGCCGGGCCCGGGCTGGCTCGTCACGAATCCGCCGTACGGGGTGCGCGTCTCGCAAGGGCGCGACCTGCGCGCGCTGTACGCGCGGCTGGGCAGCGTCGCGCGCGGTCTTGGGCCGGACTGGACCGTCGCGCTCGCGTCGGCGTCGCCGGCGCTCGCGCGGGCGACGGGCCTGCCGTTCGATCCGGGCCTGTCGACGCTGAACGGCGGCCTGAGCATCCGCTTCGTCGTCGCGCGCCCGCGTTGACGGAGCGCGCGGTCAGCGGCAGGCCGAGGCGGCGCAGCGCGGGCACGGCCGCGGCGGAGGCCCGCGCCGGGGCCAAACGCCCTTACGCGGCCAGGGCCTTTTCGACGGCGGCGACGACGGCCTTGCCCAGCGGGTCGTCCTCCGGTCCGAAGCGCGCGACGACCTTGCCGGACCGGTCGACGAGGAACTTGGAGAAGTTCCACGGGATGTCGCCCGGGAAGCCCGATTCCTTGGTCAGGTACCCGTAGAGCGGGTGGATGCCGGGACCCTTCACGACGATCTTCGAGTAGAGGTCGAAGCCGACCGAGTACTTGGTCAGGCAGAACTTCTTGATGTCGGCGTCGGAGCCGGGCTCCTGCGCGCCGAACTCGTTGGCCGGGAAGGCGGCGACGCTCAGGCCCTTGTCCTTGTAGGCCCGGTGGAGCGCCTCCAGGTCCTTGTACTGGGGAGTGAAGCCGCAGAGCGAGGCCGTGTTGACGATCAGCAGGGCGCGCCCCTTGTAGTCGGAAAGCTTGCGCGGCTTGCCGTCGATGGTCTTCATCTCGAAGTCGTAGATGCGTCCCGCCGTGTTCTCGGCCTGCATGGGGTCGTTCTCCGTTCGCGGTGTAAAGGCCCGCCGCGCCTTGAAGAAGGCGGAGGCCGCGGCGAGGGTCAATCGTTCCGACAGCTTGCCCATCACCCCATTCTACTTCGTCCGGGAGCCCTCCGAGAAGAGGGCGCTCGCCCCGGCGCGCTCGCGGCGCCGGCCGGCGAAAAGCTAGAATGGCCGCCGTGTCCCAGAAGCCCCGGCGCCGGGCCGTGTTCCTGGACCGCGACGGCGTCCTCGTGCGGGAGGTGGATTACCTGCGCGAACTCCGCCAGCTGGAGGTGTTGCCGGGCGTCCCGGCCGCGCTGAAGGCCCTGCGCGCGGCCGGCTTCAAGGTGGTGGTCGTGACCAACCAGTCGGGGGTGGCCCGGGGCTACTTCAGCCTGGCCCGCCTGCGCCTGATCCACCGGGAGCTCAAGGTGCGCCTCGCGCGCTCCGGCGCCAAGTGGGACGCGCTCTATTTCTCGCCGCATCATCCGGACAGCGGCCACCACTGGCGCAAGCCGGGGCTCGGCATGGTGAACGCGGCCAGGCGCCGCTTCGGGTTGGACCTGAAGGCCAGCTATTTCGTCGGAGACACGACCACGGACGTGCAGACCGCGCGCAACGCGGGCTGCGCCGCCGTGCTCGTGCGCACGGGCAAGGGCGGGCGCGACGGCAAGCACCCGGCCCGGCCCGACAAGACCTGCCGCGACCTGGGCGCGGCGGCGCGCTGGATCCTCGCACGGGAGAAACGATGAGCTCGATGAAGAACATGGACGCCTTCTCGCCGGCCGGAGTGCCGCCGCAGGGGGAGTGGTTCGGACACCCGAAGGGTCTCTACATCCTCTTCTTCACCGAGATGTGGGAGCGCTTCTCGTACTACGGGATGCGCACGCTGCTGGTCCTCTACATGCTCCACTATCTGCTGCCCGGCGCCCAGGGCGGGATGCGCGTCCTCGGCTACGATTCGATGCACGCGGCCCTGGCCGGCTTCTTCCGACTCGTGGACATCCCGATGTCGAACCAAGCCATGTCCTCCCAGATCTACGGCCTCTACACAGCCTTCGTGTACTTCACGCCGTTCTTCGGGGGCATCCTGGCCGACCGCCTCTTCGGCCAGCGCAAGACGGTCTACGTCGGAGGCGTGCTGATGGCGATCGGCCACTTCCTGATGGCCGTGCCGAGCCTGTTCTTCCCGGCCCTGCTGTTCCTGATCGTCGGCAACGGCTGCTTCAAGCCGAACATCTCCACGCAGGTCGGCCTCCTGTACCCGGAGGGCGACCACCGCCGCGATTCGGCGTTCACGATCTTCTACATGGGCATCAACCTCGGGGCGATCTTCTCGCCGCTGATCTGCGGCACGCTCGGCCAGACGGTCGGCTGGGACTGGGGCTTCGGCGCGGCCGGCGTCGGCATGCTGGCGGGCTTGTGCATCTATCACTTCGGCCGCCATCTGCTGCCGATGGACCAGCTGACGCAGAAGGCCGCCCTCGAGCACGTCTCCGTCGAGGAGGAGGAGAAGAAGCCTCTGACGCCCGCCGAGTGGACGGGGATCTGGGCGCTCGTCTTCCTGTGCGCCGTCAACGTCGTCTTCTGGGCCGTCTACGAGCAGCAGGGCAACACGATGCAGCTCTGGGCCGACCACAACACGCGCTGGGCCTTCTTCGGCTTCCAAGTGCCGTCCACCTGGTTCCAGGTGTTCAATCCGATCTTCATCTGCCTGCTCGCCCCGGTCCTCGACCAGTTCTGGGCCTGGCAGAACAAGCGCGGCCAGGAGCCCTCGAGCGTGACGAAGATGGGGATCGGCTGCGTCCTGCTGGGCGCGTCCTTCCTGATCATGGTCGCCGCCTCCCGCGTGGTCGGTCCGGATGAGCGCGGAAGCCTGTTGTGGCTCGTCTCGACGGTGTTCCTGCTCACGATCGGAGAGCTGTATCTGTCCCCGATTGGGCTGTCTCTGGTGACCAAGGTGGCGCCGGCCCGCATGGTCTCGATGCTGATGGGGATGTGGTTCCTGTCCAGCTTCTTCGGCAACTACCTGGCCGGCTTCATCGGCAGCTTCTACAGCTCGATGCCCAAGGAGACGTTCTTCTTCCTGCTGACGGGGTTGGGCATCGGCGCGGGCCTGATCTTCTTCGCGGCCAACAAGCCCCTGCGCCGCGCCATCGGGCACGAGATTTAGCGGCTCGGGGCTCCGCGCTAGATCAGGCCGAGGTCCTTGAGCGCGGCGCGCAGGAGCGGGCGCGCGGCGTCGGACAGCGGCGTCAGCGGCAGGCGCGGCTCGGGGCGGCACAGGCCCATCATCGCCAGCGCCGCCTTGACCGGGATCGGGTTGGTCTCGACGAAGAGGGCCTTCATCAGGGGCAATAGCCTGAGGTGAAGGGCGGCGGCCTTCTTCGCGTCGCCCTTGAGGACGGCGCTGACCAGGGCCGCGGTCTGTCGGGGCGCCACGTTGGCCAGCACGGAGATCGCGCCGCGCGCGCCCAGGGACATCATCGGCACGGTCAGCGAGTCGTCTCCGGAGAGGACGACGAACTTGGGGCCGAGCAGGCGCAGGGTCTCGGAGGTCTGGTCCAGGCTTCCCGCGGCGTCCTTGAGCGCGACGACGTTGGGGCAGTCCTCGGCCAGGCGCGCCAGCGTCGCCGGCAGGAGGTTCACGCCGGTGCGGCCGGGGATGTTGTAGACGATCACCGGCAGGCGCGTCTCCCGCGCGACGGCGCGGAAGTGGAGACGCAGGCCTTCTTGCGTCGGCTTGTTGTAATACGGGCAGAGGACCAGCAGGGCGTCGGCGCCCAAGCTCTCGGCCTCGCGGGCCTGCTCGACGGCGCGCCAGGTGGCGTTCGTGCCCACGCCGGCGATGACCGGCGCGTCGCCGCGCGTCTCCTCGCAGCAGAGTTCGATCGCCCGGCGGTATTCCTCGTGCAGGAGCGTCGCGGCCTCCCCGGTGGAGCCGCAAGGGACCAGGCCCGCCGTGCCGCCCTTGAGCTGCCGGCGGATCAGGTCGCGGTAGGCGTCCTCATCGAGGCGGCCTTCCGAGTCGAACGGCGTGGCCAGAGCGCAGTAGGAGCCTTCCAGTCTCATGACGCGACCTCCCCGGTGAAGACGACTCGTCCCGGCCCTTCGAGGCGGGTCGAGCTCCCGTCGAACGAGACGGTCAGGGTCGCGCCGCCGCGCACGCGCACCGCG
>JAJXTZ010000203.1 GCA_021783355.1 bacterium | reverse complement strand
CGCGCCGCCGCGGCGCTGGCGGCCCTGCTGGCGCTGCCCGGCTGCGTGGCCACCCAGCAGGACGTGCTGGGCCTGTCCCAGCAGTCCGACGATCTGAAGGCGCAGATCGCCGATCTGAAGAAGACGGTCTCCTCCCTGCAGGCCAACCAGGCGGACCTCTCGGTCCAGATCGGCCAGCTGCACGAGGACCTGACCGCGTACTCCGAGACGGTCAAGGCCTCGATGGGCAACATGGACCAGCTCTCGACCAAGCTGGACACGCTGGGCGAGCAGCTCTCCGGCAAGGTCACCCAACTGGGCGCGACGCTGTCGGCCGCCCAGCAAAAGGACCTGCAGGAGCAGATGGCCGCCATCGACGCGGCCAAGCGCGAGACCAGCGCCACCGAGCTCTTCGTCGCCTCCGACAAGCGCCTGCAGGCGCGCGACTACGCGCAGGCCGCCGCGGGCTTCGGCGAGTACCTGGGCCGCTTCCCGTCCGGCGCGCTGACCGACGTGGCCACCTACGACCTGGGCCTGGCCTACTTCGGCCTGAGCCGCTGGCAGGACGCGGGGGTGCGGTTCGCGACGGTGCTGGAGAAGTACCCGAAAAGCGGCCAGACCCCGGGCGCACGCCTGCACTACGCGCTGTGCCTGCTCCACCTGGGCCATCGGGACGCCGAGGCGAAGGCCTATTTGAAGTCCGTGACGGCGGACTTCCCGCGCAGCGGCGAGGCGCGCGAGGCCGAGTCCGCCCTCAAGCGCCTGGAGCGCGCGAAGAGGCCCGCGAAGACGGTCAAGCGGCCGAAGAAGAAGGCCGCGGCCCCATGATCCGCCTGCTGGCGCTGGCGGCCGCGCTCGCCGCCCCGCTCTCCGCGCAGACCGAGGTGCGCCTGTCGGTCGGCGGCGCCCAAGCGGCCCCGCCGCCGGTCCTGGCCCTGCCCGCCTTCAGCGCGGCCGACCCGCGCGCCGGCGCGGACGCGCTTCTCGCCAAGTCCGTGCGCGACGTGGTGCGCTCCGACCTGATGCTGTCGCGCCGCTTCGACGTGCGCGACGAGGGCCCCGGCCTGCCGCCCGCCGACGGCGCCGCCTGGCGCCTGAAGGCGACGATCGGCCGCGCCGCGGACAAGATCACCGCGCAGGTGCGCCTGGAGAACGCCGCCGGAGGACAGGCCGTCTTCGAGCGCTACTACCGCCAGGACGCCGCCTGGATGCGCCCGCTCGCCCACCGCATCGCCGACGACGTGGTCAAGGCCGCCACCGGCCGCGACGGCTTCGCGCGCACGCGCATCGCCTTCGTCAACGGCCAGACCGGCCACAAGGAAGTCTACGTGATGGACTACGACGGCGAGGGCGTCAAGCGCCTGACCGACGACAAGTCCATCGACCTGCTGCCGCGCTTCTCCCCCGACGGGACCAAGATCGCCTACACCAGCTATCGCGCCGGCAACCCCGACCTGTACCTGATCGACCTGGAGACCGGCAAGGTGTCGGTCGTGTCCAACGAGCAGGGCCTCAACATCGCCGGCGGCTTCTCGCCGGACGGGACCAAGCTGCTGATGACCCTGTCGCGCGGGCGCAGCCCCAATCTCTACATGAAGGACATGATCACCGGCAAGGTCTCGCGCCTGACCTACCACTTCGGCGCGGACAGCACCCCGACCTTCTCTCCCGACGCGCGCCAGGCCGCCTTCGTCTCCGACCGCTCCGGCAACCCGCAGATCTACCTGCTGGACCTGGCCACCAAGCGGACCCGGCGCCTGACCAACCTGAACTGGTGCGATTCCCCGGCCTGGTCGCCGACCGGCGAGTGGATCGCCTTCGCCGGCCGCGCGAACCGCTTCGACAAGATGGACATCTTCCTGGTGGACGTGACCGGCTCGCAGGTCCGCCAGTTGACCCATGGCGAGGGCTCCAACGAGGACCCGACCTGGTCGCCCGACGGCCGCGTGCTGGCCTTCTCCTCCACCCGCGACGGCCGCCGGCGCATCTACGCGATGGACGCCGACGGCTCCGCCCCCCGCCCCGTCGGCGACGTCCCCGGCCCCAGCTCCACGCCGAGCTGGTCCGGCGCCAAGCCCTAAGCCGCCGGGATCAGGAGGGTGAAGCGCGCGCCGCGCCCCGGGCCGGCGCTGTCGGCCTCCACGCTGCCGCCGTGCTTGGCCGCGATGCGCAGGGCCGCCGAGAGCCCCAGGCCGCTGCCGGAGCCCTTCTTCGTGGTGAAGAACGGCTCGAAGATCCGCTCCAGGTCCGCACGGGAGATCCCGGACCCGTCGTCGATCACGGCGACGCGGTGGACGCCGCCGGCGGTCGCGGCCTCGACGCGGACCGCGCCGCCCTCCGCGACGGCCTCCAGCGCGTTCTGCAGCAGCGCGGCCACGGCCTCCTGTAGCAGGGGCGCGTCGCCGCGGGCGCGCAGCGGCGCGTCCAGGCCGGAGGCGGTCAGGGACGCCTTGCGGCGCTTGGCTTGGGTGGCCAGGGTCTTGAGCGCGGCGCGCACGGGGGCGCGAAGGTCCAGCGGGGCGTCGTCCATCTCCTCGATGCGGCCCAGGTCCAGCAGGTCCTTCAGGATGACCTTGCAGCGCTCCACCTCGGAGGCGATCTCGGAGAGGTCCTTGCGCGCCTGCGCGTCGCCGGAAAGACGGTGGGCCAGGACCTCCGCGTCCACCGCGATGGTGGTCAGCGGGCCCTTGATGCGGTGCGCGACCTCGCCGGCCACGCGCCCGAGCGTCGCCAGGCGCCCGACCTGGACCAGGCGCTCCTCGTAGCGGCGGCGCTGCTCCTCCTGGGCCTGCTGGGCGTCGCGGGCCAGGACCGCCATCAGCGCCGCCGACACCGCCAGGAAGAGCGCCCGGAGCCAGAATTCGCTCTGCGAGGGCCAGCCGCCGCGCCAGCCCGTGACCAGGTACAGGGCGACGGCCCCGCCGCCCACGAGCAGGCGCTGGCGCGCGCTGCGCGTCAGCGCCGAACCGAACACCAGCAGGAGAAACATCAGGAACAGGCCGCTGCGGGGCCCGCCCCAGTCCAGCATCAGCGTCGCCGCCAGCGCGTCGCCGACGAAGAGCCCGGCCAGGAAGCGCCAGTCTCCCAGGACCTCGTCGGAGACCGCGCGGACCGCGCCCAGCGAGGCGAAGAGCAGGACCACCAGGATCGCCGCGCCCTGGCGGCCCTGCAGGACGGACATCAGCAGCAGGACGGCGAGGAACAGCCCCTGGAACGCGAAATAGACCGGGCGGCGGCCCGCCTCAGGCGTCAAGGCGGTAGCCGAGCTTGGGCACCGTGACGATCATCCCGCCCTTGCGGCCCAGTTTCTTGCGCAGGTTCTTGATGTGCGTGTCCAGGCTCCGCGTGGGCACGCCGCGGCCGTAGCTGGAGGTGTTCTCGATCAGGAAGTCGCGGGAGAGGACCTGCCCCGCGTGGGCGGCGAGGAGGAACAGGACCTCGAACTCGCGCGGCTGGAGTCGCAGGGCCTCACCGTCGAGCAGGGCCGAGCGCTGGGAGGCGTCCAGCTCCAGGCCGCCGGCCTTGGCGGTGCGCCGCGTCGCCGCGCCGGGCCCGCTGCGGCGCAGGACGGCCTGGATGCGCGCCAGCAGCTCCATCGCGCCGAAGGGCTTGACCACGTAGTCGTCCGCGCCCAGGTTGAGGCCCAGGACCTTGTCCCCCTCGCCGGCCAGCCCGGTCAGCAGAATCACGGGCAGGGAGCGCGTGGCCGCGTTCTCCTTGAGGGCCTGCAGGATCACGCGCCCGTCGCCCCCCGGAAGACGCACGTCGAGCAGGACCAGGTCCGGCTTGCGGGCGATGGCCTCGATCACGGCCTTGTCGGGGTCGCCCACCCAGTCCAGCGAGAACCCGGGGGCCATGGTCAGCGTCTTCTCGACGGCTCGCGCGATCGAGGCCTCGTCTTCGATAAGAAGGATGCGCGGCACCCGAGGATTATATAGAATCTCGAGGTTTCAATACGCCGCACCCAGCGAGGTCTCATCCATGAATCAGCCCGTCCTTCTCCGCGCCAAGCGCCGGGCCCAAGCCGGCTTCACGCTGATCGAGCTGCTCGTCGTCGTGCTGATCATCGGCATCTTGGCCGCGATCGCCGTGCCGCAGTACTTCAAGGTCGTGGAAAAGGGCAAGTTC
>JAJXTZ010000202.1 GCA_021783355.1 bacterium | reverse complement strand
CGCCGCCGCGGCCGCCGACCCGGAGGCGGCGCGCGCCCTGGCCGAGTCGCTCTACGAGCGCCTGACCGGGCGCTCCCCGTACCCGCCGGAGGAGGAGACCGTCTCGCGCAGCTTGGGACGGTTCCGGCCGCCGTCCGTCGTGTCGCCGGGGCTCCCGGTCGGCGTCGACGCCTTCTTCGCTCGCGCGCTGGACGCGGACCCGGCGCGGCGCTTCCGCAGCGGCGCGGAGCTGGCCGGGGCGTTCCGCAGCCTGGTCAGCCCGGCCGTCGATTAGCGTCCCGGGCCGTCCCGCGTCCGCGCCGGGATTTGGTACGATGCGCGCGTGCCCGAGATTGAGAAGCTGGTGGCGGCGTTCGAGGACCCTGCCGTCGTCGAGCTGATGATCAACGACGACGGGTCGGTGTATGTGGAGAAGGGCGGCCCGCGCCTTCAGCTCCTGGACGCGCGGGTGGGTCCGCAGGACGCGCTGGCCTTCGTGCGCGGCGTGGTGGGGGCGGCCGAGGAGTTCGGCCCGCTGCGTCCGTACGCGGACCTGAGCGCCACCGACGGCTCGCGGGTGCACGTGCTGGCCCCGCCGCTGGCGAAGGGCCTGACCGTCACGGTGCGAAAGCGCCCGGGCCGGCGCCCGGGGCTGGGCCAGCTGGCGCAGGCCAACGCGCTGTCCAAGGGCTGCGCGGGCTTCCTGGACTACTGCGTGCGCCAGAAGATGAACCTGCTGATCGTGGGCGGGACCAGCTCCGGAAAGACCACGCTCCTCTCGGCGCTGTGCGGGCGCCTGGGGCCCGACGAGCGCATCCTGGTGCTGGAGGACACGCCCGAGCTGACGCTTCCCCAGTCCCACGTGCTCTACCTGCGCACGCGCCTGCGCGACGCCGCGGGCCTCCCCGACGTGACCCTGCGCGAGCTGATGATCAACGTCCTGCGCATGCGCCCCGATCGCGTGATCGTGGGGGAGACGCGCGGGCCCGAGGCCGCCGACATGCTCCAGGCGATGAACGTGGGCCAGGACGGCATGATGACCACCTTGCACGCCAACTCCGCGCGCGAGGCGGTCGCGCGCCTGGAGACGCTGGTCCTGCAGGCCGGGATGGACATGCCGCTCAAGGCCGTGCGCCAGAACATCGTCAGCGCGGTGGATTTCATCGTGTTCATGGCGCGCCTGGCCGACGGCTCGCGCCGCGTGGTCCAAGTCTCCGAGATCACGGGCCTGGAGGTGGAGACCGTCTCGATGGCGGACCTCTTCACGATGGACCTGCGCCGCGGCCCCGGCGGCCTCGAGGCGCGGCTGCGCCCCACCGGCGCGATGCCGCGCTTCTACGACCGCCTGCGCCGCCAGGGCGTGGAGCCGCCGCTGGAGTTCTTCCGCGGCGATTCTTGACGCTCGCCGGGAGGAATTGATACCTTCGCTCCCGACGGACATCAGAGGAGAGACATGGCCAAGAAAGTGCTGGCGATCGACGACGAGCCGGAAATGCTCGCCCTCGTCAAGTACACCCTCGAGCAGGCCGGTTTCGAGGTGCACACCTGCGACAACGGCCGCGCGGCCTGGGACGAGATCGCCAAGGTCCGCCCCGACGTGCTGGTCCTCGACGTGATGCTCCCCGGCATCGACGGCTACTCCCTCCAGCTCAAGCTCTCCCAGGAGCCGTCCACCAAGGATCTTCCGATCGTGGTCCTGACGGCGCTGGAACCCTCCAAGACCCTGTTCCAGAAGTTCCCCCAGGTCGTCGGCTTCATGACCAAGCCCTTCAAGGCCGAGGAGCTGCTGAAGACCGTCCAAGACGCGGCCGAGCGCCGCGCCGGCTCCTGACCGGGGCCTCGGAGGCTCGATGCCCGAAGAACCGTCCTACGACGCGATCGTCGTCGGTGCCGGACCGGCCGGCCTCTCGGCGGCGATCACGATGGCCCGCGCCGGCCTGAAGGTCGTCGTGCTGGAGCGCGGCGAGTACCCCGGCGCCAAGAACGTGCAGGGGGCCGTGCTGTACTCGAAGATGCTCCACGAGATCGTCCCCGAGTTCTGGAAGGCTCCCGACGCCCCCGTCGAGCGCCCGATCGTGGAGCAGAAGACCTGCATCACCACCGACGACTCGTTCGTGACCGTCGGCTACCGCTCCCAGAAGTTCCTGGAAGGGATCCCGAACTGCTACACGATCATCCGCGTCCATTTCGACCAGTGGTACGCGAAGAAGGCCGAGGAGGCCGGCGCCGAGGTGTTCTGCGGCGTGACCGTGCGGGACGTCGTCAAGGACGCCTCCGGGAAGATCGCCGGCATCAAGACCTCCGACGGCGACGAGCTGACCGCCTCGGTGGTGATCGCCTGCGACGGCGTGAACTCAATGCTCGCGCAGAAGGCCGGCTTCATCGACGAACTGAAGCCCTCCGAGGTCGCCCTCGGCGCCAAGGAGGTCATCGCGCTGGACTCCAAAGTCATCGAGGACCGCTTCCAGCTGAACCCCGGCGAGGGCGCGACGATGGAGATGTTCGGCTCGGTCTCGCTCGGGATGCTCGGCTACGCGTTCCTGTACACGAACAAGGAGTCGCTGGCGCTGGGCGTCGGCTGCAAGCTGTCCGACTACCAGAAGAAGGGCCTGCGCCCGGCCGACCACCTGGAGGCCGTGAAGGCCCACCCGCTGGTCAAGAAACTGATTTCCGGCGGCAAGACCCTGGAGTACTCGGCGCACCTGATCCCCGAGGGCGGCTACAAGTCCATGCCGCCCCTGGCCGCCGACGGCTTCCTCGTCGCCGGCGACGCCGCGCAGATGACGAACCCGGCCTACCGCGAGGGCTCGAACCTGGCCATGACGGCGGGCAAGCTCGCCGGCGAGACGGTGATCGAGGCCAAGAAGAAGGGCGACTTCACGAAGGCGGCGCTCTCCGCCTACGAGGCCAAGCTCAAGGCCTCCTACGTCCTGCCGGACATGGAGGACATCCAGGACCTCGAGGAGCACGTCGAGAACTCGCCGGGGTTCCTCGAGTTCTACCCGAAGCTGGCCTGCGAGCTGGCCCAGCTGCGATTCTCCGCCGACGGCGTGCCCAAGCGCGAGCACCTGAAGAAGGCCCTGGGCATGGTGCGCGCGCGCGGCTTCCTGCGTGTCGCCAAGGACCTTTTCCCGCTGAGGAAGGTGGCCATCTGATGGACATCAAGGACATCAAGATCGAGACGACGGTCGAGACCAAGCTCGGCCACCTGGACTGGAAGAAGTCCCCCGAGTCCCACATCTCGCTGAAGAACGCGGCCGCGGACTCGCCGTGCCTCAAGTGCGCGGACAAGCCCTGCACCAAGGTCTGCCCGGCGAAGGTCTACGAGTGGGAGGACGCCCACAAGAAGATCGTCGTCAACTACGAGAACTGCGTGGAATGCGGGGCCGCCCGGATGATCTGCCCGTACGACAACATCGTCTTCGACTGGCCGGCGGGCGGCATGGGCGTCAAGTACAAGCTCGGCTGACCCCGCGTCCCCGTCCTACGGGACTATCAGCTCCGGCGCGGCCGGGAGCGCGGGCGGCGGCCGGGCCAGGAACCGCCGCAGCGGCTCGTGCTCCGGCGCGGAGCCGCGCCGGACCTCGGCGTCCAAGACCCTGAGGGCGTGCTCGCGCACGCGCGCGTCGCGGAAATAGATGCGTGACGGGTCGTATCGCGTGGTCTTGGCCAGGGCGTGGCGCGCGAACAGGCCGTGGAGCGCGGCGACGTCGCCGACGAACACGGTCGGCACGCTCGGCGGGGCGTCCTTGCGGCCGAAGAACTGGCGCACGGTTGGGTCCACGACCACCTGGCCCTCGGGGAGGTCCAGCGCGACGTAGTAATGGAACTCGCCCTCGATCAGGCGCGCCGGAATCCCCTGCGCGCGCAGGAGCACCGCCAGCTTTGGCGCGGCGTCGCCGCAGCACGGGCCGTCCAGGGTGGTCCCGGGCCCGTTCCAATCCCCGCGGGACACGCTCTCGCGCAGCGACGCCAGGGCCCGCAGCGCGGCGGCGCGCACGGCCTCGATCTGGCGGGGCAGGTCGCGCGCGGGGCCGGCGCGCGGGTCCGACACGCGCGGGTAGAAGGCCGCGCCGTCGACGGCGGGGGCGGCGGCGGCGAAGAGCGCAGCCGCGGGCGGGGCGGCGGGGGCGACGGC
>JAJXTZ010000201.1 GCA_021783355.1 bacterium | reverse complement strand
GCCCCTGCCCCCGCGCGCCGAACGCCAGGAGCGTTCGGCCAAGTTCCCGCTGATCCTGACCGCGCTCTCGGGCGCGGGCTGGCTGGCGGCCAAGACCGCGGGCTGGGCGACGGCGGCGCTCGCCGCGCACTCCGCGCCCGCGCTGGCGCTGGGCGCGCTGGGGATCGCGTCGGCGACCGCGCTGGCGGTCACGGGGGCCTTCGCCGTCAACGCGGCCTTCGACGCGGCGGTCTTCGCCTACGCGGTGCGCCGCGGGCGCGGGGTCACCGACGACCAGTTCCACGCCTTCGTGCGCCGCGAGGTGATGGACGGGCGCCTGGACGCCAACGCGGCCTCCCTGATCAAGCCCTACCGGCCGGGGGGGCGCGGCACGGACCTGACCTTCGCCTTCGCCGCGCGCGGCTCCATCTGGGTGCGCCCCGAGCTGATCGCCTCCCCGTTCCTGTTCCGGATGGTCCTGGTCCACGAGCTCCATCACTGGAAGGCCGCGCCGACGCGGGGTCCTCCGCGCCGCGGCCTGCGCGGGCTCCTCGGCGAGATCGCCTCCGAGGGCCGCGCTCGCGCGGCCGAGCTGCGCGGCCCCAAGGCCCTCAAGGGCCTCACGATCTCGGAGCTGGAGCGCGCGCTGACCCAGTCCCGGATCTCCCTGCACCGCGCGCGCCCGTACGAGGTCCTGGTCCTCAACCCCGGCTCCAAGGAGCTGGAGGATCCCGCGCTCTACGCGGGCCTCTCCGGCGGCCTGGCGCGGGTCACCTCGCGCCGCGCCGCGGCCCCGGGAGAGGTCCTGGACGCGGCGCCGGGCAGGTATCAGGCCGTGGTCCTGGGCGGGCCGGCCGCGCTGCTGCCTGCGCCGGACTCGCGCGACTCCGCGCGCCTGGCCACGGTCCTGCGGCGCCTCGACAGCCTGTACGTGCTCTCCACGCGCCTGGTCTCCCGCGCCGGGGCCTTCGCGCCGGGCAGCGCCGACGCCCGCGCCTACGCCGACCTCGCCGAGAAGGCCGAGCGCCTGCGGCGCACGCGCGCCCCGGCGAAGGCGCGCCAGGCCTTCGAGTCCGACGTGCGCCGCCTGTGGCGGCAGATCGCGTCCACCCAGCTCAAGGGCGTGGGCGTGGCCGCGCTGACCGACTCCCTCTACGAGGGCCTGCAGGACCGGGGCCTGGGCTTCCTGTCCTTCGGTCCCGACGACCACGGGGCCGCGGTCTGGGAGCGCCTGCTGCGCTACTGGGAGTCCCCGGACGGCGGGCAGTTCCGCGTGACGCGCGTGGACCTGGAGAACGGCGGCCACATCCTGGTCCTGCGCAAGCTGGAGGCGCGCGTGGGCCTCTGGCTGCGGCCGCTCAAGGGCGGGCGCCTGGAGACCTCCGTGCCGCGCGCCGACGACTCGCCCGCGGGGCAGGCCGCCGCGCGGGCCGCGCTGACGGAGGCGGGCTTCGGCGGCCAGCTCAAGCGCTTCGACGCGCTGGGCGTGGTGGTGCGCCACGTGTTCGGCGACGACGTGGGGCGCCAGGAGATCTACGTGACGGTCCCGCGCCGCCGCGCGGCCGCGCTCAAGCGCTTCGTGAAGACCGGGGCCGAGTCGGTGCGGGTCGCCAGCTCCGACGCGAGCTTCGAGCCGCACCTGGTCGAGTCTCCGGGCCTGATGGCGGTCCCGCCGGTGTGGAAGGCGGGGATCACGGGCAAGGACGGCCGCATCATGTGGATCGACACCGGGGCCGACGCCGCGCACGAGGACTTCGGCGGGCGCCTGGACGTGGTGGACATGGTCAACGAGGGGCCGGAGGACTGGATCGGCCACGGCACCCACGTGGCCGGCATCTCGATCTCGGGCGGCAAGCCGTTCACCGGCATGGCCTGGGGCGCGCGCGGCACGATGGCCAAGGTCTTCTCGCGCGAGCAGTCGGGGGCCTCCGACGGCGAGATCATGGGCGCCGCCGCGGTCGCGCAGAAGAGCGACTACGACGTGATCAGCGCCAGCCTGGGCTCGCGCGGCTCGTCCGCCGACAACCTGGCCGAGTTCTTCTCGGAGCTGACCAAGCACAAGAACGCGGCCGGCGAGTACCCGATCGTGACCGCCAGCGCCGGCAACTCCGGGCCGTTCGACCGGACCCTCTCCCAGCCGTCGGCCGGCGCCGAGGTCCTGTCGGTGGCGGCCGCGGCCAAGAGCCTGGACGACGGCCGCCCGGAGATCGCCTTCTACAGCTCCGTCGGCCCCGACTCCGACCGCCGCTACGCCGTGCGCCGCTGGCGGCTGAAGCCGGAGATCACCGGCATCGGCGGCGACGTGACCACGGAGCCCGGCTCCACCAACGTCTACAAGAACGGCGTCTACTCCGCCAAGTCCAAGGACGCGCCGCGCTCGTCCTCGGACCTGCCCGACGGCCGCCACACCGGGATGTCGGGCACCTCGATGTCGAACCCCGCGGTGGCCGGGATCGCGCTCCTGGTCAAGCTGGCCCTGAAATCGACCGGCGCGATGACCCCGTGGGCGGCGGAGAACCTGCCCTTCGCGGTCAAGGCCATCCTGATGCGCACCGCGGCGGACCTGGAGGCGCCCCTCTGGTTCCAGGGCGCGGGCCTGGCCGACGCCTGGGCCGCGGTGAGGCTCGTGGGCGAAGCCGCGGGACGCACCTGGGTCTCGCGCCTGCGCCGCCTGGTCGGCGCCGCGCCGGCGGCCTCCGCGGACTGGGGCTGGATCGAGCGCCTGAAGGCCGTGAGCGACGCCGAGGACCGGGTCTACGCGCAGGCCCCGGCCGCCAAGGCGCCGCCGGCGGCCGCCGCGCCGGAGGCCGCCCTGCCGGACGGGTCGGAGGAAGAGCCGCCGGAGGACCCCGAGATGCTGGACCGCGCCGCCGCCGGCAACGCGGCGCAGGCCGACGCGGTGCGGCGCTTCAACGCGGCCCGCGACCGGGAGCTGCCCGGACTGATCGCGGCGCTCAAGGACCCGGTCTGGCTGGTGCGCCAGCGCGCGGCCTTCGCGCTGCTCAACATGCGCTCTCCGGCCGCGGCGATGGCCCTGGCCGAGGCGGGCCTGGGCGACGCCGACGCGCGCGTGCGCCAGACCGCCTTCCTGGCGCTGGCCGAGATCCCGACCCACTCGGTGGACGTGCTCCTGCAGAAGGCCGCGTCCGACCCGCGCTGGGACACGGGCGTCTACGCGGCCTACGCGCTGGCGCGCCGGGGCGACCGCGGCGGGGCGGGGCGCATCGTGAAGGAGACGACGAACCCCGACAAGCGCGCGCGCTACGCGTCGGTCTGGCTGGCCGGCCAGCTGGGGATGCAGGCCGACGCCGCCGAGGCCGAGGCCCTCTCGGCGCGCGTGCGCGACCGGGCCGAGCGCGGCAACATCCGCCACCTCGCGGCGGCCGGGCTGGCCAACATCGCGGAGGCGGCGCCGGAGGCGATCAGCGACCGCGTGGTGACCGACCTGCTCGACGCGGCGGGCCCGGAGAACCTGGCCCTGACGCGCACGCTCTCGCGCTTCTTCCCGGCGGCGGCGCAGGACCGCGACTTCGTCGCGCGCCTGCGCCGCGACCCGCTGAAGTCCGCCGTCACCGCCTTCGTGCTGCGCAACAAGCCGGCGCTGGGGCGGCCGGGCGCGCTGGCGGAGCTGGTCCAGATGCTGGCCCGCGCCGCGGGCGTGCCGCTCGACGAGCCGACCGCCGCGCCGGACCCCACCGGGGCGGGCGTCCCGGGCGTGGACGCCGCGCTGGGGCCGCTGGACCTGATCGTCACGCCGCGCTCGGGGGCGCCGTCCGCCTTCGCGGACGCGTCGGACCCCGAGGCGCTGTCCGCGGCCTTCTCGGCGGCGGGCCTGGACGCGGCGACCCTGGCGCGCTTCGAGACGGCGCCGCGCGCGGCCCTGCCGCTGTCGGGCGCGCTGTGGCTGTCGGTGCCGGAGCACGAGCTGTACGCGTTCTCGCTGGAGCTCCAGCGCCGCGGCTTCACCGCGCGCCGCGCCTTGCCCGAGTATCCGCTGGCGCCGCCGGACCCGCGCGCGCAGGGGCTGGCGCTGACGGTCGCGCCCGAGGGGGCGCTCGCGTTCCCGCCCGAGGGCGCGGACCTCTCCCTGGTGCGCGTGCGCGCGGACGTCGGGGTGTCCGATGCCCTCCTGATGGCGGCGCTGGAGGGGC
>JAJXTZ010000038.1 GCA_021783355.1 bacterium | reverse complement strand
GGCTGGTCGTCTTCGCGCACGGCAGCGGCAGCGGCCGCTTCAGCCCCCGCAACCGCTTCGTCGCGCAGACCCTGCGGCGCGCGGGCCTGGCCACCCTGCTGCTGGACCTGCTGACCCGCGCGGAAGGGGAGCTCGACGACGCGACCGCGGAGCTGCGTTTCGACATCCCGCTGCTGTCCCGCCGCCTGACGGCCGCGGTGGACTGGGCGGCGCGCGACCCGCGCACGGCGGAGCTCGCCGTGGGCCTCTTCGGGGCGAGCACCGGCGCGGCCGCGGCGCTGGAGGCCGCCGCCGCCCGTCCCGGGCGAGTCTTCGCCGTGGTCTCGCGCGGAGGCCGCCCGGACCTGGCGCCGCGGGCCCTGCCGCGCGTGGCCGCTCCCGTCCTGCTGATCGTCGGCGGCGACGACGGGCCGGTGATCGGGATGAACGAGAGCGCGGCGCGCGCCCTGGGCGGCGAGACGCGCCTGGAGATCGTTCCCGGGGCCTCGCACCTCTTCGAGGAGCCCGGCGCGCTGGAGACGGTCGCGGGCCTGGCCCGGGACTGGTTCCTGGCCCGGCTCCCGCCTAGTCCGCCCCGGCGTTGAGCAGCGCCTCCACGTTCAGCCCGTGGCGCTCCGGGTCCACCATGCGCGCGACCGTGCGCCGCGGCCGGCCCGTCTCCGGGTCGGTCTCCGCGAGGTCGACGACGCGGGAGGCCCGGGCGCCGCGCGCGTCGGCGAAGACCTTGACCCTCGGGGCAGGAGGTCGTTCGGGTCGTTGCGCCAGACGACGCCCAGTTCCCCGTCGTCCAGCAGGAGCACGGTCCCGATGGGGAAGACCCCGACGGCGCCGATCAGCGCGCGCAGGAGGAAGGCGTCGAACGAGGACCCCGCGCGCAAGGCCATGCGGCGCAGCGCCTCGTCGGGGCCCATCGGCGTCTTCTGGTAGACGCGCCCGGAGGTCAGCGCGTCGAACGCGTCGGCCACGGCGCAGATGCGGGAGAACAGGTCGGGCCGGCGCGGGGCCTTCAGGCGCGGGTACCCCGAGCCGTCGGCGCCGAGGTGATGCTCGAAGGCCATCGAGATGGCGCGCGCCAGCACGCGGTCGGCGTCGCGCTTGAGGCCGAGCAGGGACTTGGCCCCCAGCGCCGGGTGCCGGCGCATCCGCCTCCAATCCGCGTCGTCGAACTCGTCGGGCTTGTCGATGAGCCCGATCGGCAGGCGCGCCTTGCCCAGGTCGTGGAACAGCCCGCCGAAGCCCAGTTCCGCCAGGCGCGCCCGGTCCAGCCCCAGGCGCGCGCCGATGGCGACCGCGTAGACCGACACGTTCACGCAGTGCGCGTAGGTGTACGCGTCGAAGCTGCGCAGGGCCCCCAGCTCGAAGAGCGCCTGCGGGTCGGCGATCACGCGGTCCACCAGGCCGTGCACCGCCCGGCGGGCCCGCGCCAGCTCCACCGGCTGCCCGGCGCGCTGGCGCTTCATCGCGTCCTGGACCACGGTCAGCGCGCGCAAGAAGGCCCTGCGCGCCAGCGCGGCCGCGTCGGCCTCCTCGGCCGCCGCGCCCTCGCCGGCGGGCACGTCCTCCTCCACGGACACGCCGGAGGCGTGCGCGTCGCGCAGGCGGGCGCGCAGGTCGTCGAGCCCCTCCCCGCGCCGCGGGCGGGTGGCCTGGAAGGCGAAGGCGAACGCGTCCAGCGTGTCCGGCGCGCAGCCGGCCGCGAACTCCACGACGCCGACCCCGCGGCGCGCCATCTCCTCGCACAAGAAGCGGACCGCGGCGGAGGCCTCGCTCTGGAAGCGGATCGGCCGCCGGTTCAGAAAGAGCCGGCCCTCGCGCGCCTCGATGCGCAAGTCCCCCTCCTCGGCCTGGGCCCGGCGCAGGACCTCCCGTGCCTCCTCGGAATGGCGCCGGTAGCCCTCGTTGCCGCGCCCGTACACCGAGGCGGCCTTGAGCAGGACGTAAAGGCGGTGGACCAGCTCGGCGGCGACCGGCGGGGCCGCGGGCGCGGCGTCGGGGGTCATGGCGCGCCTCCTTCCCGCGCGCGGCGGCGCGCCAGCGCGCGCTCGGCCTCGTCGCGCCGCAGTGCGTCCCGGCCGCGCAGCAGCTCCTCCAGCCAGGCCCGCGTCGCCGGCCCCGACGCGTCGCCCAGGGCGGCGACGGCCCTCAGGGCCAGCAGGCGCCGCGCGCCCCAGTCGCGCAGGAACCGCGGCTCGACCAGCGTCCGGAAGGCCGGCAGGGCCGCGTCGCCGCCGGCGCGCGCCAGCGCCGAGAGCCACTCGGCCTGCTCCGGCTCCGGCAGGCGCCGGAAGGCGGGGGCCAGGACGCGCGCGGCGATGGCCTCGCGGGACTCCGCGTCCGCCCGCTCCGCCAGGGCGCGCACGGCCTTCAGGCGCAGGAGCGGCGCGGGGTCGGCCAGGACCGCGCGCAGGATGCGGCTCGACTCGGGGCCGGCCAGCCGCGCCAGGGCCGTGACGGCCTCCCGGCGCACCGCCTCCTCGCCATGGCGGGCCGCGGTCTCCAGGAGGGCGCAGGCGCGCTCCCCGCCGATGCGTCCGAGCACCAAGGCCGTGTTGCGCACCACGAACCAGCGCTTGTCGGAGAGCCCCGGCGCCAGGTCGTCCACGCGCCGCGCGCCCTTCTCGGCCAGCGCGTCGCAGACGAGCTTTCGCGCCGGATAACGGTCCAGGCGTCCGAGCGCGTCCACCAGTCCCGGCACGCACGCGTCCGGGAGGTCCGCCAGCAGGAGCGTGCCGGCCTCCAGGTCCGCCCCGGCCGCGTCCAAGGCGCCCGTCAGGCGCGCCGTGCCCTGCGCCTGCGCGCCCCGGAGCAGGATCTCGTCCAGACGGTCGGCCCGGTCGAAGGCGGAAGCGGCGCGGGACTCGGCCTCCCGCGCCGCCAGGCCCCGGCGCAGGCGCAGGGCCGCGGCGAAGCGGCCGCGCTCGACGAAGCGGTCGTAGTAATCGTCGGCCAGCCCGCAGGACTCGGCGAAGCCCTCGGGCTCGTCCTCGAGGGAGACGAGCTCCAGCAGGATCCCGCCCACGGCGGCCTCCGGGTCGAAGGCCTCGGCCTCGCGGCGGCAGGCCGCCAGCGCCTCCCCCTCCCCGGAGAGGTCGGCCAGCGCGCCCAGGATGCGGGCGGCCTCCAGGGGCACCGGCTCTCCGGGGGCGCCGCGTCCCGCGGCCGGGTCCGCGGACGCGGGCGCCGCGCCGCCCTCTTCCTTCTCGGCGCGGCCGGCGCCGGCGCCGGCGGGAATTCCGCCGCCCTCGGCGCGCACCACCGCCGCGAAGTCCGCCCCGGCTCCCGCGCCGAAGCCTCGTCCCGCTCCGGAGCGCAGTCCCGCCTCCAGGTTCTCCACCGCGGAGTCGTCCAGTTCCCCGATCGTCTCCCAGCGCACGGTCTTGGGCGCGGCCAGCCATAGCGCCGCGGCCAGGTCCTCGCCCGCGCCCCGTCCCGTCACCGCGGCGCGGACCGCCTCCAGGAACGCGGCCAGGTCCCCGTCCGTCAGGCCGGGCAGGAACGCCACCCGCCGCACGCCGTCCCGCGCCAAGGTCCCGGCCAGGCTCTCCTCGCCGCCGGCCTCGCCGCGCAGGACCGCGTCCCCGCTGACCAGGGCCCCCGCCCGGGATTGGACGATGAACGCTCCCTCCTGCTCCAGGTAGCCCGTCAGGCGCGCGTGCAGGCGCGCGCGGAACTCGCCGGGCTGGGGGCTGGACGGCGGGTAGAGGAGGACGGTCTTGACCGCGCGCTCCAGGACGCCGAGCAGGTCCAACCGCCGGGCCGTTCGCGCCCGCTCGTCTCTCGAGACCGCCCCCGTCTTGACCGCCGTCGGATCGGCCACTGCGGCGCTCCCGGCCGGAAGGTCCGGCCTGCTCCCTTAAAAGACGGGAGCAACGATCATGCTATGGGAGGAAGTCGGCTCAGAGGCCGGCGCGGGAATGGCGGCGCATCAGGCAGTCGTCGGAGACGACGATCAGGCCGGCCTTGCGCGCGAGAGCCTCGCCCTCGGGGTGCGTGATCCCGTCCTGGAGCCAGACGGCCTTGGCCCCCTTGGCCACGGCCTCCAGGATCGGCGTCAGCGCCTCCTCGGGCCGGCGGAACACGACGACCGCGTCCACCGGGAACGGGATGTCGGCGACCGACGCATAGCAGGTCTCGCCCAGCAGCTCGCGATGGCCGGGGTTGACCGGCACGATCCGGTAGCCGCGCTCTTGGAGATACGCCGAGACGTAGTGCGAGGGGCGCTCGGGCTTGGGCGAGCAGCCGACGACCGCGAAGGTCCGCATCGCCAGCACCCGGGCCACGGCGTCGTCCGGGGCGCCGCCGGACGGGAGCCGGCAGGCCGGCGCGTCCGTCACGGCCTCAGGCCGCCTCGACGCCGACGTTCGCCTCGCCCTCGTCGATCTCCACGTGGGCGACGAACGAGCGGCAGCAGACCGTGCAGTTCTGGTCGATGGACTGGCCGTCCATCTCGGAGATCACGTGGAGCTCCGCGCTCTCGTCGCAGTGCGGGCACTCGATGGACACCCACACGTCCACGCGCGGCGTCTCCGCCTCGACCTTGGACTCGGCGAGCACGGCCTGCATCACGCGCTCCGCCGTGTGGCGCTCGTGGGCGTCCTCATGATCCTCGGCGGGCTTCTTCGTCTTCTTCGTCTTGGCCGCTTTCGCCGCGGCTTTCGTCTTGGCCATGCGCTCAGTGTAGAAGCAGGCCCCGAATCCGTCAAGACCCATCGCCCGGGCTCCCGCGCCGCGTCAGATCCGGCGGCGCATCAGGTCGCGCGCCAGCTCCGCGCGCGGCTCGCCGGCGAGCAGGCGCGCGGCGGCGGCGGCCGACGCGTCGCTCAGGTGCGTGAGGAGCGCGCGGCCGCAGCGGCTGTCGCGCGCGATCTGCAGGGCCTGGCGCGGGGACAGGTGGCCGGGGATGGCGTCGTCCTCGGCGCAGGTGCACTCGACCAGGAGGAGGTCGCAGGACGCCGCGAAGCGGGCGAAGGACGGGTCGTACTCCATGTCGCCGGTGTAGACCAGGCTCGCGGAGCCGCGGCTCATGCGGTAGGCGAGCGCGCGGGTGGTGTGCGGGACCGACTTGGCCTCCACGACCCAGCCCAGGCCCTGGACCTCGCCGCCGTCGGAGAGCTCGCGGACCTCCAGCGCGTAGCCGCGCGGGTCCAGCCACGGGGTCCAAACGCGGCACAGACCCGCGACGAGCGCGCGCGTCCCGGCCGGGCCCCACACGCGCAGGCGCCCGGAGCGCGGCTTGGGGCCGGAGCGGAACAGGAAGAGGAGGGCCGGCAGGTCGCCGCAATGGTCGGGATGGGCGTGGGTCAGGAACAGGTCCGAAACCTCGGAGGGGTCCAGGCGCGCGCGAGCCAGCTGGCGCACGTTGCCGAAGCCCAGGTCCAGCAGGACCAGGTCGTCGCCGGCGCGCACCGCGTAGCCGGCGGGATTGCGCACCTTCCCTTCGCGGCCCGGCGCGTACGCGCCGGACCCCAGCACCGTCAATTCGAGGCTCACGGTGAAATGATAAGATAGGTCCGACGCCGCATGAAAGGAGCTTCCGCCATGAAGAATCCCCGCCTCGACAGCTACAAGACCCGCCGGAGCCTGACGGTCGGCCAGAAGAAGTTCGACTACTTCAGCCTGACCGCGCTCGGCGAACAAGGCTTCGACCTGTCGAAGATGCCGCTCTCGATGAAGGTCTTCCTCGAGAACCTGCTGCGCCACGAGGACGGCGCCGTCGTCAAGAAGGGCGACATCGAGGCGGTCGCGAAGACCGTCGGCGTCAAGCCCGCCGAGCGTGAGGTGTTCTTCATGCCGGCGCGCGTCGTCATGCAGGACTTCACCGGCGTGCCCGCGGTGGTGGACCTGGCCGCGATGCGCGACGCGGTCAAGAAGCTGGGCGGCGACCCCAAGCGCATCAACCCCTTCCAGCCGGTGGACCTGGTGATCGACCACTCGGTGCAGGTGGACTTCTTCGGGACCTCCGACGCGTTCCGCCTGAACTCGGAGACCGAGTTCGCGCGCAACAAGGAGCGCTACTCGTTCCTCAAGTGGGGGCAGAAGGCCTTCGCCAATTTCCGCGCGGTGCCGCCGGAGACGGGCATCGTCCACCAGGTGAACCTGGAGTACCTGGCCAAGGTGGTGTGGACGCTGGACGGGGTCGCCTACCCGGACTCCTGCATCGGGACCGACTCGCACACGACGATGATCAACGGCCTGGGCGTGGTGGGCTGGGGCGTGGGCGGCATCGAGGCCGAGGCGGCGATGCTGGGCCAGGCCGTGCCGATGCTGATCCCCGAGGTCGTCGGCTTCCGCCTGACCGGCCGTCTGCCGGAGGGCGCGACGGCGACCGACGCGGTGCTGACGGCGACCGAGATGCTGCGCAAGAAGGGCGTCGTCGGCAAGTTCGTCGAGTACTACGGCCCGGGCGTCGCCGGACTGTCGCTCGCCGACCGCGCGACGCTCGCGAACATGGCGCCGGAGTACGGCGCGACCGTCGGCTTCTTCCCGGTGGACGGGCGCACGCTCGACTACCTGCGGCTGACCGGCCGCCCGGAGGACGAGATCGCGCTGGTCGAGGCTTACTGCAAGGCGCAGGGCCTCTTCCGCGACGAGAAGGTCGAGCCCGCGTTCGCCGAGGGCCTGGAGCTGGACCTCGCGACGGTGAAGCCGTGCCTGGCCGGCCCCAAGCGCCCTCAGGACCGCATCGAGCTGGGCGCGGTCAAGAAGCAGTGGAACGACGCCCTCCCCGGCTTCCTCAAGGAGAAGGACAAGAAAGGCAACCTCCCCGCCCCCGCCGGCACCGAGGTGCCGGTCAAGGATTACAAGATCGGCCACGGCGCGGTGACGATCGCGGCGATCACCTCCTGCACGAACACCTCGAACCCGTCGGTGCTGGTCGCCGCGGGCCTGGTCGCCCAGAAGGCGGCCGCGAAGGGCCTGTCGGTGAAGCCGTGGGTGAAGACCTCTCTCGCGCCGGGCTCCAAGGTCGTCATGGACTACCTGAAGAAGGCCGGCCTGGTGGAGCCGCTCGAGAAGATGAAGTTCCACCTCGTCGGCTACGGCTGCACCACCTGCATCGGCAACTCGGGGCCGCTCCCGCCCGAGGTCGCGAAGGCCGTTTCCGACAAGAACCTGATCGTCTCGGCCGTGCTCTCCGGCAACCGCAACTTCGAGGGCCGCGTGAACCCCCTGGTGAAGGCGAACTACCTGGCCTCGCCGCCGCTGGTCGTCGCCTACGCGCTGGCCGGCACCGTCGACCTGGACCTGACCAAGGACGCGATCGGCCGGGGCAAGGACGGCAAGCCGGTGTATCTCAAGGACATCTGGCCGACGAACGACGAGGTCGCCAAGGCCGTCGAGAAGAGCGTGACGCGCGAGGGCTTCCTCAAGGAGTACAAGGAGGTCTTCAAGGGCGACAAGGCCTGGCAGGACATCGGCGTCGCGCCGACGGAGCTCTACGACTGGGAGCCCAAGTCCACCTACGTGCGCCTGCCGCCGTACTTCGAGGACCTGGCCCTGAAGCCCAGGGCCCTCTCCGACGTCAAGGGCGCGCGGGCGCTGGCGGTCTTCGGGGATTCGGTCACCACCGACCACATCTCCCCCGCCGGCAACATCGCCAAGGACTCCCCGGCCGCCAAGTACCTGATGGAGCAGGGCGTGAAGCCCGAGGACTTCAACTCCTACGGCGCGCGCCGCGGCAACCACGAGGTGATGATGCGCGGCACCTTCGCCAACATCCGCATCAAGAACCTGATGCTCGACGGCGTCACCGGCGGCTACGCGATGCACGTCCCGTCCAAGCAGCAGATGAGCATCTTCGACGCCGCGATGAAGTACTCGGCCGAGAAGACGCCGCTGATCGTCCTGGCCGGCAAGGAGTACGGCACCGGCTCCAGCCGCGACTGGGCCGCCAAGGGCCCGGCCCTCCAGGGCGTGCGCGTCGTCATCGCCCAGAGCTTCGAGCGCATCCACCGCTCCAACCTGGTCGGCATGGGCGTCCTGCCCCTGCAGTTCCGCGCCGGGGACTCCGTCCAGTCCCTGGGCCTGACCGGCTACGAGACCTTCGAGATCCTCGGCCTCTCCACCCTCAAGCCCCGCGCCGCCGTGAAGGTCACGGCGGCGGGCGACAAGGGCGTCAAGGAGTTTGAGGTCCTCTGCCGCATCGACACCCCCATCGAGCTCGAGTATTACCGCTACGGCGGCGTCCTGCGCTACGTCCTCGGCCAGATGACCGGCTCGGGCAAGACCCCCGTCGCGGCGTAAGACTCAAGCCGCCGGGAAGAACGAAGGGCCGCCCGCGAGGGCGGCCCTTCTCGCTTCCGGAGCGGTCGTCCGCGCTAGCGCGGGCCCGCCGCGCGCTTCTTGTAGGACGGCGGCACCATGAAGAGGCCGTCGGACGCGGGCGCGACGCCGGCGGACAGGAGCTCCTCGTCGAAGGCGAGGACCGGCTTGTCCGCCGATGTCGCGACCTCGTGCTCCACGCCCGCGCCGGCGGCGCTGCCGAGCAGGCCGCTGACGCCGTGGGTGAAGTCCAGGCCGGAGGAGCGCTCCGGCTTGGGCTTGGCGGCCTCCTCGCCGCCGCAGGCGTCGCCGCCGAGGTTCCACTCCAGGTGGGTCAGGACGGGCCGGCCGTGGATCTTGGCGAGCTCGCTCGAGACCCGGGTCACGGCCGCGCGCTCGCCGGCCGGCAGGCCGGACAGGAACTGGGCGGAGATCAGCGCCAGCGCGTCCGACGGCACGACCTTGCCCAGGCCCTCGGCGTCCGCCGTCCTCTCGCGCAGGCGCCGCGCGAAGCGCCGCTCGACGGCGCCCGCCGCGGCGAGCCCCGGGGAGTCCTCCGGCGCCGTCCACACGTCCACCGTGACGAGGCTGGTGTCCTTGCGCTTCTTCGAATCCTGCAGGACGACCTCCCAGGCGATCTTGTAGCGCCGCGCCTTGAAGCCGTTGATCTCGCGCGTCTCGCCGGTCGCGTCCACGGTGAAGCGGTGCTTGGCGAGCGTCAGCGGGCAGGAGGGCTTGCTCGGCTTCCTCTCGGCCTGCGGCGCGGCCTCGGGACGAGGCGCGGGCGCGGGCAGGGCGCCCGCCGGACAGCCCGCCAGCGGGCACTCGGCGTAGGTCTTGGTCTTCGGGTCGACGCGCCACTGCTTGTCCTCGTCCGCGCGCCAGATCACGACGCGGTCCCGGGCGGACGCGAGATGCTTCATCAGCATCCCGGTGAATTCGGACTTCACCTCCTCGCGGCGCCGGTCGTCGCGCGTGGACACGGTCGTCTCGGTCTCGGAGCCCATGAAGCCCTTGAAGCCGTGGTTGACCACCCGCGTGCGCACGACGGCCGTCGGATGGCTCGGGTAGTCGGGAAGGACCTCCCGGGTGCAGCCCTGCAGGAGCGCGGCGGAGAGCGCGGCGAAGACGGCGAGGACTCGTTTCATGGCGGGATTATAACTCTTCGCGCGGAGCCCGATCACGCGGCGCGCCGGGCTAGCGGCGGGCGGCGACGGCCTTCAGGATGGAGGAGGCGAGGTCGTCGGCGGCGTCGGCGAAGGAGGAGGCGTCGACGGCCTCGGAGCCGGACCAGAGGACGGAGCCGTCGGAGGCGCTGACCATGCGGGCCGAGACGCCCAGCCGGCCCTCGACGTCCACGGCGCGGGGATCGTTGCGCACCACCCGCGTGCGGCGCCAGCCGGTGAAGATCTCGCGGTCCTCGTTGACCCAGGTGCCGTCGGGGCGGCGGACGCGGTCCTCGCGCCGGCGGTACAAGGGCTCGACGCGTTCGGAGACGGAGGCCCCGCGGACGAAGGCCTCGCGGGGAACGGCCAAGTCGGTCACGCGGCCGTAGACCAGCGCGTCCACGCCGAGCTTGGCGCCCAGCCTCTTGGCGCGCTCGGCGCCCAGTCGCCCGCCGAAGCGGCGCTCGCCCAGCAGTTCCTTCACCTGGTCGCGCTCGACGACGTCCCAGCCCCGCGCCAGCAGCGCCTGCTCGAAGGCTCCGGCCACGATCTCGCCGGAGCCGCGGCGTCCGGGGTAGTCGCGGAAGCCGATGACGGCCACGCGGCCGCTGCGGGACAGGTCGAAGCCCTTCTTGACGGCCACGCTCGGCGCCGCGCAGGCGGACAGGGCGGCCAGGAGCAGGACGGCGAAGGTCGCGCGGGACATGCCCCACTATTACGCGCCGAAGGGATCCTTCGTTCGGCGGAGTCTTGCGCCCAGCGCTGGGACGCGCTATCCTTCGGCGATGAGCTCCCGGCCGGTACTGCGCGCCTTCGCCCTGCTTCTCTCGCTGATTCCTCTTCGCGTCGCGGCGGAACCGAAGGTTTCCGCCGGCTTCAATGCCGATGGTTCGGCCTTCGCAGGCGTGACGGGAACGCATTCCCGCGCCGCCCCGGCGCGGCGGTGACATCTCCCCTCCCTCCGGTCGATCTCGGCAAATTCGGGAACTGGAAACCGTCAAGATCTGTCCCGGAGGCGGTCAGGATTGTCCGGTCTCGGAAAGGCGCCTTTGCCCCGACCTGGAGGGCGCGGGCGACTGCAGCCGCATGACCCAGCAACAACTGGAACGGCTCATCATCGACAAACGGGACAACATCGACGATGCGAAGGATCTCCGAGCCGGCGATGTCGCGTTCTTCACGAAGGACGGCACCGTCGACCATGTGGTCCAAGTGGCTTCGGACGCTTCCTGCGACGGAGGGAAATGCACGATGACGGTCATCGAAGCTCCCTATTCTTCAATCGCCGTCAGAAAGCGGGAAATAACGATCGCCCCGAATCACTGCGTACTCCGATCGAGTTTGTGCTTCTTCAAGGGCGGCACGCCGCCGGCAGGCCCCAAAACCGGAGCTCCAAAACAATGGGACCACTCCTCTTCCTCGTTCTTTCCTGGGTTGTTTTCTCCGGGTCCTCCGGGCATGACGCCTTCGCCGCCTCCACGGCTGGCCGCCGTCCCTCCGTCGCTATCGGCGCCGATTCCCATTGGAAGGATTGGCTGATGACGAATTTCCCGGACGCCTCCGTCTCATGGCCGCGCGCGTGCGGACGGTCTCTGGCCCTCGGCCGGGCGGGCGAGACCTGGGATTTCATCGGCAAGGCGGACCTGGACCGGGACGGCGTCCCCACCGTCCTCGCCGTCCGCGTGAAACCTTCGCCGAGGAAGGGACGCCTCGTCGTGGACGAGCTGGTCGTGAAAAAATGCACGGGCGGGACGTGGCAGACGGTCTTGAAGCTCGGCGGCGTTGACGTCCGTCTCCATTATGGAAATCCGGAGGACGCGGCGGGCCCCGGCCTCGTCGTCTCGGCCGCCGCGGTGGACGCCGCTGGACACGTCTTCACGGAAGACGAGGATTACGGCTATCTTCCGAAGCTCGGACGCTACGGCTCGAACGCCGAACGCGAGCGAGTGGCCGAGGGCAAGGAGGTCCTCAAGGCGCGCCCGCGCCGCCGCGCTCCGCGCTGACCCCCCGCGGCGATCAGCGGCGGCGCAGCTTGAAGCGCGACAGGCGGAAGCGGTGGAGGTTCAGCTCGGACTTGCCGGCCACCATCAGCTCCGCCAGGGACTTGCCGACGATGGGCCCGAACTTGAAGCCGTGGCCGGAGAAGCCGGCCGCGACGAAGGCGTTCTCCAGGCCCGGCAGGCGGTCCAGGATGAAGTCCCCGTCGGGCGTGTTGTCGTACCAGCAGGTGTGGCCCTCGAACTCCGAGAAGCCCGCCAGCTCCGGGATGAAGCGCTTGAGGAACTTGCGGCTGTCCTTCTCGAACTTTGGCGTCAGCTCCCGCGCCAGGTCCGGGTCCGCCTTCTTGACCGCCTTGCCGACGCGGTGGTCGCCGATCTTGATGAAGCCGTGGATGTGGACCGGGAAGCCGTAGAAGCCGTTGGGCAGGCTCGCGAAGACCGGGAAGTGCTCCGGCCGGTAGCGCCCGCGGTTGAAGAGCGGGCGCAGGAAGAGCTGCTCCTGGCGCGTCACCTTGATGGGCAGGCCGAAATTCTTGAGGAGCTCGCCCGTCCAGTAGCCCCCGGCGAACAGGAAGCGCTCCGCCTGCCAGACCTTGCCCGCGGAGTCCTTCACCCCGGACAGGAGGCCGCCCTTGCCCTTCACCAGCGAGACCACCTTGACGTTGGAGCGGATGTGCACGCCCTTGCGCTGGGCGATGGAGGCCGTGGCCGCCACCGCGCGGCTGGCCCAGATCATCCCGCCGGACTGGTGGAACAGCGCCCACTTGAACGCGCGCGGGTTGTACATCGGGTAGAGCTTCTTGACCATGGCCGGGTCCAGGCGCTCAAACTTGACCTTGCGCTCCTTGAGCACGGCGGCGCTCTGCGCCTCGTAGCCGTTGTCCTTGACGGCCAGCTCCAGCACCCCGTTCTGCAGGAGGAGCGCGGACTCGGCGAGCTCGTTGAGCTCCAGCCATAGCGGCAGGGCCTTGAGCGCCATCTCGGTGTAGAAGGCGTCCTTGCCGTAGGTCAGGCGGAAGACTCGCAGGTGGTCCCCGGAGGCGGCCCACTGGTTGGGCACGTCGAACTGGTCCAGGAGGGTGACGGACTGGCCCAGCTGGGCCAGATGCCACGCCGCCTGGACGCCCATGATCCCGCCGCCGACCACCACCGCCGTGTTCTTGCCGTTCATCTCGTGAATCGCCCCCCGATGCTCCGCGCCACGCTCTCCGGAGGAGTGCCGTGCGCCACGCGCATCCACCGCCCGCCCTCGGCCTGGACCGCGCGGCCCAGCTCCGCGTCCGCGGTCACCACCGTCGCCCTCCCGCCGCCGCTCCAGGACGCCGCGCGGACCCGGTCCAGGATCAGCTCGTCGGCCGGGGATTCCCGCGCGAAGGTCACGCGCAGGCCCCCGGGCGCCGGAGACGAGAAGCGCCGGTACGCCCCGTCGAAGAAAAGCTCCATCTCGACCGCCCCGGCCGCGTCCTCGCAGAGCCGCGCGAGGATCGCCACCAGCCTGTCGGTGTCCGCCTCCTCTTGCGTCCGGTGCGCCGGCCCGCCGTAGCCGTAGGCCGTGCGGACCAGGTTCGTCCCGTCGACGAGGAAGAGCTGGACGCTCATCGTATCTTTTTGGCCGCGCGCCGCGCCAGCCGGACCCCAGCTTAGCAAAACCACAAGTCCCGGGTCCCAGGGCCCTTGACGGCGCACGCCCGTCTCTTTACACTTGGACCAGCGGTTCCTCTTATATGAAACGAGTCCTCGCCCCCCTCGCGGCCTCGCTGGCCGTTCTGGCGCTTCTCACCGGCGCGCGGGCCGCCTCCAAAGAAGCGACCGTCCCCGCCATCACCGCCTCCTCCGGCGGACTGTCGGCCCTGACCCCGCCCGAAGGCTCGATGGCCCTGCTCTCGGCCGCGCGCCGCGACCTCGCGGCCGAGCCCGCCGGCAGGGCCAAGACCGCCCTGATCGCGACCATCGACGACCTGAAGACCGAAGCGTCGAAGCTCAAGCCCGCCGAACGGGAGGTCTGGCTCGGCGCCCACCTGGGCCTGCTCAACGAGACCATCCGCACCCTCCCCGCCGACGCCGCCCCGGGCGCGGTGCGCCTGGCGGCCGTCGCCGCCGCCCGCCTCAACGCCCGGGCCGGACGCTGGCAGGACAGCCGCGACCTGGCCGAGAAGGCCCTGTCCTACGACCCCGACGACGAGTCCGCGCTGATCGCGCGCTCGCGGGCCAACACCGGCCTCTCCGACTTCGCGCGCGCCTACGCCGACGCCGACCGCGCCGCCGAGCTGGCCCCCGAGTCCGCCTCCGCCTACGACGCCCGCGCGTCGGCCGCCTACGGCCTCAAGCACTACCTGGAGGCCGTGGAGGACGCGCGGCGCGCGCTGGCGCTGGACCCCAACGACCGCGTCGCCTTCCAGCTGATGAAGCTCTCCGAGGGCCGCACCAGTCCGCGCCAGGAGTTCGAGAAGGACGAGCCCCGCATCGCCGGCGCCGTGGAGCGCGAGTACCACGGCATGGTCCAGCAGTTGGACCAGGCCGAGGAGCGGCGCCTGAGCCCGCCGCAGGAGCCCGTGTCCGCGTCCGTCTCCCGCCTGGTGGCCGACGCGGGCGCCAAGCTGGCCGTCAAGGACTACTGGGGCGCCGTCCAGTCCGCCGACCGGGCCCTGGCCCTGAACCCCGACGACGCCCGCGCCCTCTACTTCCGCGCCGCCGCCCACAACCTGATCGGCGAGTACGGCGACGCCGCCCGCGACGCCACCCGGGGCCTCACCATCCAGCCCGCGGACAACGCCCTGCTCGACGCGCGCTCCTGGGCTTTCAACCGCATGGGCCGCTACCGCGACGCGGTGGCCGACGCGCACACCGCGCTGGAGATCAACCCCAACGACGCCTACGCCTTCGCCAACCGCGCGTACGCCAGCGAGCAGAACGGCGACTTCCACTCGATGCTGAACGACTACCGGACCGCGGCCAAGCTCAACGCGCAGTTCGAGCCCACCTACCGCGACGCCGCCCTGCGCCACGGCCTGGCGCCCGCGATCCTGCCCGGGGAGGCGGCTCCCGCGCCCGCACCGTCGCGCGGCGCGCGCCGCGGCCGTCTCTTCGCGGCGGTCCTGGTCTCCTCCCTGCTCGGCGGCCTGCTGGTCGCGCTCGGCGTCCTGCACATCGGCTCGGCCCTCAAGGAGTCCCGCGGCCCGGCGGCCCCCGCCGCCGAGGGCCTGGAAGCCGACTACGAGATCGGCCGCGCGATCGGCCAGGGCGGCATGGGGGTGGTCTACGAGGCCTTCGACCGCCGCCTGCAGCGCCAGGTCGCCATCAAAATGCTGCGCGACGAGTTCAAGCTCGACGACGCGGCGAAGGCCGGCTTCATCGAGGAAGCGCGCACCGTCGCCGAGCTCCACCACCCGGCGATCGTGGACATCCACAACATCGTGGAGGACCCGCGCGGCCTGTACCTGATCTTCGAGCGCCTGGAGGGCCGCACCTTGGACCAGGTGATCGCCGAGAAGGGCCGCCTGCCGCTGTCCGAGACCAAGCGCATCCTCAGGCCCGTCTGCGAGGCCCTGGAGTACGCCCACGCGCGCGACGTGGTCCACCGGGACCTCAAGCCTTCCAACATCATGCTCGTCGTCGGCGGCGGCGTGAAGGTCCTGGACTTCGGCATCTCCCGCCACGCCGCGCGCGCCGGGGCCAAGGCCGTCACGCAGACCGTCGTCGGCACCCCGCACTACATGGCCCCGGAGCAGGAGTACGGCTTCGTGCAGAAGGAGAACGACGTGTTCTCCCTGGGCGCGCTCCTCTACGAGATGGTCACGGGCGCCCGCCCGTACGAGGGCTCTCACCAGGCCAAGCTCGCCAAGGGCTACCGGCGCGCGTCCACGCGCGTGGAGGGCGTGCGCCTGGAGGTGGACGCCCTGATCGACGCCGCCCTCGAGCCCGACCCCGAGAAGCGCCTGCCGTCCCCCGCCGAATTCTGGCGGCGTCTGTCCGCCATCCCCGACGAGACGAAGACCGCCTGAGTCCGCGAGCGGGGCGCCGGCCTCGAGTCAAGCGACGACGGCGCGTCTAGCGCATCCCCGGAACGAAAAACGGTCCGAAGCCGACGAGGAAGATGGCGGCGGCCCAGAGGCCGTGCTCCAAGCTCGTCAGCGCGGCGGAGCGGCTGCGCTCGTAAGTGCTCCCAAAGAGCAGACCGCCCAGGAAGGAGAGGCCGACCGCCCAGGCGTTGGCCAGATACAGATGGGCGAGACAGAACGCCAGGGCGCTGGCGGCCACGCGCACGCGCGGATTCCCGAAGAGCCCCCCGTATCGGTGGAAGAAGAACACGCGGAACAGGCACTCCTCCGGATAAGCGGGCACGACCGGGGCGAAGACGGCGAAGGCCAGCCATTGGGCCGGATGCCTCCGTGCGAAGGCGAACGGCGCCGCCGGGGCGAGCAGCCAGAACACAAGGCCGAGAGCCGTCGCCAGAGGCACGAAACGACGCAGCACCCCGCGCCAGCCCGACCTCACGGCCTCAAGACGAAGCAGGCTTCGGCGGTCGAACGAGGGGTCGCGCCACAGGACGACCAGGGCCGCGGCCAGAACGACGGCCTTCAGCGGCATGAGCGCACGACCCGTTCGCCAATGGAGAACGGCGGCGCCGACGGGAACGACGACGCAGACGACGACCGCCTCGAGGGCGCGCCGCTTCACGGGAGAGTTCAGCACCGCAGCACGGCTCTAAAGCCGCAGGCGTCGGCGGTTCGGCTATTCAGCATTTCCGCGGCGACGCGAGGACGGGCCCTCGCCCCCCGGCCAGGCGCAGGATGACGCCGTACTCGGCGGGCGTCACCGGCTGGACCGACAGGCGCGAGCGCTTGAAGAGCGCCATCTCCGCGAGCGCCGGGACCCCTCGCAACTCGTCGAGGGAGAGCAGGCGCGGCAGGTGCCCCGCGTAGCGCAGGTCCACCTGGAACCAGACCGGACGGTCCGGCGTCGCGCGCGGCTCGTGGTACTTGCTCTTGGGCTGGAACTGCGTGGGGTCCGGGTAGGCGCGCTTGGCCACCTTGGCCAGCCCCGCCACGCCGGAGGGGTTGGCGTTCGAGTGGTAAAAGAGGACCTCGTCGCCCACGCGCATCTCGCGCATGAAGTTGCGCGCCTGATAGTTGCGCACGCCGTCCCAGCCCGAGACGCCCTTGGCTTTCAGGTCGTCGATCGAGAAGGTCTCCGGCTCGGACTTCATCAGCCAGTGCCGCGCGCTCACGGGGCGATTCTACCAAAGCCCCGGCGCAGGGCGAGGGCGCGCGCGTACGCGGCGGCGGCTTCCTTGCGCCGCCCCAGCGCGGTCAGGGCCAGACCCAAGTTCTCGTAGGCGCCCGTCGCGGGCCGCACGGCGACCGCGCGCGCGAAGGCGTCCCGCGCGCCTTCCTTGTCCCCCGCGCCGAAGCGCGCCAGACCCAGGTTGTTGAGGATGTCCGGGTCCTTCGGGGAGAGCGCGACCGCGCGCTCCAGCGCCTCGCGGGCCGCGCCGTAGTCGCGCTCGGTCAGGCGCTCCTCGCCCCACAGCGCCAGCGCCAGCGGGTTGTCCGGCGCGCAGGCCGCGGTCTGCGCGCAGACGCCGGGCAGGTCGCGGAACTCCCCGTTGCGGCGAGCCAAGAGGCCCGCCCAGGCCGCGCCAAGGACGGCCAGGGCCAGGGTCGCGCGCGTCTCGGCCAGCAGGTCCGCTAGCGCCAGGCAGGCCCCGGCCGAGGCCAGGTACAGGTAGCGGTCGGCCACCGGGCTGTAGCCGGCGAAGGCCACGAAGCCCAGGAACGGGAGCAGCGCGACCGGGATCCAGAGCAGGCCGTACAGCGCCAGCGGGCGCCGGCGCGCGGCCCAAACGAGCCCCGCGAAGGGCAGGACCAGGACCGCCGGCCACGCGCCCGGCGGCAGGCTGCGCGCCAGGCAGGCGGGCCAGGGCTTGGCCAGGCCGAGCAGGTACCAGCCCAAGGACGCCAGCGGCCGCCTCGGCGCCGGGAAGGCCAGCGCCGGGGCCGGACGCAGGACGCCGAAGCGCCAGACCAGGTAGACGGCGCAGAGCGCCGCGTGGCCGGCCAGCAGGCGCAGCCGCTGCGCGCGGCGGCGCGCGTCGCCCAGCAGGACGCGCAGCCCGATCAGCGCCGGGCCGACCACCGCCGTCTCCTTGCCGAGCAGGCCCAGCGCCAGCGCGGCCCAGGACGCCGCCAGCCAGCGCCGGTCCGCCGTCTCTCCCGCCGTCGCGCGCTCCCAGGCGTAGAGCGCGGCCAGCGCCGACGCGGCCGCCAGCAGGTGGCCCTTGAACGAGGACAGGAACAGCGCCTCGGCGTGGAACGGGAAGACCAGCCACAGCGCGGCCGCCGCCGTCGCCGTCTTCTCGGACGCGCCCAGGCGGCGCGCGACGGCGCGCAGGAGCAGCGCGTTGGCCGCGTGGAGGCCGATGCCGATCAGGCGCAACTCGGCCGGGGCGCGGCAGGCCCAGTGGAGCAGGGTCACCAGCGGCTGCCAGGTGCGCTCCCCGGTGTAGGCGAAGTAGTCGCGGGAGAGCAGCGCGCGCCGGAAGCCGTCCCAAGGCGCGCGCAGCAGCGGGTTCTTCACCACGTACGACCAATCGTCCAGGAAGACCGGCGCCGGCAGGGTCATCCCGAACAGGAACAGGGCGCCTGCGGCGAAGCCCGCGCCCACGGCCGCCTCGCGCCGCGCCGACGGCGTCACAGGCGGTCCTTCAGGGCGGAGAGCGCCGCGGCGGCGCGGCGGCGCGCGGCCGGGTCCGGGGTGCGCCCCGCATAGCGGCGGCGGTAGTGCTCCTCGGCCAGCTCCTCCACGGCGCCCAGCTCCGGGCGGCGCTCCGCCACCCC
>JAJXTZ010000037.1 GCA_021783355.1 bacterium | reverse complement strand
CGCGGCCGGAGGCGGAGGGCGCCGCCGCCGCCGCGCCGGGGCCGATCCGCGCCTCGGACGGGCGCGCGCTGGGGACGCACGCCGGCTTGGCGGGCTACACGGTGGGACAGCGCCGCGGCCTGGGCGTGTCGTCGCCGGAGGCTCTGTACGTGGTGCGCCTGGAGCCGGAGACGAACGCCGTGGTGGTCGGCCGCGAGGACGAGGTCTTCTCCTCCGGGCTGACCGCCGGCGCCGTCACCTGGACGCGCGGCGCCCCCGCGGGCCCCTGTCGGGCCGACGTGCGCGTGCGCCACCGCCACCCCCCGGCGCCGGCCGCGCTGACCCCGGCCGCGGACGGGACGGTGGCGGTCGCGTTCGACGAGCCGCAGCGCGCGCCCGCCCCGGGACAGGCGGCGGTGTTCTACGCGGGCGACGAGGTCTTGGGCGGAGGCACGATTCTCCGCGGGAGGACGCGATGAGGGGAGCTCTGGCGATGATCGCCGTGGCCGTCTTGGCCGGCGGCGCGCTGTCCGGCTGCGCCAGCCTGTGGGGCGCGAGCAAGGACCAGGCGTCGATCGATTTCGACCGCGAGACCAAGGCCGACGACCTCAAGGTCCGCGAGGACCAGACGCGCTCCGACCTGGGCCGCATCGAGGCCGCGATCGCGGACTACTACAAGACGAACAACGCGATCCCGAAGAGGCTGGACCTGCTGATCCCCAAGTTCCTGGCCGCGATCCCGCCGCTCGAGGTCCCGGAATGCGGCAAGGAGACCACCGAGGTCGAATACTACCCCCCGGAGGTCCTGCGCGGCGGTCAGGTGGACGGCACGCGCCTGCGGGGCAGCGGCCGCTGGGGCTACGTGTTCAACGGGCGCCGCGTCGTGATCTTCGTGGACTGCCTGAAGCGCTCGACTTCCGGCGTGCCCTGGTACCAGGTGCGCGGGGTCTACTGAGCCGGGCCGCTCAGGCGTAGCGGCGGCGGAACGCGTCCTCGTCCCGCGGCGGGCACAGCCCCGCCGCGCGCCGCGCCAGATGCGCGGCGAAGGCGCCGCCCAGATGGGCCAACGCGTGCGCTTCGCGCAGGCGCGGGCGCTCGCGCAGGAAGCGCTTGAGCGCGGGCGACGGACGCGGCCAGTCGGGGATGGCGCCCACCGGGGTCCCGTCCAGCGCGGTCAGGTGCGTGGCGCACGCCGCGCGCACGCCCAGGCGGGCGCAGGCGGCGTCGACGGCGGCCTCGGCCATCACGCGGAAGTCGGACATCTTCCCGCCGCCGATCGTCAGCAGGTCCGGGACGCCGTCGCGGACGCCGTGGTCGAACACCGCGAAGTCGCGCGACAGCAGTTTCTCGTCCCCGGGCTGACCCAGGATCGGCCGCGAGCCCACGATGGTCCGGTCCGGGCCGTCCCGCCAGTCCGCGAAGTAGAGCCGCACCGAGTCCAGCAGGGAGCGGACTTCCTCCGGCGTCGTGCGCGCCGCGTCGGGATCGTCCGGCCCGGGGAGGTCCGTGGGGCCCACCCAGGTCCCCAGCGGCGAGGGCACGACGAACACGTAGCGCCCGCGGTCGGCGGCCTCCAGGAGCAGCCCGACGGGGACGCGCCGCGGATCGTTCCAGATCAGGTGCGTGCCCTTCATCAGGCGCAGCGGCAGCGATGCCCCGGCCAAGCGCGCGACGCGGTCCGCCCACGGGCCGGCGGCGTTGATGGTCACGCGCGCGCGCAGCTCTCGGCCCCCGGCGCGCACGCCGGACGCGCGGGCGCCGTCGCGCAGGATGGCCTCGGCGGGGGTCCTGAGCAGGATCTCGGCTCCGGCGGCGCGCGCGGAGTCCAGCACGCGCGCGGCCAGGGCCTGGGCGTCCACCCACCACTCGTCGAAGACCAGGCCGCCGCGCAGGCCCTCGGCCTTCAGGCCGGGGACCAGGCGCAGGCAGGCCTCCGGGGTCAGGCGCAGGTGCGGGAGGCCGTATTTCATCGTCTGGAAACGGTCGTACTCCTCCAGCAGCGTCTCCACGGTCTCCAGACCGCGGGAGTGCCCGCGGTACACCGGCCACAGGATCGGCAGCCGCGTCAGCGCGGCGCCGGCCGTGCGCACGATGTGCCCGGAGTCCCAGCAGGTCGCGTGGGTGGTCAGCCGGTCGTAGAGGAGGTAGCGCACGCCGCCGTGGATCAGGTGGGTGGAGGCGGCGGTGGTCCCGCCGCCGGCCTCGCCGCGCTCGACGAGCGCGACCTTCAGTCCGCGCAGCGCCGCGTCGCGCGCGACCCCCGCGCCGGTCACGCCGCCGCCGATCACCACCAGGTCGTAGGACACGGCGGCTATTGTAGCAAGCGCGGCCGCGCGGAACGAGTTGTTGAAATCCAGCATGTAACATGATAAATACTGTTAGCTTTAGTGATTCCGAGCCGCCGGGAGCCGCGATGATCGCCAAGGACATGATGCCGTGGCTGTTCGTGAGCCGCAAGTCCGCGTGGACGCCGTTCGCGAAGGTGCGCCGGGAGGACCCCCGCGCCGCCCGCCGCGCGCGCCGAGCCTCTTGAGCGACGCGGTCCTCGCGCGCCTGCGCCGCCTGGCCGCCCTCGGCGCCGCGCTCTACGCGGCCGCCGCCGCCGCGGACGCGGGCCTGACCTGGGCGGGCCTGCGGGGCGCGGCCGGAGGGGAGGGCAACCCGTTCCTGCGCGCGACGATGACGCGCCTGGGCGTGGCCCCGGCGCTGCTGGTGGAGAAGGGCGCCGTCGGCCTCGCGTTCTGGTGGCTCGCCGTCCGGGTCGGCGCGGCCATCCACCGCGACGAGCCCTGGGTGCGGCGCGTGCCGATGACGCCGCCCGTGCGCCGCTGGATGCGCTCCGGGGACCGCTGGTGGACCGCGCTCTTGCCGCTGTACGGCGTCGCGCTGGCGCAGGCGCTGGCGGCCGGGCTGTGGCTGTCCCTGCGCTGACGCGCGGGCCGGCCCGCGCGCCCCGGCTACTCGAGCTCGAAGGAGTCCTTGTACTCCGGCCGCTCGAGGCGGTCCCAGCCCTCGGCCTTCAGGCGCGCGGCCAGCGCGTCGCGCTCGGCCGGGTCGCCGTGGACCAGGAAGGTCCGGCGCGGGCGCGGGGCGAGCCCGGTCAAGAAGGCCATCAGATCGTCGCGGTCGGCGTGCGCGGAGAAGGTGTGCAGGGTCTGCACGTGCGCCCAGACCGGATGCTCGAGGCCGAAGATCTTGACCTTCTTGGCTCCCTCCTGCAGCCGCCGTCCCAGCGTGCCCTGCGCCTGGTAGCCGACCAGCAGGACGCGCGTGGTGTCCTTGTCTAGGTTGTTGCGCAGGTGGTGCAGGATGCGCCCGCCCTCGCACATGCCCGACGCCGACAGGATGATCATCGGGCCGGGCATGTCGTTGAGGGACTGGGACTCCTCCACGCCGCGCACGTAGCGCACGTTCTGGAAGACGAAGGGGTCGCCCTCCTGGGCCGCGTAGTCCCGGAACTCCGGCGAGAAGGAGAAGCCGTCGAGGTGGCGGCTGAAGATCTCGGTGATGTTGACGGCCATCGGGCTGTCCACGAAGATCGGGATCTTGGGGATCTGCCCGCGCCGGACCATCTTCTCCAGCACGAAGACGATCTCCTGGGTGCGCTCCAGCGCGAAGCTGGGGATCAGGATCTTGCCCTTCTCGGCGATCGCGCGCGCGACGACGGTCTTCAGGATGCCCTCGACGCGGTCCACCGGCTCGTGGACGCGGTCGCCGTAGGTGGTCTCGATGAGCAGGTAGTCCGCGTTCTTCGGCACGCGCGGCGGGTCCATCAGCAGGGCCTTGCGCCTCCCTAGGTCCCCGGTGAAGAACACGCGGCGCAGGCCCTTGGCGGTCTTGACCTCCACCTCGGTCATCGCCGAGCCCAGCACGTGGCCCGCGTTGTGGAAGCGGAAGCGGACCTTGTCGCTCAGCGCCGCCCACTCCTCGTACTGGTGGGAGACGAAGAGCTTCAGGCAGGCCTCGACGTCGTCCTTGGTGTAGAGCGGCTCGATGCGCTCCGCGTCGCCGCGGCGGGCGTGGATCTTGTTGAAGAATTGGGCGTCGGACTCCTGCAGGTGCGCGGAGTCCATCAGCATGATGGCCGTGATCTCCCGGGTGGCCGCGGTGCAGCGGATGGGGCCGCGGAAGCCCTTCTTGACGAGGAGCGGGAGGCTGCCGCAGTGGTCCACGTGCGCGTGGGACAGGAGGACCGCGTCCACGGACGCGGCGTCGAACGGGCAGGCGCGGTTCTTGTCCAAGGACTCCTTGCGATGACCCTGGAAGAGCCCGCAATCGAGCAGGACCTTCAGGCCCTCGGCCTCCAGCAGGTGCCGAGAGCCCGTCACTTCTCCCGCGCCGCCGTAGAAGCCGATCCGCATGGGCCCAGTGTAGGCTTCCGGGCGCCCGCCGTCAAGCCGCCGCGGGCGGCGCGGGGGGAAATGGTAGAATCGCCCGCATGCCGCGGACGCGATTCTATCTCCTGGCCCTGCTGGCCTTCGTCGCCGTCGGCGCGGGCGCGTGGAGCCTGCGCCGGCTCCTCGAGGGCCTGCCGCCGATGGCCGCTTTGGAGGACTACTCCCCGTCCCTGACCACGCGCGTCTACGACGACAAGGGCGCCGAGGTCGCCGAGTTCTCCATCGAGAAGCGCGCCCTGCTGCCGCTGGGCAAGATCCCCGTGGACCTGCAGAACGCGGTGATCGCCGTGGAGGACGACGCGTTCCTGACCCACTGGGGCATCTCCCCCAAGGGGATGCTCCGCTCGGCGATCCTGGACCTGCTGGCCCGCCGCGTGGTCCAGGGCGCCTCGACGATCACCCAGCAGCTCGCCAAGCAGGTCTTCCTGAAGCCCGAGCGCACCTTCTCGCGCAAGTTCCGCGAAGTGCTGCTGGCCCTGGAGATCGAGCACGAGTTCTCCAAACAGGAGATCCTGCAGTTCTACCTGAACCAGGTCTACTTCGGCGAGGGCGCCTACGGCGTCCAGGCGGCCGCGCACAACTACTTCGGCAAGGAGGTCTCCGACCTCTCGCTGGCGGATTGCGCCCTGCTGGCCGGCCTGGTGCGCGCGCCGCGCGCCAACTCCCCGTTCTTCAACCCGGAGAACGCGCGCCGCCGCCGCGCGGTGGTCCTCCAGCGCATGTACGAGGAGAAGATGATCACCGCGGTGGAGCGCGACGCGGCCAACGCCGAGCCCCTGCCGCTGACGCGCCCCGAGGGACTGAAGACCCGCGCCCCGTTCTTCGTCGAGCACATCCGCCGCCGCCTGGAGCGCAAATACGGGACCGCCGCGATCTGGCGCGGAGGCCTGAAGATCTACACCACGCTCGACATAGACGACCAGGAGAAGGCCGAGGAGATCATGGGCAAGGCCTTGGACTCCTTCGACGCCAAGGCCGAGGCCCTCCACGAGCGCCGGCTGAAGGAACTGGAGGCTTCCGGCGAGCCCCTGCCCCCGGACGTCTCCACCTCCACGCTGGAGAAGGTCCAGGGCGCGTTCGTGCTGATGGACGTGAAGACCGGGGCGGTCCGCGCGATGATCGGCGGACGGGACTCGCAGTTCAACCGCGCCACGCAGGCGCGGCGCCAGCCCGGCTCCACCTTCAAGCCGTTCGTCTGGGCGGCCGCCTTGCAGTCGGGGATGACGCCGGCCACGCTGGTCGACGACAGCCCGCTGGCGTTCTACTTCGACGGGCGGGACTGGCGCCTGCTGGAAGGCGCCACCGACCAATACTCGATCAACCTGGCCACCCAGCCTTTCGCCGCGTCGCCGGATTTCAAGATCTGGGTGCCCAACGACTACGACGGCAAGTTCATGGGGCGCATCACGATGCGCACGGCGCTGGCGCACTCGCGCAACATCGCGTCGATCAACCTGATCACCCAGGTGGGCCCTCCGCTGGTGGTGGAGGTCGCGCGCCGGGCCGGCGTGCGGTCCCCGCTGGAGCCGACGCCGGCGCTGGGGCTAGGGTCGTCGGTGGTCACGCCCATGGAGATGGTCAACGCGTTCGGCACCTTCGCCAACGGCGGCATCGCGGTCACGCCGTACACGGTGGAGCGCGTGGAGGACTCCTCCGGCAAGGTCCTGGAGCAGCACCGTCCCACCGACCGCGAAGCGCTGTCGCCGCAGATCTCGTACCTGGTGGCGGACATGATGAAGGCCGTGGTCCAGGAGGGCACCGGGCGCAACGCCCGGGTGCTAGGCCGCCCGCTGGCGGGCAAGACCGGCACCTCCAACGACAACCGCGACCTCTGGTTCATCGGCTACACGCCGGACCTGGTGGCCGGCGCGTGGATGGGCTACGACGACTTCGCCTCGCTGGGGCGCACGGACTGGACCGGCGGCTCCACGGTCCTGCCCTGGTGGACGCAGATCATGAAATTCGCGCTCCGGGACATGCCCAAGCGCGACTTCCCGGTCCCGCCGGGCATCACCTTCGCCACGATCGACAAGCAGACCGGGATGCTCTTCGGGCCGAACTGCCCGGCGCGCAACAAGCTGCTGGAGGCCTTCGCGACGGGCACGGAGCCCACCAAGTACTGCGACGTGGACCACTCCAAGCCGCTCCAGCCCCAGCTCGACGAGGAGCCGTCCGTCGGCCCCGACGGGGAGACCCCCGGCGAGGCGCCGTCCCCCGTTCCGGCCGGCTCCAGCGCCCCGGTCGTCTCCTCGGGCGCCGCGCCCGCGGCGGGGGCGGCGGGGCCTCCGCCGCTGCCCACCGACGATCAGCTCAAGCAGGAGCAGCCCGCGCCCGGGGCCGACTCCCAGGACTCGGGGCTGGAATGAAGGCCCCGGCCAAGCCGGTCTGGGTCGCGGGAGGCGTCCTCTTCGTCCTGGCCACCGGCGCGGGGCTGTACCTGAACCTGGCGCCGCGCCCCGCGCCCGAGGCCGCGGCGCCGGTCCCCGCGCCCGCGCCGGTCTCCGCGCCCGTCCCCGCGGCGGTCCCCGCGGCCCCGGCCGCGCCGCCGCTGCCGTCGCTGCAGGACTCGGACGCCGCGGTCCGGACGAAGGTGGCGGCGCTCTCCCTGGACCCGGGATTTTCGGCCTGGCTCAAGCCGGCCTCGCTGCTGCGCCGCGCGGCCGCCGCGGCCGACGTGCTCTCCCGCGGGCGCTCGCCCAAGGACAGCCTGGTCTTCCTGGCGCCGCGCGGCGGCTTCACGGTCCGCCGCCGCGGCGGGGTGCTGGCCGCGTCGCCGCGGGCCTTCGCGCGCTACGACGCGGCGGCGCGCGTGGTCGCGTCGCTGGACGCCGGGGCGGCCGCGCGGCTGGAGGGGGAGTTCGAGCCGCTGCTGGACGAGGCCTGCCGCGAACAGGGCTGCACGGGCTCCTTCCGCGAGACGCTGGTGCGCGGGCTGCTGGAACTGCTGGCGGCGCCGGTCCCGGCCGCGCCGCCGCGCCTGAAGCCCGCGGAGAAGGGAATCGTCTTCGCCTACGCGGACCCGCGCCTGGAGAAGCTCTCGCTGGCGCAGAAGCAGCTCCTGCGCATGGGCCCGCGCAACCAGGCCGCGGTGCAGGCCAAGCTGCGCGAGTTGGCCCGGGCCTTGGGCGTGCCGGACGACCGTCTGCCGCCTCCCTCCTCCCTGTAAGCAGCGCGCGCCGCCGCCCTCCCGGCGCTGGCACCTCCGTTGCGTAAAATTCGTCGGCGCAGCGTGCGTCCGCGCGCGCCGATCAAAGGAGAGCCATGTATCCGATCTGGGAAGTGCCCCACCTGACGGCGGGCCTGGTGCTCGCGCTGATCGCCACCATCCACATCCTGCCCTCGCACCTGTCCACCAGCGCGATGTGGCTGAACGTGTACCTGGAGCGCAAGTCGCTCAAGGAGAACCGCCCGGAGCTGATGGCGTTCGTGAAGCGCTTCTCCAAGATGATCCTGATCTTCGCCTATGTGTTCGGCTCGATGACGGGGGTGGGGATCTGGTTCGCGGCCACGACGGCGGCGCCGCGCGGGATCTCGGGGCTGATCCACAACTACGTCTGGGGCTGGGCCACCGAGTGGGTGTTCTTCCTGATCGAGGTGGGCGGGATCTACGTCTACTACTACACGATCGACAAGGTGGACCCCAAGACGCACTTGAAGCTGGGCTGGATCTTCGCGCTGGCCTCGTGGACCACGATGGTGATCATCGTGGGGATCCTGACCTTCATGCTGACGCCCGGACATTGGGCGGCGACCGGGAACTTCTTCGACGGGTTCTTCAACCAGACCTACTGGCCGCAGCTGCTGATGAGGACGACCGCGATGTTCGCGATCGCCGGGGCGTACGCGGTGGCGGTGGCGGCGGGCTTCGGGGACTTGAAGGCGCGGCGCGAGATCGTGCGCACGGCCTCCACCTGGGCGATCGCGGGGCTGGCGCTGTCCAGCCTGGCCTTCCTCTGGTACCGGGCGGTCCTGCCGGACGCGGCGCTGGCGAACCTGGCGGCGCTGGCCACGCCGGGCCTGCGCGCGGTGATGGTGTGGGCGCCGGCGCTGGCGGTGGCGTACTTCGCGGTGATGGCGGCCAAGCCCTCCTGGGCGCGGCTGGTCCCGGCGCTCCTGGCCATCGGGCTGATCTTCTCGGGGATCTTCTCCTTCGAGCGGGTGCGCGAGCTGATCCGCAAGCCCTTCGTGATCCCCGGCTACATGTACTCCAACCAGATCATCGCGGGAGACCTGCCGGCCAAGGGGGTCCAGTCGGAGCTGCCGGAGATCGACCGCGAGGGCATCCTGCACTACGCGCCATTCGTGCCGCCGGACCTGCGCGACGTGACCGACGCCAACCGTCTGCGCGCCGGGCGCATGGTGGCGCTCATCGAGTGCGCGGCCTGCCACACCTTCCAGGAGACGGGCCTGCGGCCGCTGCCGCCGCGCATCCGCAAGCTGGGGGCGACGGGTCCCGGCGACGTGGCGGAGGTGCTGGACGCGCTGGGCGCGATCCCGTACATGCCGCAGTTCGCGGGCACGGACGCCGAGAAGCAGGCGCTGGCCGCGTACCTGTTCTCGATCTCCAAATAGAGGAACGCCATGGACACCGCCGCGATGCTCAAGATGCTGCAGGACCCGATGGGAGTGCCGTTCTTCCCGCAGGTCTTCGACGCGCTGATGGTGCTGACCTTCGCGCTGCACATCCTGTGCGTGAACCTGACGCTGGGGGCGCTGGCCGTCGCGGTCTGGGGACGGCTGCGCCCCGGGACGGGCTGGGACCGGCTCTCGCCGGCGCTGGCGCGCACGGCCACGGCCTCGGTCTCGGCGGCGATCGTGCTGGGGGTGGCGCCGCTGCTGTTCGTGCAGGTGATCTACGACCCGTTCTGGTACGCGGCCAACCTGCTGTCGGCGGACTGGGTGATCGGCTTCGTGCTGGTGATGATCGCGGCCTTCTGGTCGGCGTACCTGTTCTACCTGGGCGGCAAGGAGAACCGCGGGCCGCTGGCCTACGGTTTCCTGTCGCTGGGGCTGTTCGTCGTGGCCGGGGTCATCATGCACGCGCTCTCGGTGCAACTGCTCCATCCCGAGAAGTGGCTGGGCTGGTACCAGAGCGTGGGCGGGGCGGAGACCTCCGGCTCGGCGCTGCACGCTTTCGAGCCGGCGCGCTTCCTGCACTTCATGATCCCGGCGCTGACCGTGATCGGGATCTACATGATGTTCTACGCGTGGTACCTGGAGCCGCGCGCGGACGCGGACCGGGCTCACCTGGACTGGACGGCCAAGGCGGGGGCGGGGCTCGCGTTCTGGTCGGCGCTGGCGCAGGGGGCGGTCGGCGCCTGGTGGCTGCTGACGCTGCCCAAGGACTTCCACTTCTACCGCTCGCCGTTCCTGATGGGCGGGGCGGGCCTGGGGATCGTCATGATCGCCTTGCTCGCCCACATCCGCTTCGGCGCCAAGCGCCCGCAGGCCTTCGCCTGGCCGGCGGCGCTGATGATGCTCGTCACGGTTCTGGGGATGGCGACCACGCGCGAGGCGCTGCGTCAGGTCTATGTAGGCGTCTTCGGCTACACCATCCACGGCCACCGGCTGACGCTGGACTGGGCCAGCACGGTGCTGTTCTCCGGCACCTTCGTGATGGGTGTCTCGGTCATCGCCTACCAGATGTCGGTGGCCTTCTTGTGCGGCCGCAAGGCCGGAAAATGGGAGGCGGGGCCGCGCCTGCAGGCCTGGGGCCGGATCAGCATCGGCCTGCTGATCGCCTGGATCGCGGTGGTGGCGGGGCTGGGCGTGGTGCTCACCCTGCGCCAGCACGGCCTGTAAGGCCTTACAGGTAGACGCGCGGGACGCGGTGCGCGGCGGTGCGCCGCACGGGGAGGGCCACGGCGTCGCCCACCTTGGCGTCGGGGGCGTCGGTGGCGTCCACCAGGACGTGCGCGATGCCGCAGCGCCCCACGAAGGGGAGCCTCACGCCCCGCCGCATGCCCCAATACTGGAATCCCGCGCCGAAGCCGATCAGCCGCTCGGCCGGCTCCATGGTGAGGCCGTCGGCGTAGCCCACGGGGAGCGTGGCCACCCGCATTCGCCGCGGAGCCAGGTACTCGGACGCGTAGCCGATGGACTGCCCTTTGCGCACTTCGCGCAACGTGAGGATGCGCGCGAAGAATTTCCAGGCGTTCTTGAGCGGGGCGGAGCGCGACGACGGGTTGATGCCGTACAGGATGTTGCCCAGGCAGGCCATGTCGAAGCGGTGGTGCGGGAAGTCCATGAACACCGAGGTGTTGGCCGCGCGCACGATGAGCTTGGGGTTCTTCTTCTTGTACGGCGCGGACAGGCGTTTGAACGCGCCTAATTTCTCCTCGGCCTCTACCGCGTTCTTGCCCGGCACGTAGTCGATGTGGCTGGAGAGCCCCTCGATGCGGATCCGCTGCAATCGTCCCAGCGCCGCCATGAGCCCGGAGAGCTCTCGCGGCGCCGCTCCCCAGCGTCCCAGCCCGGAGTCCACGTCCACATGCACGCCCACATGGCGGCGCCCGGCCGCCGCGTGGAGCGCCCGCGCCTGCGTCACGGAATCCACCGTCACCGAGACTCCCAGCCGCACCGCCTCGCGCGCCTGAGAAGGCAGGATCGGCGCAAGCAGGAGGATGGGCGCCTTGATTCCCGCGCGCCTCAGCTCCGCCGCTTCGGCGAGGTCCCGCACCCCCAGCCCCGACGCGCCCGCCTTCAGCGCCACCCGCCCCACTTCCGCCGCCCCGTGACCGTACGCGTCCGCCTTGACCACCGCCAAAAGCTCCGCGCCCTCGTCCAAACGAGAGACGGCCCACGCCGCGTTGTGCGCGATCGCGGACAGGTCCACCTCAATCCACTTCAGTCCCTGATGGGCGGCCATGCGCGGGTATCTTATTAAACCGGGAGCCTGTTGTTCGCGCCGCCGCGCGGACGCGAGCGGCGGGATTAAAGTAAAATCCCCGCGTGGCGACGCTGAAGATGGGGACGCGCGGTTCGGCGCTGGCGCTGGCGCAGTCGGGGCAGGCGGCCCGGGCGCTGGAGGCGCTGCATCCGGGATTGAAGGTCGAGACGGTGGTCATCAAGACCTCCGGCGACCTGTTCGGCGCGCCGCCGCCGCAAGAAGCCAAGCTGCTGCCGCAGGGGGCGAAGGGCCTGTGGGTCAAGGAGATCGAGCAGGCGCTCCTGGACGGCACGATCGATTTCGCGGCGCATAGCGGCAAGGACTTGCCGGCGCTGCTGGCGGGGGGGCTGATCATCGCGGCCTACCCGAAGCGCGCCGATCCGCGCGACGCCTTGGTGGCGCGCGAAGGTCTCTCCTGGGACGGCCTCAAGGCGGGAATGAAAGTCGCGACTTCCTCCTTGCGTCGCGCGCTGATGATCGCGGCGGCCAAACCGGAGGTGGCGGTGGTGCCCTTGCGCGGGAATGTAGACACCCGTCTTCGGAAACTGGCCGAAGGCCAGTTCGACGCGATGGTGATCGCCGAGGCCGGATTGGGGCGTCTGGGACGCGGCGAGGTGGCGCGCGAACGACTTGATCCGTCCGTCATGCTTCCCGCTCCCGCGCAGGGCGCTCTGGCGCTCGAGACGCGCGGCGACCGCAAGGACATCCGCGCCATGGTGGGCGCGCTGGACGACGCGGCCACGCGGCTGTGCGTGGAGTTCGAGCGGATGTTTCTGGCGGAAGTGGGCGGCGGCTGCGGCGCGCCGGTGGCCGCGCACGCGCGGCGGCAGGCCGGGGGCGTCTTGATGGAGGCCTTCTTCGCCCGCGAGGGCGAAACCGCGGGCAAGCGCGTGGCGGGACTCTGCGCCGACCCCGCGCGGCGCGAGGCCTTCGTCCGCGACCTAGCCGCACAAGCCAAGGCGCGATGACGCGCATCGTGGGCGCGCCGGGCTCCGGCGCGCGCGCGCTCCTGACGAGGCGCCTGCTGGGGGGCCGGGCTCCCGCGGGTCTCCCGGCGCCCAAGGGCGCCCTGGTCCTGGTCCTGCCCGACGCCGACGCGGTGGAGGACGCGGCCGACGCCGCCAAGGCCCTGTCGCCCTTGTTCGGCGGAGAGACGATCCCGGCCGCCGTGTTCGGCGACGACGCGCGCGAGAGGCTGGCCTCGCTGGAGCTGCTGCGCTCCGGCGCGCGCCTGGTGCTGGGAACGCCGGAAGGCCTCGCCGCGCCCGCGCCCTTGTCCGCGGATTTTTCCGCGCGCACCGTGCGCTTCCGCGCCGGGGACCATTCCCCGCGCGACAGCGCCATACAGGCCCTGGTCGCCGCCGGCTACCAGCGCGTGGATTTCGTGGAGAGCCCGGGCGAGTTCGCCGTGCGCGGCGCGGTGCTGGACTTCCACGCGCTCGAGCCCGCCGCGGCCTACCGCGTCCTCTACGACGAGGACCGCATCGCCTCCATCCGCCCCTTCGATCCCTTATCCCAGGAGCCGGAGAAGGTCATCGCCTCGGCCGCGGCGACCCCGGCCGAGGAGCCGTCCCAGGGCGGGCGGGTCTCGGATTGGCTGTCGGAAGCCCTGTGGCTCGCGGCCGAGGGGGTGGACGTGGAAGTCCCCCCGGGCGCGACGACCCTGACTTTGGGCGGCTTGATGGAGACCGGCCCCGGCGACGCGGACTTCGGCGCCCGGCCCGTGGGGCCCTTCGGCGGCGACCCGCGCAACGCCTGGAAGGAGATGAAGAAGGACGCCGAGGCCGGCCGCAAGGTCGTCCTCTTCAGCCTCAACACCGGCGAGGACGCCCGCCTGCAGGAGATTTTGGCCGGCGAGCTCCCTCACGGCGCGGTCCAGTTCCTGATCGGCCCCCTGCGCGAGGGCTTCCGGCTGGACGCCGAGGGCCTGGCCGTGTACGCCACCTCCCAGATCTTCGAGCGCGACTGGCGGGGGGTGAGCCGCTGGAAGCGCTTCGCCGCCAAGGGCGCCCAGACCGCCCGCTGGCGCGAGCTCAAGCACGGCGACTACGTCGTCCATCAAGAGCACGGCGTCGCGCGCTTCCAGGGCCTGGAGCCCGTCTCCGTCCCGGGACACGGCGCCCAGGACTGCGTCAAGCTCGAGTTCCGCGGCTCCGACCGCCTCTACGTGCCCCTGACCGAGTTCGAGCACATCCAAAAATACGCCGGCGTGGAGGGCAAGCGCCCGCGCCTGTCGAGCCTCGACACCCGCACCTGGGAAGAGGTCAAGCGCCAAGTGGCCGAGGGCGTGCGCGACCTGGCGGAGGAGCTGCTCAAGCTCCAAGCCAAGCGCGCGGCACACCCCGGCCACGCCTTCCCGCCGGAGAGCGAGCTGGAGCGCGAGTTCGCGGAGTCCTTCCCGTACGAGCCCACCGAGGACCAGGCCCGCGCCATCGCCGACGCCTTGGCCGACATGATGGCCCCGCGCCCCATGGACCGCCTGGTGGTGGGCGACGTGGGCTACGGCAAGACCGAAGTGGCCATGCGCGCCGCCTTCAAGTGCGTGATGGGCCTTAAGCAGTGCGCCGTGCTGGCCCCCACCACCGTCCTGGCCGACCAACACTTCCGCACCTTCAGCCGCCGCATGGCGGGCTTCCCCGTGAATCTCGCCATCATGACCCGCTTCCAGACCAAGGGCGAGCAGGCCAAGACCTTGGAGGCCCTGAAGGCCGGCAAGATCGACGTCGTCATCGGCACCGCGCGCCTGCTCCAGAAGGACGTCCGCTTCCACGACCTGGGCCTCGTCATCGTGGACGAGGAGCACCGCTTCGGCGTGGCGGACAAGGAGAAGCTCAAGAAGGTCCGGATCAACGCCGACATCCTGTCCCTGTCGGCCACCCCGATCCCGCGCTCGCTGCACCAGGCCCTGACCGGGCTTCGCGGCATCTCCGTCATCGAGACCGCCCCCACCGGACGGCAGCCCATCGTCACCCGCGTCGGCCCCTGGGACGAGCGCGTGATCTCCACGGCCCTGGCCGACGAGCTGGCCCGCGGCGGTCAGGCCTATTACGTCCACAACCGCGTGCGCTCCATGGCCGACGCCCTGGAGACCGTGCGGCGCCTCTCCGGGGGCGCGCGCGTGGCCATGGTCCACGGCCAGATGCGCCCGGCCGAGATCGAGGCCGCCATGTGGGATTTCGCGCAGAGGAAGTCCGACGTCCTGGTCGCCTCCACCATCATCGAGTCCGGCCTGGACATCCCGACGGTCAACACCCTGCTGGTGGAGGACGCCCAGGATTTCGGCCTAGCCCAGCTCTACCAGCTCCGTGGCCGCATCGGCCGCGAGCGCCAGCGCGCCTTCTGCTACCTGTTCCATCCGCCCGACGCCGAGATGAAGGACCTGCCCGAGGACGCCCGCAAGCGCCTGGACGCCCTGAAGGAGTTCGGGTCCCTGGGAGCGGGCATGAAGCTGGCCCTGCGCGACCTCGAGATCCGCGGGGCCGGGGACCTGCTGGGCGCCAGGCAGCACGGGTTCATGAACGCCGTGGGCGCGGACTACTACTCGTCGCTTTTGGAGAGCGAGGTGTCGCGCCTGCGCGGACGGCCCGTGGAGGACGACCGCCCCGTCTCCATCGACCTGCGTCTTCCCGCCTACATCCCCGAGGCGTACCTGCCCGGGGAGCTGGAGCGCCTGAAGGTGTACAAGCGGGCGCTCAAGGCCGACCCCGAGCAGGCCCAGGAGATCCTGGCCGAGCTCGAGCGCCTGTCCGGTCCTCCGCCCCAGCCCGTCAAGAACCTGTTCGAGCTCCTGGGCCTGCGCGCCCGGGCCCGGCGCGCGCGCGTGGAGTCCATCGTGGAGCAGGAGGGGGCCGTGGAGATGCGCTTCCGTCCCGACGCCCCTCCCGTCCCGGAGGACCTGGCGCGCTGGCTGAAGACTTTCGGCCCGCGCTTGTCCTTCGTGCCCTCCAACGAGGGCGACGCCGTGCGCCTGGCCCTGGAGGGCCGCGCCGCCGTCGCGGGGGTGCGCGAGTTCCTGGCGGCATGACCGGCGCGGCGCGCAGCCGCGTCTCGAAATCCTAAGATGAAACGATGACTCCCGTCCTGAGCCCGGCCGAGAGGACCGCGCGCCGCGCGTCCCGGCACCGGCTGGTCCGCGCCGCCTTCGGTGCGGCCCTGGTCATCCTGCTGACCGCCGCCGGGGTCTCCTTCGTCGGCGTGCGGCGCTTCGTCGCGGCCTCGCGCGACATGTCCCGCGCGCACGAGGTCCTGCGCGCGCTGGACGGCGTGACGGATGCCCCTCGCGGCGCCGGCGCCGCCGCGCATGTCGCCGACTTGCGCCGCCTGCTGGCCGGGGACGCGGCGCAGGAGGCCCGGCTGGACGCCGTCGCGCGCCTGGCCGCCGGCGGCGACGAGAAGTCCCTGGCCGACGCCGTGCGGGAGATGCGCGACGACGAGCGCGAGAGGCTGGAGGAGGCCTCGGCGCGCCTGAGCGTCGAGGCGCGCCGCCTAACCTTCGCGGCCTCCTTCGCCCGCGTGATCGGCGCGATGGTCGTGGCGCTGGCCTTCCTGGCCGTGCGCCGCTACATGGGCGAGCGCGAGCGCGCCGAGGACGCCCTGCGCGAGGCGCGCGACGCCGCCCGGCGCGACGCGGAGGTCGTGCGCGCGGCCCAGGAGGAGAGCCGCCGCGCCGGCGAGCGCCTGCAGGAGGTCCTCGATCAGGTGGACAGCGGCGTGGTCCTCATCGCCGCGGACGGGTCCGTCCCGCTGTTCAACCGCGCCGCCGAGCGCTTGCTGGGAGTCTGGCGCGACCAGTTCGAGACCCTCCTGCGCGAGGGCGGGCCCGCGTTCCTGAGCCCGGACGGGAGGACCCCGCTGCCGCCCGAGTCGGACCCCCTGTCCCGGGCCCTCAAGGGCGAGGTCGTGCGCGACGCCCGGGTCTTCCGGCGCGCTCCGCACCGGACGGACGGCTGCGCGCTGACCGTGAGCGCCACTCCCCAGCGCACTCCGGAGGGGCTGACGACGGGGGCCCTGCTGGTTTTCCGCGAGGCCGCGCCGGGCGGTCCCGGCGCCTGACGGCGGCGCCGGGAAATGATAAGATTCCGGCGATGAAGCGCATCGCCCTTTTGCTCGTCGCCGCGACGCTGGCGGCCGGCTGCCGCGGCGACAAGGACCCGGTCCTGGCCCGCATCGGCAAGCTGAAGATCACCCAGTCCGAGTACCAGCGCAAGCTGGCCGAGGTCTCGCAGGGCTACCAGGACTACGTGCTGACCCCCAGCGGGCGCCGCCAGTTCCTGGACGTGCTGATCCGCGAGAAGCTGGTCCTGGCCGCCGCGCAGAGCTCCGAGGTTCCGCGCTCCGCCGCCTACCGCGCGCGCCTGGAGCAGCTGCGCCGCGACGAGGAGGAGCGCGTGCGCGAGGGCTCCGAGAGCCTGCTCACCTCCATGTGGATCGACGGGCTGCGCCGCAGCGGCGTCCTGAAAGTCACCCCGGAGGAGGCGCGCGCGTACATCGCCAAGCACCCCACCGAGGTGGAGATCCGCCATGTCCTGCTGGCGACCCCGGAGAAGGCCGAGGCCGTCGCCAAGCGCCTGCGCGCCGGGGCCAACTTCGCCAAGGTCGCCAAGGAGGACTCCCTGGACGCCACCACCGCCGCCCAGGGCGGGCGCTTCCCGCCGCTGTTGTACGGCGAGGTGATCCCGGAGCTGGAGGAAGTGGTGTTCCGCATGCGCGTGGGGGAGATCGGCGGCCCCCTGAAGAGCAAGTTCGGCTATCACGTGATCCGCAAGGACGGGGAGCGCAAGCTGGATGCGTCCGACCCCGAGACCCTCGACCGCGTCGAGCGGCTTCTGGAGAAGCAGAAGCTCGACGCGTACCTGCAGAGCATGCAGGAAAAGTTCCCCGTGGAGGTCGTCGATGAGCAATTCAAGTAAGGCGGTCCTGGCTCTCCTGCTGGCGTCCCCGGCGGTCGCCGCGCCGGCGGCCAAGCCCGCCGCGATGGTGATGGAGGACACGGTCGCCCTGGTCAACGGCGCCCCGATCATGCTCTCCGAGTACCAGAAGGAAGCGGCCACCGCGATGGACTACTGGGGCAAGACCAACCCCGCCGCGCTGGCCGACCCGGCCACCGTGCGCAAGATCCGCGAGAGCACCCTGGAGGAGCTGATCACCCGCGAGCTGCTGGTCCAGCAGGCCAAAAAGGTGGGCATCCGCGTGCGCCCGCGCGAGGTGGACAACGCCGTGGACGAGATCAAGGCCCGCTTCAAGACCGACGACTCCGGCAAGGTCCTGGACGACGCGGCGGCCGAGAAGGCCTTCAAGGACCAGCTCGACGCCGAGGGCCTGGACTACGGCCAGTTCCGCCAGCGCCTGGAGCACCAACTGCTGGCGCGCAGGGTCATCGAGCAGGAGGTCAAGGCCAAGGTGGTCCCGCCGACCCCGGACGAGGTCAAGGCCTATTTCGGCAAGATCACCGCGTACCTCGCCTCCGGCAGCACCGAGGCGCCCAAGGGCATGGACGACGACGAGGCCGACGCGCTGCGCCAGGCCGCGGGACAGGTCAAGGCGCTCAGCGCCGAGCGCGTGCGCGTCCAGCGCATCCTGGTCCGCCTCTCCCCGGGCGCCGGCGCCAACGAGCGCAAGCGCGCGCTGGAGGCCGCCCAGGACATCGAGAAGCGCCTGGCCGCGGGCGGCGACTTCGCCGCGATCGCGAAGAAGGAGTCCGAGGATCCCGACAGCGCGGACCGCGGCGGCGACATCGGCTATCTGGTCCGCGGCGTCGCCCCCGAGGCGCTGGAGAAGGCCGCGTTCTCCATGAGCGTCGGTCAGACCAGCAAGCCCATCCTGACCGACGCGGGCTTCAACATCATCCGCGTGACCGAGAAGCGCGCCGCCGAGGCGCCGGACTTCGACCGCTTCAAGGACGACCTGGCCAATTTCCTGGCCAACATGAAGTTCCAGAAGCAGCTGGCCGCCTACGTGAAGACGCTGCGCGACGCCGCCGTCATTGAGCGCCATCTCCCGAAGGTCCCCTAAGGTCCTCGCCTTCTCCTGCGGCGACCCCGCCGGGGCGGGGCCGCGCGCGGTCCTGGCCGCCCTGCGCGCGGGCGCCTTGCCGCAGGGCGTGACGCCGCTGCTGGTCGGCGAGCGTGCCGTCTGGCGCC
>JAJXTZ010000200.1 GCA_021783355.1 bacterium | reverse complement strand
CCGCGGTCTCCGGCGACTCCGCCCGCGCGGCGCGCCCCACGCGGCGCGCGCGCCTGGCGCGCTGGGCCGCCGGCCGCGTGCAGGCCTATCAGGCGTCCCGCGGCCTCCGCCGCGACGCCTTCGGCGGGCCCAAGGCCGAGCCCATGACCTTCGCCGGCCGCGTCGGCTACGGCCTCAAGTGGGGCCTGAACCTGGCCGGCATCGCCGCGCTGATGCAGGCGACGCTGGCGCCGCTGCTCAGCCGCTTCGCCTGGCCGCTTTTGGCCTCGCCCGCCGCGCTGCAGGGCGTGGGCCGCGTGGAGCTGCTCACGCGCTACGGCCCGGCGCAGATCGTCCACGCGCTGGCCGCCTCGCCGCTGGCCTTCCTGGGGCTGACGGTGCCCATGGCCACGGCCACGGAGGAGTTCACCTACCGCTTCCTGGGCTTCGGCCTGGCCTTCGGCGCGCTGGCGCTGGCCAAGCCCGTCGCGGAGGGGCTGGCGCGCCTGCTCGAGCAGGTCCCCGACGCCTCCGGCCTGCGCTCCACGGTCCAGCGCGTCCTGCGCGCGGCCGGACGCGGGATCTCGTCCTACGCGTTCCCGCTGGCGGCGGCCAAGTCCTCGTACGCCTTCGCGGCCGCGCACTTCGCGCTGTGGGGCGTGAGCCCGTTCGTCTTCGCGCTGAACCTGGCCGCCGGCCTGGTGCTGGCGCGCGCGGCGTACAAGACGCGCGGGCTCGTCGCGCCCTTCGTCGCGCACCTGGTCTTCAACCTGTCCATGCTGGGCGGGACCTTCCTGACGGTCTCGCTGGGCATGCCGCTGGCCGCGATGATCTTCACGGCGCTGACCGGCGCGGCGGGCGTCGCCTCGCTGTGGTACACCTGGCGCCTGTCGGTCAAGGAGCGCGCGGCCCGGGCGGCGCTGGCGGGCGAGCCCGCGCCCCGCGCGGGGCTCAAGACGGTGCTGGCCCGCACGCTGGCGGCGGTCCTCCTCGGCGCGGCCCTCTTCGGCGGCTACCACGCGGCCGACCGCGCGGGCCTGATGCAGGCGCCCGCGGTCTCCACTTACGCGCAGACCGTCCCCGCGGCCAAGTCCCCGGCCCCGGCGCCCGCCGCTCAGGCCGCTCCCGCCGCCCAAGCCGCCCCCGCGGCGGCGGACACCGCCTCCGCCCCCGCGGAGTCCGCGGCGGACATGATCGCCCGGGTCAAGCCCTCGGTGGTCATGGTCACCGTGACCATGCCCGGCGGCTACGCGATCGGCTCCGGCGTCATCATCTCCCCCGACGGCCGCCTGGTGACCAACGCCCATGTGGTGGACGCCCACCAACCCGGCGAGGTCGTGAAGGTCCAGCTGGCGAACGGCCAGACCGTCCCGGCCCGGATCCTGGCCGTCAACCACGACCGCGACCTGGCCATCCTCCAGCTGCCCGCCCTGCGCGGCGGCGCCTCCTGGCCCTTCTCGCCGTTCGCGACCGTCGCGCCCCGCGAGGGCGACGCCGTGTTCGCGATGGGCCACCCGCTCGGCCTGCCCTTCACCGTGACCCGGGGCATCGTCAGCGGCCTGGGCTCGCGCGGGAACATGTACGTGCAGTACCTGCAGACCGACGCCTCCATCACCCACGGCAACTCCGGCGGCCCGCTCTACAACGCCCGCGGCGAGGTGCTCGGACTCAACACCATGGGCCCGGAGAACGCCGGCGCCATCGGCTTCAGCATCGTCGCCCCGGGGATCGAGCGCGCCCTGGCCCAGTACGACGCCACCGGCAACATCGACACCGCCGCCTTGGGCGTGATCGCCGACCTCTCCAATCCCGACCAGCCCGACCGCGGCGTGGCCGTGGAGTTCGTCCGCCCCGCCTCGGCCGCGGCCAAGGCCGGCATCCGCCCCGGCGACGTCATCGTCGGCGCGGGCGGCTACGAGCTCCAGGCCCCCGGCGGCGTCATGTCCGTGCGCGAGCTCTCCGCCCTCCTGGCCCGAGCCGTCCCCGGCCAGGCCGTGGAGGTCTCCGTGGTGCGCGGCGACCAGCTCCTCAAGGTCACCCTGACCCTGGACGCCAAGGCCACCTCCGAGGCCACCTCCGGCGCCCACAGCCTCGGCGGCCCGCTGGCGCCTTAAGGCGCGGCGCCGACGGCCTTCAGCCATTCCGGCGTCGGCCGCAGCAGACGGCGCGCGCGCAGGTCGAAGAGGCCGAAGGTGAAGGTCGCGGCGCACGAGGTCAGGCCGTCCTCGCGCGTCATCACCTGCTCGAGGCGGCCGACCTTGCCGCGGTAGTCCAAGACGCGCGTGCGGATGAGGACGCGCTCCCGGTTGACGGCCTCGCGCGAGAAGCGCATTTCCACGGCGAGGATGACGGGGCCGATCATCCGCTCGCGCACCTCCTTGAGGCCGAACCCGCCGCGCGTGATCAGGGTGTCGCTCATCGGCCCCATGATAACGCGCCGCGCGCGCAGGCGCAAGGGACGCCGGACTAACGCAGGACGAACGACGAGCCGTCGGCGCGGTGGACGGTCTCGACCAGGCCGCCGGGGCCGGCCTCCACCGTCAGGTAGTGGTGGAAGCGGTCCTTGACCGGGCCGGGGTAGAGCGGCGAGCCGCCGCCGCCGGTGAGGACATAGCGCACCCCGCCGCGGTCCAGCACGCCGAAGGCGTGCACGTGGCCCAGGTACACGCGCGCGACGCCCCGCGCGCTGAGCAGGCGCATGAACTCCGCCGCGCCCTGGCGGAAGCCCCCCGCGCCCTTGCGGCCGAAGTCGGTCCATTCGCCCAGCGGCGCCGGCGGGATGTGCGTGAAGACCACCGTGGGACGGCCCTTCTCCAGCACTCCGTCAAGCCACGCCATGCGGTCCGGCGTCAGACGGCCGTCGCTGCGGCTTGCGGCGGTCGTGGTTGCCGGGGATGGTCAGGTACGGCGTCTCCGGCGACGCCTGGCGCAGGCGGAGGAAGATGGTCCGGAAGTTGCGCCGCGGGGACGCGGGGGCCGCGGCCCGCGCGAAGGCGACGGGCACGGGGCGGGCGGCAGGACCTGAGCCCGGGCCCCCGTCGCGGCCCAGAGGGCCGCGACGAGGACCGGGGAGATCACGGGCGCGGCAGGGGGACCCGGCTCAGGATCGCGGCCACCACCGCGTCGGTGGTCAGGTCGCGCGGGGCGGCGAAGCCCAGGATCAGGCGGTGGCGCAGGACGCGCGGAGCCACCGCGGCGACGTCCTCCGGGCTCACCCAGGCCCGGCCCTCCACGAGCGCGTGGATGCGCGCGGACTTGAGCAGGTAGATCGCCGCGCGCGGCGACGCGCCGCCGTTGGCCTCGATGGCCCCCTTGGGGACGTCGATGCCGTAGCGCACCGGGTCGTGCGTGGCCTCGATGATGTTGGCGATGTAGTCCTCGATGGCGGGGTCCACGCGGACCTTCTCGGCCAGGCGGTTGACCTCGGAGAGCTCCTCCAGCGTGGAGACCTGCGCGGCCTGCGGCTGGTGCTCCTTGCTGGAGAACCGGCGCATGATCTCCTTGGTCTCCTCCAGCGTGGGCCGGTTGACGATCACCTTGAACATGAAGCGGTCCTGCTGGGCCTCGGGCAGGCGGTAGGTGCCCTCCTGCTCGATCGGGTTCTGCGTGGCCAGCACGATGAAGGGCTTGGACAGCTTGTAGGTCTTGTCGCCGATCGTCACTTGGCCCTCGGCCATCGCCTCCAGCAGCGCCGCCTGCGTCTTGGGCGGCATGCGGTTGATCTCGTCGACGAGCAGGATGTTGGTGAAGACGGGACCGAACTTCACCGAGATGACCTTCATCCCGGGGTGCTCGGCGTCGTCCTCCAGCACCTCGGTGCCGATGATGTCGGAGGGCAGCTTGTCGGGCGTGCCCTGGATGCGCCGGAACTTGCCCTGCACCGCGTCGGCGGCCGTGTTGACCGTCTTGGTCTTGGCCACGCCGGGCATGCCCTCCAGGAACACGTGCTCGCCGGCGATCATCGAGATGATGATGGAGTCCACCATCTCCCTCTGACCGACGATGACCTTCGAGATCTCCTCGCGGAGCTTGGCGATCATCGCCGCCTTCTCGCGGACCTGCGCGGCCAACTCCGGGTCGGTCTCGCGCCCGAAGGGCGAAAGGGCGGGACGGGACGCGGACGGTGCGTCCTCGGCCGCGACCGGCGCCGCGGCGGAGAGCGCCGGAGCCCGCGTCGCGCCGTCGAAGCGCGCGTCGCCGCGGGAGGCCGCTTCCTC
>JAJXTZ010000199.1 GCA_021783355.1 bacterium | reverse complement strand
CGCGGCGTCCGCCGGCGCCTGCGCCGCCCGCGCCGCGGGCGCGGCCAGCGCCAGCAGAAGCAAGAGAGGGCGGGCGATCCGCGGACCGCCCGCCCTCCCGTTCAAGCCGCGTCCTCCTTTAGAGGGCGCAGGCCTTGGCCATGCCCGGATCGCCGAGCAGCGTCTTGTCCAGGTTGCCGAGCATCTGGTCCGGCGTGGTCGCGGCGCTGGGGAAGAGCGCCTCGTAATGCGTCTTGGCGAACGCCGCGAACGGCCGGGCCCGACAGCCGGTCATCGCCGCCAGCGAGGCGGTGTACTGCCCGCCGCCGGCCGCGATCTCCTTCTCGATGGCGCGGAAGTTCGAGGCCGTGAACACCTCGCGCTCCTTGGCCGACTTGATCAGCCCGCCCGAGGTGCAGCCGAGCGTCCCGGTCGTGATGGCGAAGGTCTGGTTGCCGAAAGTCCCGTTCGTGGTGGCCGCCAGGATCTGGTCCACCGGGCGGTTCTCCTTGAAGAGCTGCGCCCCCAGACCGCAGCCCGCGTCGTTGTGTCCCGCCGCTTGCGCCGCCCCCGCCAAGCCGAGCACCGCCACCGACAGCCACAGAGTTCTCTTCATCATCACGCCTCCTTGTGCGCCCCATCTCGTCCCGTGCGCTAGGGACGACCGAAGATTACCCCCGGAACGCGAGCCTGTCAACCCCTTCCCGGTCCGGAGGGCGCCTCAGTCCCCCAGGGAGAACGGCAGGCCTTTGGACTCGACGAAGCGCTCCAGCTTGGCCTTCAGGTCGGCGGCCTCTCCCGGGGCGAGCGCGCGCGCCGCGGGGGGCTCCCAGGACAGCGCGCCCACCGCCGCGAGGCCGACGCGCACGGAGTTCGTCTCCACGTCGAAGCGCACCGGGACCCGCGTGCGCAGGGACGGGTCGGGAGCCTCGTAGCGCAGCGCGTCGTCGCGCAGCACCAGCGTCAGGCAGGAGCCGTCCGGGAACTGAAGCACCCCCTTGAACACGCGGCTCAGGAGGGCGCGGCAGGCGCGCTTGAGCATCGCGCCGGAGCGCTACTTCCGGCCTTTGGCGGGCCGGGGGAGGGCGCCGTCCACGTCCAGGGTAATCTCCACGTCGTCGCCGATGAAGGTCCCGCCGTTGTCCAGGGTCTTGTTCCAGAGCAGGCCCCAGTCCTTGCGGTTGATCGTCGTCCGGGCCGAGAAGCCCGCGTGCACGTTGCCCCACGGGTCCTTGAGGACGCCGCCGGTCTCCACGTCCAGGGCCACCGGCTTGGTCACGCAGTGCATCGTCAGCTCGCCCAGGAGCTTGAAGCTCCCGTCCTTGAGCGCCGCGACCTTCGTGCTCTTGAACTCGATCTTCGGGCACTTGGCGGCGTCGAAGAAGTTCGGGCTCCTCAGGTCCTTGTCGCGGAAGGAGTTGTCGGTGTCGATGGAGGCCGCGTCGATCACGGCGTCGGCCGACCAGGACTTGGGGTCCTTCGGGTCGTAGACGAAGGAGCCCGAGAACTTGGTGAAGCGCCCGCGCACCTTGGTCAGCAGGTGGCGCACGGCGAAGGCGACCGCCGTGTGGGCGGTGTCCAGATCGTAGGTTGCGGCCCGGGCGGCGGCGGGGGCCAGAACGAGAACGGCGGCGGCGAGGGCGAGGGTCTTGCGCATGCGGGTTCCTCCGGGTGGTGGCGTGGACGCGGCGAGGCAACTGTAGCCATTACCGTTTCGTTCGTCAAGCGCGACCCTCAGGGCGCCGCGCCGTCCTTGATCAGCACGCGCGTGCCCACGAAGCTGGCGGCGTACACCCGCCGCGCGGTCGCCGCCGGCAGGGACAAGCACAGGTGCGGGTAAGCCTCGTGCTCCTCGCGGCTGAGCGGCGGGCCGTGCAGGATCAGGCCCTCCTTGGTGAAGAGAACGTTCTCGCCCAGGGCGCGCGCGCGCGTCGAGGTCCCCACCTGCGGCGGCTCCCACTGGAGCTGGCCGTCCACCACCTCGGACTTGCCCCGCTCCGGGTGCGCCCAGCGCTCCTTGGAGACGATGGTGGCCAGGCGCGGCAGCGGGCGCGCGTCGCCGCCGACCGCGCGCGGGACCGCGCCGCCCAGCGGCCAGCTCTCCACGGTCTGCGCCCCGCGCATCACGCTGATGCGGTCCGCCGCGGGGTCCACCAGCAGGTAGGTGGTCATGATCTCCCACTGCTTTTCGAGCAGGCGCCGCTCCTCGGAAAGGGCCATCCCCCCCTCGAAGAGCGAGCGCTGGGAGCGCGTGGCGGCGCGCGCGTCGTTCTTGGCGCGGGCGAGGTCCTGCGCGACCAGGTCGGCGATCGCCTGCCTCTCGGCCAGCTCCTCGTCCAGGTTCGCGCGGGCGGCCTGCGCGGACCGGCGCCGGTCGCGCGCCAGGTCGGCGCGCGCGTTCAGCCAGGACTCCAGCATCCCCGCGCAGGCCAGGGTGACCAGGCCCGCGGCCAGCAGGGCCGGGACGGAGACGCGCGCGCTCAGGCGGCGCAGCAGGGCCTCGACGCCGGGGGACGGGGCGGTCATTGGAATATGTACACCTTGGTCCCGACCGGGACTTCCTTGTAGAGCCGCTCCAGATCCGCGGCCCCCACGCGCACGCACCCGTGCGAGGCCGGGCGGCCCAGCGTCTTCTCGTTCTTGGTGCCGTGGATCAGGTAGCCGTCGCCCAGGTTCAGGAAGTAGGCGCCCAGCTCACCGTCCACGAAGCGCGACGGGTCGTTGGGGGGAGGGACGGGCTCGCCTTCCTCCACGAAGGCCCAGTCCGGCTTGCGCCACTTGGGGTCCCGGCCCTTGCCGATCACGCGGAACACGCCGCGCGGGGTCACGAACATCCAGCGCTGGCCGGACTTGCGGTCCGCGAGCAGCCCCCCGCGTCCCACGGAAACGTCCGCCTGCCACAGCAGTTTGAGGCCCTTCTTCAAGTACAGCTTGTTGGCCTTGGCGTCCACCACCACCTGCAGCGCGCCGCGCAGACGCCGGCCCACCTTGGCGCGCAGTTGGGCGACCTCGCCGGCGATCGCCCTCTGGGTGCGCAGGTAGCCCTTGTCGTCGGGCCGGGGGTCCGGCAGGTCCTGGAGGAAGCGCGCCTCCTCCGCCTGGGACACCGTGCGCCGGGAGAGGGCCTGAAGGCGCAGCGCGCCCGCGTTCAGGGCGGCGGCCTCGGTCTCCACGCCCTCGGTCTCCCGCCACAGGCGCCCGGCCGCGCGCGCGACGCCGAACGAGACCCAGGCGAAGGCGGCCAGCCAGGCCAGGAGGCCCAGCGGGTACAGGGTGCGGCCGAACGGCGTCGCGTCCCCGGGCAGGCTCATGGCATCGGGAGGTCGCCGTAGCTCGGGTCGGCGGCCGCGGCCGCGCGCGGGCGGTCGCGGGACAGCGGGATCAGCGCCCGGGCGGCGGCGGCCGCGGCCTCGTCCATCGACGCGAACGCCGCGCCGCGGGGGCGCGCCGCGGCGCGCAGGACCGCCTCCCCGCTGGTCGCGTCCAGGACGGTCACCGCCAGCCCCGTGCGCCCCGGGTCGAAGGCCGCGAAGACGATCGCGTCGGCCCCGGTCGCGCGCTTGATCTCGGCCAGGACCCGCGGGTTGGCGGCCACGTCGAGCCCCAGCGCCGATCCGGCCAGCACGCTGTCGGAGTCTTCGAGCGCGACCGCGCGCAGGCCGCCCTCCTGCAGGCGCCGCGCCAGCGCGTCGGCGAAGCGCGCCCCCCCGCCTTGCGCGCCGCGCGTGGTGGCGATCGCCAGCGCGCGCGCGCGGAAGGACGGGGCGCGAGAGAGCACCTCCACGCGCCTCCCCGGCGCGAAGGAGGCGCAGGCGCCGAAGGCCGCCGTCACCAGAAGCGGGAAGGCGAGAGGCCGGGTCATCACGAGAGTGTAGCGCGCCGGAAGGCGCGCGTCCAGGCTCGAGCTAGGCGTCCGCGGGGATCCCGGCGAGGAGGCGGCGCGCCGCCTGGCGGAACGCCTCCACGTCGAACGGCTTGACCAAATACTCGGCGCCGGTGCGGGACAGGAAGCCGAGCACCCGCGGGTTGAGGACGTCCCCGGTCACGAAGAGCATCCTCGGCGCGCCCCCCGGGGCGCGCAGGGCGGCCTCGTGCACGTCCTCGCCCCGCACCTCCTCCAGGCCCATGTCCGAGACCACGAGGTCGAAGCGCTCCGTCTCCAGGAGGCGCAAGGCGTCGGCCCCGCGCGTCGCGACGACGGCCTCGTCGCCGTCCTCGCGCAGGAGGCGCGCGATC
>JAJXTZ010000198.1 GCA_021783355.1 bacterium | reverse complement strand
ATCTCTTGACCACGACGGTCCCGCCGAAGACGACGACAAACAAGGCGTCCAGCACGAGGAGGAACGCCCAGACCCGGTACGAGCCGCGCGGCGCGGCGTGAGTCTCCGCCTCGGGAGCGCCCTCCGGGGGCGGTTCCTGGGGCTCCTGCGGCGCGCGGCCCAAGCCGAACAAGTCGATCATCCCCGGGATTCTAGCGTTGCGGCGGCGCCTTCGTCAACGCTCACCGGTAGCGGGCCAGCACGGCGCCCCACAAGCCCTGCGCCTTGAGCAGGGCCTCCGCGAGCTCGCGGAAGGCGCCTTCCCCCCCGCGCGCCTTCGTGACCCAGTGCGCGGCGGCCTTGACCTCGGGCCGGGCGTTGGCCGGAGCCACCGCCAGTCCCGCGCGGCTCATCACGGCCAGGTCGGGCAGGTCGTCGCCGACATAGACGGCCTGGGAGGCGGACAGGCCCTCCTTGGCGAGTATCTCCGCGAACACTGCGGCCTTGTCCAGGCGGTGCTGGTAGATGTGGGTCACCTTCAGGTTGCGCAGGCGCGCGTCCGTCCCCTTGGACACGCGGCCGCTGATCACGCCGGTGATCAGGCCGGAGTCCGCCAGCCAGGCCATGCCGATCGAGTCTTGCGAGTGGATGCCCTTGAACTCCACGAGCTCCCCCGCCGTGTCCACGAAGTGATAGATCGTCCCGGAGGTCATCACCCCGTCCACGTCGGTGAGCACGAGGCGCGCCTTTCCAAGGCGCGCGCGCAGGGCCGCGGCGCCCAGCCTCATCGCGTCGCCGCCGAGGCGGCCGCCAGCGCGTTGGCCGCCGCGCGCAGGCTGTCGGCCGGAGCGTCGCCCAGGTCCAGGCGCAGCAGGCGGCGTCCGGCCGCGAGCGTCGCCGCGGCGTCGCCGCGGGCCTGGGCGCGGACCAGCGTCCCGAACGAGAACGCCTGCCCCGGGACCGGCACCGGGGTCCGGGCGGAGTCGGACAGGATCAGGAAGACCCCGCCGGCGCCGCCTCCTTTGTAGAGCTGTCCGGTCGAGTGCAGGTAGCGCGGTCCCCAGGAGACGGTTGCCGGGGCGGTGGTCCCGGAGCGCAGCAGGCCGCGGATGTCCTCCAGCAGGCGCCGGTTCCCGTCGGTCTCGGCCAGGTAGGCCAGGACGGCCACGTAGTCTCCGGGGTTCACGCGCGCCAGGTGCGCGGCCAGGACCTCGCGCAGGGGCAGGTCCTTGCCCCCGTCGGCCTTCAGCGCCGAGCGCAGTCCCGCGTCGGCGAACGCCGCCAGGCCCCCCGCTCGGAAATCGGCCTTCTCCGCCGGCAGCTCCCCGCCGGTCAGGCCGGAGAGCAGCTCCTTGGCGCGGTCCTTGGCGGCCTGCACATCGGGCTGGTCGAACGGGTCCACGCCCAGGAAGAAGCCGGCGGCCGCGGTCGCGACCTCCCAGACGAAGAACTGCGCCCCCAGGTCCAGTTCGTCGGCGAGCTCCAGGCGCACGACCGGGTGCCCCGCGGCCTCCAGCGCCGTCAGGCGCTTGTCGGTCTCCGGGTCCGGGCGACCCGCGAGGGCCAGGCGCACGAACAGGCGGTCGGGGCCGTAGTCGGACGGCGCGCCGAGCGCCTCGCCGACCACCGGGACGATGCCCTTGCCGTCCTTGCCGGTGGACTCGGCCACCAGCTGCTCCACCCAGGACCCGAAGGCCTCCAGGCGCGGGTCCAGGACCAGCGTCAGCTTGTCGCGCCCGTCGCGCGCGTGGCGGCCGAGCGCGGCGCCCAGACGCAGGCCGGGGTTGTCGCGGGTGGGCGTCTGCGGCGCGCAGGCCTTGGCCGCCGCGCGCGCGCGTGAGAGCAGGCCGGCGGCGTCCAGGCCGCCCAGCGCCGCCGGGACCATGCCGAACAGGGTCAGCGCGGAGAAGCGCCCGCCCACGTCGGCCGGGTTCAGGAAGACCTTGCGCAGGCCCCGCTCGCGGCCGAGCTTCTCCAGCGCGGTCCCGGGGTCCGTGATCGCGGCGAAGCGGCGGCCGGGGTTGCCCGGAAGGCGCGAGACGGCCTCCCAAAAATGGGCGAACAGGCAGTTGGGCTCCACCGTGGACCCGGATTTGCTCGCCACCAGGAACAGCGTCCTCTCCAGGTCGAGCTCCGCGTCCAGGGCCTTCACCGCGTCGGGATGGGTGGAGTCGAGCACGTGCAGGCGCGGGGCGCCGGGCGCGGCGGAGAGGACGCCGCGCAGGGTCTCCACGCACAGGCTCGAGCCGCCCATGCCCAGGACCACGACGTGCTTGGTCCCCTCGCCGCGAATCTCCTCGGCGAACGCGCGCACCGGGCCCAGGCCCGCGGCGGAGGCGTCGGGCGCGGTCAGCCAGCCCAGCGCGTGCTTGATCAGCTTCTGGTGGGACGCGTCGTCCTTCCACAGCGACGGGTCCTTGGCCCACAGGCGCTCGGCGAAGCGCTTGGCCTCCAGCTCCGCCAGGCCCGCGTCCACGGCCGCGTGCTCGGCCTCCAGCAGGGCGCGCTTGGCGGCGAGCTTGCCCATCAGCGTCTCGAACGACTTCTCGAAGGACTTCAGGCCCTCGTCCTCGAGCGCCGCCATCACGGCGGCCGGGTCCACCCCGCGGGCGGGCAGCGCGTCCCACTGCGCGCGAGCCTCCTCCAGGCGGTCGTCCAAGCTGGGCCGCCCGGCGCCGTGGTCGCGGTAGGCGTCCACGGTGGCGGGCGGCATGGTGTTGACGGTCTCAGGCCCGATGAGGTCCTCCACGTACAGCACGTCGCGGTAGAGCGGGTTCTTGGTGCCGGTCGAGGCCCAGAGCAGGCGCTGGCGCTGGGCGCCCTTGGCGGCGAGCGCCGCGAAGCGCGCGGAGCCGAAGGCGTTCTTGAAGTGCTGGTAGGCGAGCTTGGCGTTGGCGATGGCGGCCTTGCCCAGGAGCTCCTTGGCCTCCGGCTCCGGGCGCGCCGCCAGGATCTTGTCCACGGCCGTGTCCACGCGGCTGACGAAGAAGCTGGCGACCGAGGCCACGCGCGAGAGGTCCTTGCCCGCGGCGGCGCGGCGCTCCAGGCCCCTCAGGTAGGCCTCGACGACGCTCTCGTAGCGCTCCTGGGAGAAGAGCAGGGTCACGTTGATGGACAGTCCCTCGGCGATCAGGTCCTCGAAGGCGCGCAGGCCCTCGACGGTGCCGGGGACCTTGACCATCAGGTTGGGGCGGTCCACGGCGGCCCACAGGCGCTTGGCGTCGGCCGCGGTGCCGGCGGCGTCGCGGGCGAGCGACGGCGCGACCTCCAGGCTGACGAAGCCGTCGTGGGCCTTGGTCTCATCGTAGAGCGGGCGGAATAGGTCGCAGGCCGCGCGGATGTCCTCGACGGCCAGGATCTCGAAGAGCTCGGCCGGGGTCTGCCCGGGACGGGCGTGCCGGCGGATGGCGTCGTCGTAGTCGGCGGAGCCGCCGATGGCCTTCTCGAAGATGGTGGGGTTGGAGGTCACGCCGCGCACGCCGTCCTCGGCGATCAGGCGCCGGAGCTCGCCGGAGGAAATCAAGGCCCGGCTGACGAAGTCGTACCAGACGGAGACGCCGAAGCGGTGCAGGTCGAGGAGAGGGTTCTTGCGGGTCATGTCAGGCCTCCTTGGAATAGGCGCGTTCGATGGCGGTCACCTTGTCGCGGCGGCGGGCGTGGCGCTCCAGGCCCGTGAACCTCGCGGCGAGCCAGGCCGAGAGCACGTCGTAGGCCAGCTCCGTGCCGATCACGCGCGCGCCCAGGCACAGGGCGTTGACGTCGTCGTCCTCCACGCCCTGGCGCGCGGAGAAGGTGTCGTGGCAGAGCCCGGCGCGCACGCCCGGGACCTTGTTGGCGGCGACGCTCGCCCCCACGCCGGAGCCGCAGACGATCACCGCGCGCTCCACCCGGCCGGACTTGACGGCCTCGGCCGCGGCGCGCGCGTAGTCGGGGTAATCGACGGGGACGGCGTCTGAGTCCGCGCCCAAGTCGATCACCTGGTGGCCCCTCTTCTCGAGCCAGGGCTGGAGCAGCTTCTTGAGCGGGTACCCGGCGTGGTCGCAGGCGAGGGCGATAATCATGCCCGGATTCTACAAAAGTCGGGACGCGCTTCAGAGCCCGGCGGCGGCGCGCGCGGCGTCCGCACGCGGCGGGCGCGGGGACCAGCCCGGGCCGAGCCGGCGCAGCGTCGCGGCCTTCAGGGCCTCGTCGCGGAAGAGGCCGCCGTGCAGGGCCAGCGGTCGCGGGCGGCTCACGCCCGCGGCGGCAGCGGCCTCCCGCGCCAGGGCGGCTAGG
>JAJXTZ010000036.1 GCA_021783355.1 bacterium | reverse complement strand
CCGCCCCCGCGGCCCTGCCGGTCGCCTCTCCGGCCGCCGCCCCGACATTCCTGGAGCAGGGCCCCGTGACCTCCATGTCAGCGGCCCGCGTCCGCGACGCGGACGGCGAGGCGGCCGGCGCCTCCGGGCGCGCGCTTTTCGACGCGGCCGCGCCCGCCGGCGAGGCCGGGCTGTGGGGGCGCGTGCGCTCCTGGCTGTCCGGCGGCGAGCGCCTGCCGGCTTGGCCCGGACGCGCCGGGGAGACCGCGCGACTCGGCGGGAGGTCCTTCACGCTGGACCGGCCGCTGGGCGAGGGCCCGGGGCCGCGCGCGTGGACGACCGCGCAGGGCGACTACGTGGTCGAGCTGGCCCGTCCCGGGGACGCGCCGCGCCTGGCGGCCGAGAAGGCCGCGCTCGAGGCCTTGCACGGCTCCGGCGTCCCGCACCCGGAGCTTGTCGCCGCATCGGCGGACGGCTCGGTCCTGGTCAAGGAGCGCCTGGAGGGCTGGGACGCCCCGCGCCTCCTGCGCGAGGGCTTCTCCCGGAGCCAGACCGAGGGCTGGGCCGAATTGGGCGCGCGCCTGATCCGCGCAGGCGTCGGCGCCGACCTCTCGCCGGACAACCTGATCTGGCGGCACTGGCGCTCGCTGTGGACCCTGCGCCGCGCCGAGGGGACCGGGCCCGCGGGGCCCGCCGCCGTGCTCGCGGATCTGCTGACGCCGCAGGCGCTGAAAGCCGGCGTGGAACCGGGAGAGTTCCTCTCCGGACTGCGCGGCCGTCTGGGGCCGGACTCCGCGGAGTGGACCCGGACCCTGGAGGACCTGCGCGCCGAGCCGCGCCTGGCCCCCGCGCTGGCCGCGCTGGAGGCGCGCGACCGCGCCCGCCCGGCCGCCCCGCGCGTCTCCTTCTCCCCCGCGCCGTCGCCGGCCCGGTTCGCCGACCGGGTCGCGACCCCGGCCGAGATCCGCAAGGCCGTCGGCTACGACCCGCTGACCGCCGCCCCCCGCTTCGAACTGCACGCCGACGATCCGGGCAAGCTCAACACACACGTCGTCTCCGTCCAGCCGCCCGGCCGCGAGCCGGTGGTGGTCAAGACGACGGGTTGGGACATCGTGCGCAACGAGCTGGCGATCCGCCGCGCGGTCCGCCGCTTCTTCGGCGCGTACTTCGAGGTCCCGGACGCCTTCGGCGTGGAACGCGGCCGCGACTCCTATCTGGTGATGGAGAAGTCCCCGGGCGCGCGCAGCTGGGCGCACCCGCCGCTGACGCGCGACCAGCGCGTCGCCCTGGGCGTGCTGGCGCGCGCGTTCGGCCTGGGCGACATGAACCCGGGAAACCTCCTGTTCGGCGCCGGCAAGCCCGTCCTGCTGGACTTCGAGCAGGCGCTGAGCCGCTCCGGCCCCGTGGTCGGGCGCCTGCCCGACGAGCGCATCGCGGAGGAGATGCCCTGGATGAGCCGCCAATCGCCGAACCGGATCGAGGACTACCAGCCCGCGATCCGCGCCTGGCGCGCGCTCCTGGCCGAGCCCGCGACGCAGGCCGCCCTGACCGCCGATTTCGAGGCGGCCGGCTTCACGCCGCAGGAAGCCGCCGCGCGCCTGGCCGTGGTCCGCGCCAACACCGCGGGGCTCGACTGGACGCTCCAAAACGACGTAGACTTCGTCAATCAGTTCGCCGCACGACGCGGGGCGGCCGCGCCTTGACCCCGCGAAGAGAGACAAACCCATGAACGCCCTTTTGCGCCGGACCCTCGCCGCCGCCCTCGCCGTCGCCGTCGTCGCCTCCCCGCTCGCTGCCGAGACGGAGAAATACGCCGGCGGCCCGATCGTCGCCGAACTCGTCACGCGCCTGCTCGAGCAGACGCACTACGAGCACAAGCCCCTGGACGCCGCGGTGTCCAAGCAGTTCCTGCAGAATTACCTGGACTCCTACGACTACAACCACATGATCCTCCTGAAGTCGGACGTGGACGAGTTCAAGACCAAGTACCAGGACTCGCTGGGCCAGCTGGCCAAGGACGGCGACGTGGACCCCGCCTACGAGATCTACGACCGCGTCCTGCAGCGCCTGACCCGGCGCGTCGCCCTGGTCAAGAAGATCGCGGCGTCCACCTACACCTTCACCGACGAAGAGAGCGTGATGCTCGACCGCCACGAAGCCGCGTGGCCCGCCGACGAGAAGCAGGCCGACGACCTGTGGCGCCGGCGCATCGAGAACGAGATCCTGACCGAGATCATCGCCCGCCGCGAGGCGGCCGAGGAGCGCGCCAAGGACGCCGCCAAGGCGGCGGCGAAGGCGGCCGTGGCCGCCAGCAGCGGGACCGCCCCCGCGGCGGCGGTCAAGGCCAAGGAGGACGAGGGCGTCACCCACGTCAAGGAGCCCTCGATCGAGGAGGTCATCGACAAGCGCTACGACCGCCTGCTCGAGAGCTACAAGGAGTACGACGGCACGGACATCATCCAGGACTACTTGACCTCGCTGTCGCACGTCTACGACCCGCACACCGACTACCTAGCCGCCGCCCAGAAGGAGAACTTCGACATCAGCATGAAGCTTTCCCTGGTGGGCATCGGCGCGGTCCTGCGCTCGGAGGACGGCTACGCGAAGATCGTCTCGCTGGTGCCCGGCGGCCCGGCCGACGCCGGAAAGAAGCTCAAGCCCAACGACAAGATCGAGGCCGTCGCGCAAGGCGACGGACCGTTCGTCGAGGTCGTGGGCATGAAGCTCGACCGCGTCGTCGAGATGATCCGCGGCAAGAAAGGCACCACGGTGCGCCTGCGGGTGATCCCGGCCAAGGACGCGACCGCGCGCGTGGTGATCCCGATCGTGCGCGCCGAGGTCAAGCTGACCGACCAGGAGGCCAAGGCGCGCGTGTACGAGCTTCCCGGCAAGGACGGGCGCGCCGGCCCGAAGATCGGCGTGCTGAACCTGCCGTCGTTCTACGCCGACATGCGCGGCGGCGACGGCGCCAAGAGCCTGACGCGGGACACCGAGCGCCTGATCGGCGCGCTGAAGAAGCGCGGCGTGGACGCGATCGTCGTGGACCTGCGCCAGGACGGCGGCGGGTCGCTGGTGGAGGCGGTGTCCCTCACGGGACTCTTCATCAAGGACGGGCCGGTGGTCCAGGTCAAGGACTCGCGCGGAACGATCCGCGTGCTGAAGGACGAGGACCCTTCGATCGACTACGCGGGGCCCCTCGTCGTGCTGACCTCCCGCGAATCGGCGTCGGCGGCGGAGATCTTCACGGCCGCGATGCAGGACTACGGGCGCGCGGTGATCGTCGGCGACAAGACCACCTTCGGCAAGGGCACGGTGCAGTCGGTGCTGGAGCTCGACCAGTACCTGCCGCCCGCGTACCGCGCGTACCGCCCGGGCGCGCTGAAGTTGACGGTGCAGAAGTTCTACCGCGTCTCCGGCGGCTCCACGCAGAACCGCGGCGTGATCCCGGACATCCACCTGCCGTCCGCCGGGGACCTGTCGGACATGGTCGAGTCGGCGCAGAAGGACGCGCTGCCCTACGACGAGATCGCGCCCGCCGATTACGTGCGCGTCGGCGCGGTGGACGGCAAGATCCCGGCCCTCAAGGCCGCGTCCGACAAGCGCGTGGCGAAATCCCAGGAGTTCAAGTGGATCCGCGAGGACCTCGCGCGCTGGGAGAAGCAGAAGAAGGAGAAGCGCGTGTCCCTGAACATGGCCAAGCGCCTGGCCGAGCGCGACGCCGACGAGCGGCGCGTCGACGAGCGCCGTAAGGAGCGCAAGATCCTGAAGGAGAAGCCCTACCCGTCCCAGGAGATCACGCTGTCCATGCTGGACGGCAAGTCTCCCGCCGTGGCCGCCTCCACCTCCGCCGCGACGGGCGCGAGCGCGGACCCCGACGCCGAGGGCGACGACGACAACGCCCCCGACGCGATCCTCAACGAGACCCTGCGCATCGCCGCCCAGCTGGCGGCGATGTCGACCCCGCCGCCCGTGGCCTCGACCTCGGACGGTGGACGGAACGTTGCGCAATAAGCGAAGAGCGCCCTAGAGCGGCCCGCGGCCCCGCGGGCCGGAGAGGAGGATCTCTTCATGAACCCGGACCGCTGGACTCTCAAGACGCAGCAGGCTTTCGCGGACGCCCAGGCGCTCGCGCAGCGCCGCGGCCACCAGGAGCTCACCGAGGAGCACCTGCTGGCCGCGCTCCTCGCCCAAGAGGGCGGCGTCTGCGCCGAGGTGGTGAAAAAAGCCGGGGCGGACCCCAAGGCCGCGCTGGCCGAGGCGGAGCGCGCGCTCGCCAAGAAGCCCCAGGTCTCCGGGGGCAAGCTCTACGCGTCGGACGGCCTCGACAAGGCGCTGGTGAAGGCCGACGAGCGCCGCGAGGCGATGAAGGACGAGTACGTGTCCGTGGAGCACGCGCTGCTCGGGCTCCTGGACCAGGGCGGCGACGCGGCCAAGCTCCTGGCGCGGCTGGGGCTGACGCCGGACAAGGTGCTGGCGGCGCTCGCGCAGGTGCGCGGCTCCCAGCGCGTGACCTCGCAGGACCCGGAGGCGTCCTACCAGTCCCTCGAGAAGTACGGGCGCGACCTGACCGCCGCCGCCAAGCGCGGCAAGCTCGACCCCGTGATCGGCCGCGACGCGGAGATCCGCCGGGTGATCCAGGTCCTCGCGCGCCGCACGAAGAACAATCCCGTCCTCATCGGCGCGCCGGGCGTGGGCAAGACCGCGATCGTGGAGGGGCTGGCCCAGCGCATCGTCGCGGGCGACGTCCCCGAGGGGATCAAGGAGAAGACCGTGATCGCGCTGGACCTGGGCGCGCTCGTGGCCGGGGCCAAGTTCCGCGGCGAATTCGAGGAGCGCCTGAAGGCCGTCCTCAAGGAGATCGCCGCGCAGGAAGGCCGCGTGATCCTGTTCATCGACGAGCTGCACACGCTGGTCGGCGCGGGCGCGGCCGAGGGCGCGATGGACGCGGCCAACCTGCTCAAGCCGATGCTGGCCCGCGGCGAGCTGCGCTGCGTGGGCGCGACGACGCTCGACGAGTACAAGAAGGGCATCGAGAAGGACGCCGCGCTCGAGCGCCGCTTCCAGCCGGTCCACGTCGGCGAGCCGTCCATCGAGGACACGGTCGCGATCCTGCGGGGCTTGAAGGAACGCTACGAGGTCCACCACGGCGTGCGCATCCGCGACGCCGCGCTCGTGGCCGCGGCGTCGCTGTCGGCGCGCTACCTGCCCGACCGCCAGCTCCCCGACAAGGCCATCGACCTGGTGGACGAGGCCGCCTCCCGCCTGCGCATGGAGATCGACTCGATGCCGCAGGAGCTCGACCAAGCCGAGCGCGCGATCCGGCGCCTCGAGATCGAGGGCACGGCGCTTCGCAAGGAGAAGGACGCCGCCAGCGCCGAGCGCCTGAGGACGCTGGAGAAGGAGCTCAAGACGCTGAAGGCCACGGCCGAGGACCTGCGCGGGCATTGGAAGAAGGAGAAGGCCCTGATCCAGGACCTGCGCAAGGCCCAGGAGGACGCCGAGGCGCTGAAGGCCGAGGAGAAAAAGGCCGAGCGCGCCGGCGACCTGGCCAAGGCCGCGGAGATCCGCTTCGGGCGCGCGCCGGAGCTGGAGAAGGCCCAGGAGAGGGTCCGCGCGGACCTGGCCTCCCTGCAGAAGGAGCGCCAGCTCCTGAAGGAGGAGGTCGGCGAAGAGGACATCGCCGCGGTGGTCAGCCGCTGGACGGGCGTGCCCGTCGAGCGGCTGCTGGAAGGCCAGGCCGAGAAGCTCCTGCGCATGGAGGACGAGCTCCACAAGCGCGTGGTCGGCCAGGAGGCCGCGGTCACGGCCGTGGCGGAGGCCGTGCGCCGGGCCCGCTCCGGGCTGTCCGACCCCAACCGCCCCGTCGGCGTCTTCCTGCTGATGGGCCCGACCGGCGTGGGCAAGACCGAGCTGGCGCGCACGCTCGCCGAGTTCCTGTTCGACAGCGACAAGGCGATGATCCGCATCGACATGTCGGAGTACATGGAGAAGCACGCGGTCGCGCGCCTGATCGGGGCGCCCCCCGGCTACGTCGGCTACGAGGAAGGCGGCCAGCTGACCGAGGCCGTCCGCCGCCGTCCGTACTCCGTGGTCCTGCTCGACGAGATCGAGAAGGCGCACCCGGACGCGTTCCACGTCCTGCTGCAGATCATGGACGACGGGCGCCTGACCGACGGCCAGGGCCGCACCGTGAACTTCACGAACTGCATCCTGCTGATGACCTCCAACGCCGAGCCCAGCGAGCTGAAGAGCCGCTTCCGCCCCGAGTTCCTCAACCGCATCGACGAGATCCTGGAGTTCAAGACCCTGGAGAAGGCCCAGCTGCGCAAGATCGTGGACGTCCAGCTCGCCGCGGTGCGCCGCCGCTTGGAGGCGCGCCGCGTGACGCTGGAGGCCACCGACGCGGCGAAGGACCTCCTGGCGCGCGAGGGCTACGACCCGGCCTACGGCGCCCGCCCGCTCAAGCGCGCGATCGCGCGCCTAGTGGTCGACCCGCTGGCCCGCCTGCTCCTGACCGGGGAGGTCAAGGACGGGGACGCGGTGACCGCCGACGCGGGCAAGGACGGCGTGGTCTTCCGCACCGCCGCCCCGGCCAAGAACGGCAAGAAGAAGAAGGAAGACGCCGCCGCCTAGGCCGCGGCGGGCGCAAGTGGTAGAATGGGGCCCTTCGCCCCATGCGCCGACCCGCTCTCCTCCTCGCGCTCGCCCTCTGCTCCGGCCCCGCCGTCCGCGCGGCGGCCGCCGACGCGCCGGAGGCCGCGGGCGCGCCGCCGGTGCGCCTGGCGCTGATCGAGGACCAGCCGACGCGCTACACGCTGATGCTGGCCCAGCCGATCGAGCGCGTCCTGCGCGACGCCGGCGCGGACGCGACGCTGGTCGGCGTGGACGAGGTCCCCTGCGATTTCTCCGGGCCGAACTACTTCTTCCGCCTGCCGCCGGGGCTGGGGGCGCCGGACACCACGGCCACCTCGGAGGCCGCCGCCCTGGAGGGCGTCTCCGAGATCGCGATCGTGTATCCGCGCGATCCGGAGCTGATCGCCGCGCTCAAGGCCGCCGCGGCCGACCCGGCCACCTACCGCGTCCCCAACGCGATCGGCCTGGAGGAACGCGACGCCCAGGCGTCGGCCTCGGTCTCCTCCGGCGGCGGCGAGGTGCTGACCGTCTACGCCGATCTCGCGCGCCCGTCCACCGGGCTGTGGCGCACGGGGCTGGCGGCGTACTACCGCCTGCGCTGGAAGGGGCGCGACGCGGTGATCGCGGTGGTCGGCCGCACCTACGGCGGGCTGGGGCGGCTGGGCGCGGCGGCGCGCCAGGAGCAGGAGCGCGGCCCGTTCACCGGCCTGGCGCGCGGAGGGACCTTCGGCTCGGTCGGCTCGGACGCGCAGGGCCGGGCGGTGGTGGACGCCCTGGCGCGCGCGGGGCTGCGCTACTCCGCGGTCGGCCCCTCCGAACTGGCCCGCTGGGACGACCTGCAGGCCTATCGCCGCGAGCCCGGCGCCGTCGCGTACCTGTCGGCGAACCTGGTCTACTCCAGCGCGACGGACTCCACGGCTTTCCCCCCGTACGCGGTGTTCGAGGCCTCGGGCACGCGCGTGGCCATCGTCGGCCTGACCCCCTCCGGCGCCGAACGCTCGCTGTCCGGGAAGGACGCCCCGGCGCTGACCGTCTCCGACCCGGTGCGCGCCGTCCAGGGCCTGGTGCCCGCCCTGCGCTCCGAGGCCGACGTGATCGTCGCGCTGGGCGCCCTCTCGCCCTCCGACGCCGCGCGCCTGGCGGCCTCCACGCGAGGGCTGGACCTGATCCTGGCCGACGAGGCTCCGTTCCTGAGCCTGACCCCCGCGCCGCGCGCCGTCTTCGAGCAGGACGACCGGCCGATCTTCGCCAACCCGCTGTCCCCGGTGCGCGTCTACGAGCCCGCGCTGAACGTGGTCAGCGTCTCGCGGCGCGCCGACGGCGACCGCGCGGACTGGACCGTCACGCAGACCGCGGACCTCCTCGACGACCGCCTGAACCCCGAGGAGGGCTTCCCTGAGCCGTCGCTGGCGGAGTTCGCCGCGATCGGCTCCACCGAGGCCGCCCTGCTGCCGCCGGCGCGCGACGTGTTCCCCCCGGAACGCTCCGGGGGCCTGCCGATCTACGCTCCGCGCGACTTCTGGACGCTGTCGGCCGCGCTGCTGGCCGAATCGGCCCATGCCGAGGCGGGCCTCCTGCCGGTGCGCCCGCTCCAGCCGCAGACCGTCGGCGCCGTGCGCGAGAGCGGGGTCAAGCAGTGGCTCGGACGCGGCGACGCGCTCGTGCTGGCCTCCGTCCCCGGCGACCAGCTCCAGAGCCTGGCCGCCCGGGCCGCCGACCAAAAGAGCCGCGAGGAGGCGGGCCTGCCGCCGGCGCCCGGCCTGCGCTTCGCGGTGTCCGGCTTCGACGGGAACGGCCTCCTGCACGGCGCGCCGCTGGACACGGGCCAGAACTACCTGCTCGCCACCTCCGCGCGCGCCGCCAACGCCCTGGGCCTCTCGCCCGCCCCCCGGTCCGCGGCGCTGCCGGCGAGCGTCGGGGACGCGGTGCTCGCCGGGCTGAGGGCGCGCGCCGGGCGCACGCCGCCCGGGGACTACCGCGCCTGGATGGAGGGCGCGCCGGTGCGCGCGCCCGGGCTGTGGGAGATCAACTTCCGCGACATCAGCCTGAACCTGAGCCAGACCCAGGTGTCGCGCTCGGACGCGTTCTCCGACGTGCAGAACTCGCGCGTGCAGGGCTTCAACGAACTCCAGATCGGCGGCGCGCTCAAGACCGACGCCGAGTACCTGCACCGCGACTTCAAGTGGACCAACACGCTGGAGATGGAGTACGCGAAGGACCGCATCAGCCCCCGCGGCGGCCCGGTCTCCACCAACCTCACCGCCAACCGCATCATGCTGCTGACGCTGGGGACCCGCCGCATCGGCGGCGTCCCGTACGCGTGGCTGGCGCACTCCTGGGGCCCCTCGCTCGGCGTCGAGTACGACAGCGAGTTCGAATCCTCCCCGGGCCTGCCGCGCAAGCAGGTCTACAGCGCCCTTCCCGGCGTGCAGTTCTTCGACGGGACGGTCCTCAAGAGCCTGGAGACCACCGGCATCCTCAAGCGCGACCTGTCGCGCGTGCCGCCCAACACCCAGACCGGTCTGCGCGTGCGCGCGCTGGTCTCCACGCCCGTGGGCCCCGGCGGCTCCCAACTCGACGGCGAGGTCTGGAACAACTACTTCTTCCTGACGCCGCACGACAACGACAGCGACCTCCGGGTCGAGGGCGACGCCAACGCCAAGCTCACCGTCCCCATCCGCCGCTTCCTGTCCGTGGCGCCCTTCGTCGACTGCTACTGGTTCTCGCTGAAGACCCGCCCGCTGTGGGGCTACAGCCTGATGACCGGCATCTCCATCCGCTACTCGCGGCTGTGGAAGCCGCAGTACGAGCCTTTCTAAGGCGCGCCCAGCGCCGCCTCGCTCAGGACCTCGTAGGCGTGGCCGAAGGGCGCCGGGCGGCTCGCGTACAGGCTGATCCGGTCGACGCGGCGGCGCAGGCCCAGCGGCGGCACCGCCCGCAAGGCCGCGACGAACCCGGGAGGGGCGCTCGTGCGCCGGTTGCGGCCCAGGGTCAGGTGCGGGGAGAACGGGCGCTCCTCGTCGCGCCCGAGCGCGTCCGCCAGCCTCTCCATCGGCTCCCGGCCCTCGTCCAGGCCGAGCCAGACCACGCGCGGGCTCTCCGGGGACTCGAACGCCCCGGCTCCGCCCAGGACGATCTCGAAGGGCGCCGCGGCCGCCGCGGCGCGGCGCATCAACGCCTCGACCTCGGGCAGCCGCTCCTCGGGGGTCTCCCCGAGGAAGCGCAGCGTCAGGTGCATGTCGCGCGGGTCCACCCAGCGGTAGTCGCCGGGCGCGCGGCGCAGGCGCGAGACGACCGCCGCCGCGGCGGCGCGGACCTCGGCGTCGGCGGCGACGGCGTAGAAGAGGCGCATTGGACCGGGGGACCCAAAAGATAGACAATCCCCCCATGAGCGTCAAGGAGCGGCCGTGAGGGCCGTGGCGACCCGCGTGCTGAGCGCGTCCGTGACCCTGCGCGACGGCCCCGCCGCGGGCGAGCGCCGCGCCGTGGGGCCAGGGCTGCTGGTCCTGCTGGGCGTGGGCGCCGGGGACGGCGAGGAGCAGGCGCGCAAGCTCGCCGACAAGCTACTGGCCCTGCGGATCTTCTCCGACGCCCGGGGCAAGTTCGACCGCTCCGTGACGGACGAGAAAGGCGAGATCCTGCTCGTCTCCCAGTTCACGCTCTACGCCTCCCTCAAGGGCGGCCGGCGCCCGGATTTCACCGCCGCCGCCCGCCCCGAGACCGCGGAACCCCTCTACCGCCGCGTCGCGGCCCTGCTGGCCGCCTCGGGGCTCACGGTGCGCGCCGGGGAGTTCGGCGCCTCGATGGCGGTCGAGTCGGTCAACGACGGGCCGGTCACGGTCCTGATGGACACGGACGCCTTCTAGGCCTTTCGGGCATTTTTTCGTTTGACCGGGGTCAACCGGACCCGTTGACCGTCCTCATCCGGCCCGCCGCGCCTTCCGGGGTATACTAATCCCGCTAATTAAGGATAGGTAAACCCGATGAAGCTCACCCTCGTTCTCGCCGCCGCCCTCTCTCTTCTGGCCACCGCCGCGCCGGCCGTCGTCATCACGCCCCTCGGCCGCAGCCCGATCGCCGGACTCCCGGCGGTGCTCCCGTCCCCGCTGACCGGACCGTTCTCCGGCGTCCCGACCGTCCTGCCGGCCCCGACGCTCCTGCCGTCCCTGGCCCTGCCCGCCGCGGCCGTCCCCGCCGCGGCTCCGGCCCCGGCCGCCGCGCCCGCCGCCCTGCCGACCCTTCCGGCCGTCAGCGTGAAGGCCGAGCGCGAGAACGCCCCCAACCCCCTGCGCCGCGTCCTGCCGGACACCACGGTCCGCTTCGCGACCGCGTCCCCCGCCAAGAACTCCCCGGAGGCCGAGAAGGCCCGCCAGGACCGGATCTTCGACGGCGAGAAGGAAGTCCCCGAGCCGGCGGTCGTCACCCGCCGCGAGCCCTCCGTCAGCGGCCGCCACGTGAGCCTGCCGGAGTGGGACCTCGAGAACGAGATCGGCGCCTACTGAGACGCGCCGCGCGCCGACGCGGACCGGGCCCCGCTCTCGCGGGGCCCTTCGCTTTTTCAGCCGCCCCCTTGACGGCCCCATAAATTGAAACTATAATGGTTACATATATGGAGACCCCGTCATGAGCGCGCGCCTTCCCGTCCTCTTCGTCGGCCACGGCAACCCCATGCACGCCCTGGCCGACGACTCCTTCACCCGGACCCTCGCCCGCCTGGGCCGGGAACTGCCCCGGCCTCGCGCCGTCCTCTGCGTCTCCGCGCACTGGCTGACCGGCGCCGGCCTGGCCACCGCCGTGGAGAGGCCGCGGACCATCCACGATTTCGGCGGCTTCCCGCGCGAGCTCTTCAAGATCGAGTACCCGGCCCCGGGAGACCCCGCGCTCGCCGCGCGCCTGCGGGAGCTCGACCCCGCGATCGGGCTCGACCGCGACTGGGGCCTCGACCACGGGGCCTGGACCGTCCTGCGCCACCTGTACCCGGACGCCAGCGTCCCCGTCGTGCAATTGAGCGTTCCCGTCGCGGAGCCGGGAGCCTACCACCTCGCGCGCGGGCGGCGACTCGCCCCCCTGCGCGACGAGGGCGTGCTGATCCTGGCCAGCGGCAACGTCGCGCACAACCTGGCGCTCCTGGACTGGGCCGAGGACGCCGCCCCGCGCGCCTGGGCCGCGGAGTTCGACGCCTTCGTCAAAGCCCGGACGGAGGCGGGGGACGAGGACGCCCTGGCCGGCGACCCGCGGCGGATGCCCGGCGGGGCGCTCAGCGTCCCGACGCCCGACCACTGGTACCCGTACCTGTACGCCCTGGGCGCCGCCGGCGGCGACCCCGTGCGTTGGGAGTACGAGGGCCTGGAGCACGCCTCGCTGTCGATGCGCAGCGCCAGCTTCGGCCGGTGACCCGCGGACGCGTCGGACGGGGGGCGGCCTAAGCCGGCGCGTTCACCACGAGTACCGGACCGTGTAGGTCACCGTCGACTCGCCGTCCTTCTTCACCGGGACCTCGAACTCGATCGTCTGCGCGTCCTTCTTCGTCCACTTCTGCGACGCGTCCACGATGCGCCAGTTCGTCCAGCGGTACAGGTGCTCGACCGCCGTGATCACGGCGTCGGAGTCCTTGTGGTTGCGCAGGCGGATCTCGAAGGTCTCGGTGAAGCGGCGCCGGTGCTCGTCCGAGGAGAAGTCCGTGCGCTTGCGCTCGCCGACCAGGTCGAAAGCCTCGCCCATCTTCACGCGCACCGTCTCGTCCTTGGGCGTGTGGTCGATGGAGTCCTCGCCGGCGAACTGCAGGGAGCCGTCCGCGTCCTTCTTGTAGACGCGCACGCGGCCCTTGGGCAGCGGGATGCCCAGGCCGTCGGCCTTCTTGTTCTGGAACTCGAGGAAAACCGAGACCTTCTTGCCCGACGAGGTCCCGTAGCCCGGGTCCCAGTTGCCGTAGTCCCCGCCCCAGGACACGCCCTCGGCCCCGTCGTAGACGTAGAGCTTCTTGATCGGCACGCCCGAGGCCTGCGCCATCTCCACCTGCTTCGAGGAGTTCTGGGCCAGCGTCGTGGGCCGCTGAAGCGTGTACATGTGGTACTCGAAGAACGGCTTCTCGACCATCGCGGAATCGTTCATCGCGCGCTTCATCATCCTCCCGCCGGCGAAGCCCAGGGCCATCGGCGCGAAGCGCGGCGCGCGGTGCACGTCGCCCGCGATCAGCTTGAGCTTGGCGTCCTTGAAGGTGGCGCCGGAGTTGTTGTTGACCGTCACCCAGGCGGTCAGGTCCCCCTTCGCGTCGTCCTTGTCGGCGACCAGCACGTAGTCGGCGCTCCAGGACATCCCGGAGGTCAGGTAGCTGATCTCCCCCTTCTGCTCGCCGCCCCGGTCGGAATCCAGCGTCCAGACCAGGGTCGGCTTGGTGAGCAGGCCGTCGGGAAGTTCCGGAAGGACCGGGCTGCCGGGCGGGTCGATCAGGATCTTGCCGTCGTCGGCGCGGAGCACGCGCCCGCCGGTGTTGGAGAGGAGGACGCCCTTGATGGTCTCGGTCTTGTCCCCGTCGCGCCCCACGGGGCGGCGCAGCTCGATCTCCTTGCCCAGGTAGCGCTCCAGAATCTTGTCGGGACTGGCGAGGTCGTAGCGGAAGTCCTGCTCCAGCACCCGCACGGAGTCCGGCGCGGTCAGGGACTTGAAGTGCACGCTGGTGGGGTCGATCTGCGCGGCCACGTCCTCGACCCGCAATTCGTGCACGCCCTTCTTGATGTCGAAGGAACGGACCTCCTTCACGAGCCCCAGGTTGGAGTTGTAGACGGTCACTTCGGTGGCGGACGCGGCGGACGCCAGGACCAGCAGGGACGACAGCAGGATGGTCTTCATCGGGACACCTCCGTGACGCATCGGACGCTCGCATCATAGGAAAGTTCCCGGGGCTGGACATCGAACGCCTGTTCGACTATACTGGGGTCATGTTCGTCGCCGCGGAAGACTACGAGGACCGGGGCCTGCGCCTCGACGAGAAGCTGATCCGCCGCCCGGCGGCCACCTGCTTCCTGAAGGCCGTCGGCGGCGCCCCCGAGACGGGCCTCCAGGACGGAGACCTCCTGGTCGTGGACCGCGGCGAGCCGCCCGCGCCCGGCAGGCTGGTGGTGGCCGTCGTGCGCGGGGAGCTGACCGCCCGCCGCCTCCCGGCGGGCTGGCGCGAGGACGACGGCCTGGAGGTCTGGGGCACCGTGCTCTGGCTGGTGCGCGCCCCCTGACGCGCGATGACCGTCTTCGCCCTGGCCGACTGCAACAACTTCTTCGTCTCCTGCGAGCGCCTGTTCCGTCCCGCGCTGGAGGGCCGCCCGGTGGTGGTCCTTTCCGGCAACGACGGCTGCGTGATCTCGCGCTCCGAGGAGGCCAAGGCGCTCGGCCTCGGCATGGGCGTCCCGTTCTTCGAGGTCCGCGCCCTCTGCGCCGAGCGGGGCGTGGAGGCGCTCTCCGCCAACCACGAGCTCTACGCGGACCTCTCCCGCCGCGTCTCCGCGGTCCTGCGCCGCCACGCCCCCGTCGTCGAGGGCTACTCGATCGACGAGTCCTTCCTGACCCTGCCCGCGGACGGGACGCAAGAAGCCCGCGCCCGCGCCCTGCGCGAGGAGGTCCGCCGCTGGACCGGCATCACGGTCTCGGTGGGCTTGGGGCCGACCAAGGCCCTGGCCAAGCTCGCCTCGGACCGGGCCAAGAAGGCCGGCGGCGTGCTCTCCCTGCTGGACCCCGGCGTGCGCGAGCGCCTGCTCGCGGAGCTTCCCGTCGAGCAGGTCTGGGGCATCGCGCGGCGTTCCGCCGACCGCCTGGCCGCGCACGGGGCGCGCACCGCCGCGGAGTTCGCGGCGCTCGACGACGCCGTGCTGCGCAAGACCCTCGGCGTCGGCGGCTTGCGCCTGGCGCGGGAGCTGCGCGGTCAGTCTTGCCTGACGCTGGCCGAGAGCGCCCCGGAGCGGCGCTCGGTCACCGTCTCGCGAACTTTCGGGCGGCCGGTCGGGGCCCTGGCCGCGCTGGAGGCCGCGGTGGCCTCCTTCGCCGCCCGCGCCGCCGAGCGCGCCCGCCGGCACGGGCTCAAGGCCGGGTCGGTGTCGGTGTTCGTCGGCTGGCGCGAGGACGGGCGGGCGGTCTCGGACGCCGCCGACGCGCGACTGCCCCCCACCGCGGACGGGGCCGCGCTCATCCGCGCGGCCAAGTCCCTGGCGGAGCGGTGCTTCGTGGAGGGACGATCATACCGCAAGGCCGGCGTCGTGCTGGGGGCGCTGGAGCCCGACGACTCGCCGCAGGCGGAGCTCTTCGACGACGGACGCCCGGAACGCGCGCGGAGGCTGATGAAGGCCGTGGACCGGCTCAACGCGGCCCTGGGAGCCGGAGCGCTTCGCTTCGCGTCGGAGAAGGTCTCCCGGAGTTGGACGCCGCAGGCGAGCCGACGCTCGCCGAGCTGGACGACCCGCTGGGAGGACCTGCCCGGGGTGCGCGCCTAGAGGCGCGGCGCGGAGTAGGGCACCGCCGAGGCGGCGTCGCCGCAGCGGCCCAGCAGGCAGCCGGCCACGACGAGCAGGAGCAGGCCCACGGCCGAGAACACGACCACGAACATCGCGCCGCCGGCGGTGCCGCCGGCAAGCGACGAGAAGCGGGGGTCCATCCCAACGGCGGAGATCATGATGTTCATGTCGTCAGTGTAGGCCGCGACGGTTACGCCGGTATTTCGGACCGGCGCGGCGTTCGTCCGCCGTAAGCCTAGCAGAGATGGACCCCGCGCGCCAGCCTTATCTCGGGCGCGGCGCGCGTCAGCGCCGGCGGCGGCGCCAGGAGCCGACGCGGACCTGTCCCGGCAGCGACTCGCCGACGCTCTCGAAGTCCAGGCGTCCCGTCGCCGCGTCGGCCGCGGACAGGCGCACCTTGATCTTTGCGCCCAATTCCGCGCGCCCGCCGCGCAGGAGCCCGACGGCGCCCGACTCCGGCAGGGCGACGAAGAGCCCGGCGGAGGTCGCGTTGACCACGACCCCTTCGAAGGTTCCCCCCACCTCGCGGCCGAGCAGGCGCGCCCGCGCCAGGTCCACCGCGCGGCGCTCCGCCTCCTGCGCGGCGCGCTCGCGCTCCGAGCAGTGCGCGGCGACGGACTCCAGGTCTCCGCGCGGGCTTCCCCGTCCGCGTCCTGCGACGAGGGACCTCAGCGCGCGATGGACGAGCAGGTCCGGGTAGCGGCGGATCGGAGAGGTGAAGTGGCAGTAGTCCTTGGAGGCCAGCCCGAAGTGACCGCCGTGCTTGGGCGAGTAAACGGCGAGCTTGAGGCTCCTGATCACCTGGATGTTCGCGGTCTCCTCGAACGGGTGGCCGCGGGCGGCGAGCAGGAGGCTCTGCAGGCCCTCGGCGGGATGGGCCACCAGCGAGGTCTTGGAACGGATGCCCAGCCGCCCCAGCTCCTCCTGCAGCTCCTGCAAGCGGGCGGGGTCCGGGTCCTCGTGCAGGCGGCGCAGGAACGGGACGCGCGCCTTGGTGAGCGTCCGCGCGACGGCCTCGTTGGCCGCGAGCATGAACTCCTCGATCAGGCGGTGGCTGTCCAGGCGCGAGCGCTTCTCCACGGCGATCGGCGCGCCGTCGGGGCCGCAGACCACCTTGTATTCGGGCGCGGCCAGGTCCAGCGCCCCGCGGCGCAGGCGCTCGGCGGTCATCGCCTTGGCCAGGCGGCCCATGCGCCGCACGCTGTCCCGCACCGCGGGCGTCACGCGCGCGACCTCGCGGCCGTCCAGGACCTCCTGGACCTCCTCGTAGGTGAAGCGCCGGCAGGAGCGGATCGCCGTCTCCTCCACCTTGGTCCCGCGGACCGCGCCGCCCTCGTCGAGGTCGAGCCAGCAGGTCATCGTCAGGCGCGGGACCTCGGGGCGCAGCGAGCAGAGCCCGTCGGAGAGCGCCGGGGGCAGCATCGGGATCACGCGCCCCGGCAGGTAGACGCTGGTCCCGCGGCGGTAGGCCTCGCGGTCGAGCGGCTCCCCCTCGCGCACATAGCGCGACACGTCGGCGATGTGCACTCCCAGGCGCAGGCGGCCGGGGCCGGTCTCCTCAAGCGAGACCGCGTCGTCGAAGTCCTTGGCGTCGGCGCCGTCGATGGTGAAGACCGGCAGGTCGAAGAGCTCGGGGCGTCCGGCCCAATCGGCGGGCTCCGGGTCCGGGGGCAGGCCTTCCGCCGCCTCCAGGACCGCGCCGGGGAACACGGTCGGGATCTCGCGCGCGGCCAGCAGCGCCCCCATGCGCGCCTCCGGGTCGGACGGCTCTCCCAGGATCTCGGTGACGGTGCCGCCGGCCGCGCGCTCCTCGGTGGGCCAGCGCTCGACGGTCAGGACGGCCAGCCGCCCCTCGGCCAGGCGCGCGCTCTTGGCCGCGCCCAGGACCTGGACCGCGCCCTCGTCGCCGCCGCCCTCCGGGACCAGCGCCCAGTGCTTGCCGGCGCGGCGCAGGATCCCGACCAGGGAGGTCCGGGCGCGCGCGACCACGCGCACGATGGTCCCCATGCGGCGCCCGCCGCGCTCCTCGAAGACCCGCGCGGCCACGCGGTCGCCGTCCATCGCCAGCCGCAGGCTGGGGCCGCGCAGGTAGACGTCGGGCGCGCCCTCGGTCTCGGACAGCAGGAACGCGAAGCGCCCCCGGTGCTGGATGCGTCCCTCGACGAGCGGCTCCGCGCGGCGTGTCACCGAGTCATTATCGCACAAACGGCGCGCGCGCGGACTAGAACGCCAGCGGGGAGACTCCGCCCAGCGCGTCGTGATGCGCGGCGCGCTCCGGGGGAGCCGGCCGGACGTCGGACGGGGCCGGCGCCTGGGCCTGGGCCCAGATGCGGTCGAAGTAAGCCGCGTAGCCCGCGACGTCGTCGGGCGCGTCCAGGTAGGCGGCGTTCTCGTAGTTGTTGAGTTCGCCGTTCATCGTCCAGTTGAAGGAGCCCGTCTCCACCAGGCGCCCGTCGAAGACGCCGAACTTATTGTGCATGACGCCCCTCTGGGCGGGGCCCTTGAGGCCTGCCGACAGGCGCACGTCGAAGCCGAGCGTCGCCATCTCCTGCATCTCCTTCAGGAAGCCGTACTGGTAGCGGTCGAAGATCAGGCGGACCTTCAGGCCCCGGTCCTTGGCGCGCTTGAGGGCGGCGATGATCTGGTCGTTGGTGAAGGAGAAGTTGGCCAGGTCCACGCCGGTCTTGGACGCGTCAATCGCGGCGGCGACCAGGACCGCGGTGCCGTGCGGAGTGTAGGACTCCGACGGCAGGCGGGTCCCGTTGAAGGTCAGCGGCCGGTCCGGATCCTGCGGGGCCGGCGCCAGGGCGGGTCCGTGCCCCTCATGCGCGATCTCGACATTGGCGGGAGGGTTCGCGAGGTCCACCGGACGCGCGATGGACCACATCCAGTCCCAGTACCGCTGGAACGAGGCCACGCGGTGCGCGGCGTCGTCGAAGTAGGCGTTCTCGTAGTGCATCGTGTCCGCGGCCCGGGACCAATTGTAGGAGCCCGCCTCCATCAGCTTGCCGTCGAACACGGCGAACTTGTTGTGCATGATGCCGTACAGGTCTCCGCCGCGCAGGGTCTTCATCGCGAAGCCGTCGTCGATGAGCTCCTGCACCTCGGGCGTGCGGTGCCACCCGGGCTTCTCGGGATAGACGTGGCCCTGGTCCATGACGATGCGGACCCGCACGCCGCGGGCCTGAGCGCGCTTGAGCGCGTCGTGGACCTCGCTCAAGGCCAGCTCATAGATGGCGATGTCCAAGGTCGTCTTCGTCGCGTCGATGGCCGCGATGAGATGGGAGCTGATCTGGGTCTGGTCGGAGAACATCCGAGTGGGCAGGGAAATGCCGTTGAACGACAGATTATCCCCGCGCGGGGCGGAGGCCGCGGCGGGCGCGGGGTCCACGGGAGGGGCCTCCAGCGGGGCGCCGTCGAAGACCTGGCGGCCGGTCTCCAGGCCGGACAGGGCCGGGGCGCCGGAGAGCGGGGCGGCCGTCAAGGCCCGGAGGGAGAGCTCCGCGGCGTTCGCCGCGACGGGCGCGGCGGCGGAGCGGACGGCGGCCGCGGGAGCGG
>JAJXTZ010000197.1 GCA_021783355.1 bacterium | reverse complement strand
GGCGCCCGCGCCCGCCGCGCCGGCCCCGGCGGCCCCGGCGGCGGCCAAGCCGGCCCCGAAGCCGGCGCCCAAGCCCCTGCCGACCCCCAAGCTCGACGAGACCCACGGCCGCCTGCTGACCGACCGCTTCGCCACCTGGCCTCAGCCCATCTTCGACTCCAAGTGGTCGCGTCCCAGCTACCGCGCCGGCGCCGCGATCCTGGCCGGCCTCCTGATCGGCGGCGCCGTCGTCGCGGGCCTGATCGGGGAGCTCTCGGTCTGGGCGGACCGGCTGTACGCCTGGCTGACGGCGTTCTGCGCCGCCCACGGCTGGCCGGCCGCCGCGGCCGACGGGATCTGGATCACCTTCAAGTCCCTGGTGGTCCTGCACATCATCCTGCTCAACGGCCTGTGGGCGATCTGGTGGGAGCGCAAGATCTCGGCTCACATCCAGTCCCGCGTCGGACCCACCTACGCCGGCAGCCCCAAGGGCCGCAATTTCCACGGCTGGCTGCAGACCGCCGTGGACGGCCTCAAGCTGCTCCTCAAGGAAGACGTCACCCCGGCCGCCGCCGACCAGTGGGTGCACGCGCTGGCCCCGGCCATCGTCGTCGTGCCCTGCGTGATCGCCTTCGCGCCCGTGCTGTTCGGGCGCGAGCTGGCCGCCGCGCGCCTGGACATCGGCACGCTGTACATCTTCGCAATCGGCGGCATCTCGGTCATCGGCATCGTGATGGCGGGCTGGGCCTCGGGCAACAAGTACTCTCTCTTGGGCGGTCTGCGCGCCGCCGCGCAGATCGTCAGCTACGAGCTGCCGCGCGGCTTCGCGGTGGTGCCGGTGCTGATGTTCGCGGGCTCGATGGACCTCTCGGTGATCGCCCGCGCTCAAGCCGGGTATTGGTGGGGGATCGTCCCGCGCTGGTTCATCTTCTATCCGGCGGTCGGCCAGGTGGCCTTCCTGATCTTCCTGATCGCGTCCATCGCGGAGACCAACCGCGTCCCGTTCGACATTCCGGAGGCCGAGTCGGAGCTGGTCAGCGGCTTCCACACCGAGTACTCGGGGATGAAGTGGTCGATCTTCTTCCTGACCGAATACGGCTACGTGCTGCTCGCGTCGCTGCTGCTCGCCGTGTTCTTCCTCGGCGGGGGGGCCTCGCCGGTGAACCTCGTCCCGTTCACGCTGGTCCCCAGCTGGCTGTGGATGCTCGGCAAGGCGATGCTGATGATGTTCGTGTTCCTGTGGGTGCGCTGGACGCTGCCGCGCTTCCGCGTGGATCAGCTGATGGACTTCTGCTGGAAGTTCCTGCTGCCCTGGTCGTTCGCGAACATCGCGGTCGCGGGGGCCTACCTCGCGCTGCTTCCCAAGTGAGGACACGGTGATCGACTACTTCGCGCGGATCTGGCGGGGCTCCAAGGCGATCGTCGCCGGGCACTGGATCACGCTGCGCTACCTGTTCAAGCCCGCGGTGACCATCCATTACCCCGACGAGAAGCTCGTGCCTTTCGAGCGCTACCGCGGCGCGCTCCTCTTCGACGCCGAGACCTGCATCTCCTGCAACCTGTGCGTGAAGGCCTGCCCCTCGAACTGCATCCAGCTCGAGAACGCCAAGAACGACGCGGGCAAGAAGGTCGCCAAGGTCGAGTGGTACACGATCGACTTCGGCAAGTGCAATTTCTGCCGCCTCTGCGAGGAGTCCTGCCCGACCAAGCCCAAGGCCGTCTGGCATTCCCTCGACTACGAGGTCGTCTTCGAGACCCGCGACGAGATGGTGCGCTGCTGGCAGAAGGACTTCCCGTTCGTCGGCCGCTACTTCGAGGCCAAGTCGAAGGAGTTCAAGGACCCGCGCGGCCAGGTCCGCATCCACGAGGTCGAGCCGCGCCGCAACTGAGGAATCATGCTCACGCCCATCGCCTTCTACGCGCTGTCCGGCCTGACCCTGCTCTCGGCCCTGGCGGTCGTCCTGCACCGGAACACCGTGCACTCGTCGCTGTTCCTGGGGCTGTCGCTGGCCGGCGTGGCGGGGCTCTACGCGATGCTGGGCGCCGACTTCCTGTTCGCCGCGCAGGTGATGGTGTACGTCAGCGGCGTGGCGGTCCTGGTGATGTTCGTGGTGATGCTGCTGGGCCGCGCGTCGGACCTGCACCTGCGCCAGGTCAACGAGTACTGGCTGGCGGCGCTGATCGTCTGCGCGATCGCCAGCGTGGGCCTCTTCAAGGTCGCCGCCGGCTTCTCCGGGATGTACGCCCCGGGCCCCGCCGCCCCGACCACGCGCGCGATCGGCGGCCTGCTCCTGGGCGAGGACCTGGTTCCCTTCGAGCTGATCTCGCTGGTGCTGATCGCGGCGCTGCTTGGCGCGGTGTTCTTCGCGCGCGGCGAGGAAGCCGAGGGGGGGCGATGACGCTGCAGAACTACCTGGTGGTGGCCGCGCTCCTGTTCCTGATCGGCGTCTTCGGCGCGCTGACGCGCCGCAACATCATCGGCATCCTGATGTCCATCGAGCTGATGTTCAACGCCGCCAACCTCAATCTCGCCGCCTTCGACCGGTTCCTGCATCCGGGCGGCGTCGCCGGCCAGACGCTGGCGCTGTTCACGATCGCCGTCGCCGCGGCGGAGATCGTGGTCGGCCTGGCGCTGCTGCTGGCCATCTACCGAAACACCGACACGGTGTACGCCGAGGACTTCAACCTCCTCAAGGGCTGACATGATCCAGCACGCCTACCTGATCCCGCTCATCCCGCTGGCCGCCTCGCTGATCATCCTCTTCGGGGCCAAGGAGGACCCGCGCTCGCCCCTGCCCTGGGTGGGCGTCGGCGCGATGGCCATCTGCCTCGCGATGGCGACCTCGATCCTCTGGGGCTTCGCGGCCGGCACCGTGGCCCTGCCTTTCGAGCGGAACTGGCGGTGGTTCTCGTTCGCCTCCGAGATCGGCGGGCGCGCGTTCGTCTACCACATGCCCATCGGCGTGCTCATCGACCCGCCGGCCGCCCTGCTGCTCTTCGTCGTCTCGCTGGTCAGCCTGTGCGTGCAGGTCTACTCGCTCTCCTACATGCACGGCGACGCGCGCTTCAAGCGCTACTTCGCCTTCGTGTCGTTCTTCACCGCGGCGATGCTGGGCCTGGTGGTCTCGAGCAACCTGCTCGTGACCTTCGCCTGCTGGGAGCTGATGGGCCTGCTGTCGTACCTGCTGATCGGCTTCTGGTTCGAGCGCGAGGGGCCCTGCGAGGCCCAGAAGAAGGCCTTCATGACCACCAAACTGGGCGACTGCGGCCTCTACCTCGCCCTGCTGCTGCTGTACGCGAAGGTCGGCTCCTTCCAACTGACCCAGATCCGCCACTTCTTCGACCTGGGCCTGATGCCCGCCGCGGCCGCGACCGCGGCCGCCGTCGGCATCCTGTGGGGCGCGATGGGCAAGTCCGCGCAGGTCCCGCTCTTCGTGTGGCTTCCGGACGCCATGGAGGGCCCGACTCCCGCCTCCGCCCTGATCCATGCCGCGACGATGGTGGCGGCCGGCATCATCATGGTCGCCAAGCTCTACTTCGTGTTCCTCGCCGCGCCGGCGGCGATGGACGCCGCGGCCTGGGTGGGGCTGGCCACCGCCTTCCTGGCGGCCACGATGGCGCTCGTCAGCTACGACATCAAGCGCGTGCTGGCCTTCTCGACCGTCTCCCAGCTGGGCTTCATGATGTGCGCGCTCGGGGCCGGCGGCTACGCGGCCGGCCTCTTCCACCTGACCACGCACGCGTTCTTCAAAGGACTGCTCTTCCTCGGCGCCGGCTCCGTCATCCACGCGATGCACACCAACGACATGCGCCGCATGGGCGGCCTGTCGAAGAAGATGCCGATCACCTTCGCCGTGATGTTCGTGGCCGTGTGGGCGATCTCCGGCCTGCCGTTCGGCGCGGGCTATTATTCCAAGGACATGATCATGGCCGCCGTCTGGCGCCACGATAAGGCCATGTTCTGGCTCCTGCTCGTCACGGCGATGATGACCGCGTTCTACATGTTCCGGCTCTTCTTCCTGACTTTCGTCGGCGACGACCGCGACCACGAGGCCTTCCACCACGCCCACGAGTCCCCGGCCCTGATCACCGTCCCGATGGTCGTCCTGGCCTTCTTCTCCGCCGTGGGCGGCTGGGGCCTGACCCGCCACGGCTTCATCGCGCGCGTCCTGCCCGCCCCGACGCCCGTCGCCGCTCCGTTCGTCCCGGCGGCGGCGCCCGCTCCCGCCCCCGCCCCTAAGGCGGCGGCCTCGCCCGCGGCCGCGGCGGCCGCCGCGCCGG
>JAJXTZ010000196.1 GCA_021783355.1 bacterium | reverse complement strand
CGGCGGCTGAGGCGCCGGCGCCCGCGCCGACGGCGCCGCCGGGCCTACTGACGGTCCCAGGGCGGCGACGCCCAGGGCGCCGGCAGTGCGGCGCACAGTCGCTCCAGGACCGCGGCCTCCTCGGGCCGGAAGCGTCCGGGCGACGGCGAGTCCAGGTCCAGCACGCCCCAGACCGCGCCGTTTTGAGGAGGGGCACCACCAGCTCGAAGCGCGCGCGCGTCGCAGGCGATGCGCCGGTCCTTGACCAGGGCCGAGGCGTTGGCCCGGTCGGTCGGCCAATCGCCGGTCGCCAGCGCCTTCCACTCCTTGAGGACCTCGTCGGTGAGCGCCATGACCCCCTCTTAGCGAAATCGGCGGCGGCGGATCCGTTGCTAAGGTGTTCCGTGTTCCCCCTGGGAATCCGGGTTTGCTAAGATGACCCGGTCCCCTCTCCGGGGACAGACCACCGCCGCAACAGGAACAACATGGGACTCCACATCGTCGTCTGCGTGAAGAGCACGCCGTCCAGCGTCAATCTCCCGGTCGATGCGGCCACCGGCCAGCCCAAGACCGCCGGCGTGCCCGCGATCATGAACCCCTACGACGAGTACGCCGTCGAGGAGGCCGTGCGCCTCAAGGAGCGCGTCGCCGGCTCGACCGCGACCGTCGTGACCGTCGGCGCCGAGTCGGCCGCCGAGGTCCTGCGCGAGGCCGTGGCCCGCGGCTGCGACGGCGGCGTGCTGGTCGCCGGCCCCGAGTTCGAGGGCGGCGACTCCTACGCGACCTCGCTGGCCCTCTCCGCCGCGATCAAGAAGCTCCACTCCGAGAAGCCGGTCCACCTGGTCCTCTTCGGCAAGAACACCAGCGACGCCGGCGCGGGCGTGGTCGGCTCCCAGACCGCCGCGTGGCTGGACTGGGCCTCGGCCTCCGCGGTCAAGAAGATCGAGACCGTCGACGAGTCGAGCGCCCGGGTCCTGCGCACCATGGAGGACGGCGTGGACGCCGTGGACCTGACCCTGCCGGCCTGCGTCTCCACCGTCAAGGAGATCAACGAGCCGCGCCTGCCGTCGCTGAAGGGCAAGATGGCGGCCAAGAAGGCGGTCTTCCCCAAGTGGACCGCCGCCGAGCTGGGCCTGCAGGCCGGCCAGGTGGGCAAGGCCGGCGCGGCCGCCGTGACGGTCAAGGCCGCCACGCCCCCCGCCCGCCCCGCGGGCGTGACCGTGGAAGGCGCCTCGGCGTCCGAGAAGGCGCAAAAGCTCGTCGACATCCTGATCGAGAGGAAGCTGATCTGATGAACAACAACGGGATCCTCGTCGTCGCCGTCTCCTCGCGCGGAGTCCTGCCCCCCGCGACCTACGAGCTGGTCAGCGCGGGGCGCGCGCTGGCCGCCGCGCTCAAGCAGCCCCTGTACGCCGCCGTCCTCTCCGAGAAGGCCTCCGCCCTGGCCCCGGAGCTGGCCGCGCGCGGCGTGGAGAAGGTCTACGCGGTGGAGAGCCCGGCCCTGGCCGGCTTCTGCGCCGAGACCTTCGCCAAGGCCGCGGCCGCCGCGGCCGAGAAGGCCGGAGCCTCCCGCGTCCTCCTGGCCTCCAACGTGGCCGGCCGCGAGCTGGCCGCGCGCCTGGCCGTGCTCCTGAAGGCCGGCCTGGCCGCCGACGTCTCCGAGCTCCTGCCCGACGGCAAGGTCCGCCGCCCGTACTACTCGGGCAACCTGGTCGCCGAGGTGGAGTTCAAGACCCCGGTCGCCGTGATGACGATGGCCCCGATGGCCTACCCCCGCGCCGAGAAAGCCGGGGCCCCCGGCGGCGTGGAGGCCCTGGCCTTCGACGCCGGCGCGCCGAAGACCAAGTTCGCGTCCTTCCAGCCCGAGACCTCCAACGAGATCGACATGGGCTCGGCCGAGCGCATCGTCGCGGGCGGGCGCGGCCTGGGCGGGCCCGACGGCTTCAAGCCGGTCTTCGCCCTGGCCCACGCGCTCGGCGCCGCCGTCGGCGCCAGCCGCGCCGCCGTCGACGCGGGCTGGATCCCGTACAAGCACCAGGTCGGGCTGACCGGGCGCAGCGTGCGCCCCAAGCTCTACCTGGCCGTCGGCATCTCCGGCCAGATCCAGCACCTGGCCGGCATGTCCTCGTCGGGAACCATCGTGGCCGTCAACACCGACAAGGACTGCCCGCTGATGCAGATGGCCAACGTCGCCGTCCAGGGCGACTACGCCGAGCTGATCCCCGCGATCACCGAAGAGGTCAAGAAGCGCAAGGGCGCGCCCGTCTCGGCCTAACGCCCGCGGCGCCGCGGAGCACGAGGGGCCGGTCCCCGCGGGGACCGGCCCCTCGACTGCTTGCGGCTTGCTTGTGCCGGGGCCCCAAGGCCCGCGGCCGGCGCCATTAGGCGGCGCGGACCAAGGAGCGGCGGGTCTTGCGCTCCTTCGGCCGCGCCGGCCAAGCGCAGCGCCCCCCCTCGCAGCGGATCTTGGCGAACGGCGTCCAGCCCGCCTTCCGGCTCACGAACAGCCACGGCATCAGGTCCTTGGCGATCATGGACTTCCTCCGGGTCCGGCGCTCGCGGACGACATGACATCTTTTATCAGCTTATATAATTTTTGTCAATAGGTTTAGGGCGAAAAAAAATCCGAAAAAAAGGGGGCTACGGCGCGGGCGACGCCGGGGGGACGGCCTTCTTCGCCGGGTCGCGCCCATCCGGGAAGATCCAGCCCGGCACGCGCCACTCGAGGACCGCCGAGACCGTGATCGCCGAGGCGATGACGGCCATCGCCGTCGAGATCGAGAACCAGTCCAGCATGAAGCCCGCGGCCAGCGCGCCGGCCGCCGAGAAGAACATGTCGATCATCCCGAACGCGCTCTCCACGCGGCCGAGCTTGTCGTTGGGGATCTCGTTGCGCACCACCGGGGCCATCACGATGCCCACGGGCCCGTGGAAGATCTGCATCGCGAACTGGACGAAGAGCACCACGCCCAGGTTCACCCAGAACAGGTGCGGCGCGAGCAGCGTGGGCACCGCCCACATCAGCCAGAAGAGCAGCGAGGAGAGCGCGGCCATCTTGTAGAAGCGGCCGTGCCCCAGCCTCTCGATCAGGCGGTCGCCCTTCTCCCCCTCCATGCGCGAGGCGGCCAGGAAGTGGCCGATGGACTCCGCCGCCAGCATCAGGCCGAAGATCCCCCCCGCCGTGGCCAGCAGGCCCCCGATCACCGGCAGGTGGAACGCGGGTCCCACGCCGATGATCTCCTTGATGAAGTTCGGCAGGACCACCATGGGCATCGCGTCGGCCAGGAAGGACTCGATGGACCCCACCGAGATCAGCGTGAAGAGCGTGTCGTTGCGCAGGATGGCCGCGAAGCCCTGCGTGGCCTCGTGCGCGTCCAGGACGCGCGCCAGCCTCTCCCGGAGCCCGACGGCTCGCGCCGCATCCCCCCGCGAGGCGGCCTCGCCGGCCCGCTTCGCGCGCGCGCGGCTCAGCAGGTCGCGCAGGAAGCGGACGACCGTGACCGGCGACATCACGATCCCCTTGGCCAGCGCCCAGAAGAACTTGCGCGTGCCGGAGAGGAACTCGAGGAAGCCCTTCATCCCCAGCTCCTTGGGGTCGCGGGGGTCGCGCACGGTCAGCCAGTAGATCGGGACCGACAGCAGCAGGCAGGCCGCGTAGACGCCGTAGGCCAGCGCGTAGCCGCCCATGCCGAAATGCGCGATCAAGGCGCCCACGACCGCCGAGCCCACCAGCGGCATCGCGATCCCGGCCAGCGCGTCCCACTTGCCGAAGATCGCCGCGGCCTCCTTGTTGAGCTTCTCGTCCGTGCCGAGCAGCGCGTAGCGCGCGGCGCCCTCGGCCACGATCATCGTGTTCTGGAAGAGCGGGTTCAGCGCGACGATGGCGACCAGGACGCCGAAGCTCAGGTGCCCGGCGAGGAACAGCAGCGGGATCGCCCCCATCAGCGCCGCGCGGATCAGCGCGGTCCCCACCGCGATCACGCGGTAGTCCGTCTTGTCGATCAAGAGGCCGACGGGCAGGAGGTTGGACAGCGACATCGAGCCCATGTGGACGTTGCGCACGAAGCCCATGATCGCCGTGCTCTTCTTGAGCGTGTTCATGACCAGGAAGGGCTGGCTGATCATGTGCATCTCGATGCCGAAGACGGTGAGGATGTCGTGGCCCCAGAACAAGCCCCACAGCGCGCGCGGAAGCTTGGTCCTGCCCGCGGGCGCCGGGGGCTCGGCCGGGGCCGCGGCCGCGGCCGGCGCGGACGGCGCCGGGGAGGCGGACGGGCCGGAGGCGCC
>JAJXTZ010000195.1 GCA_021783355.1 bacterium | reverse complement strand
GGCCCCGGCGCGCCAGTCGTCGGCGCGCGGACGGCGCGGCCGCTCCGCGCCGGCCGCGAAGACCGTGAAGGCCGAGCCCGCCCTTCCGGGCATGGCGCCGGATTCCAACCCGTAGGCCGAACAGGCCGATTTTCCAAGGAGAACCCATGGGAGACATCCACATCCTCCAGTTGTTCCGCGAAAGCTTCACGCTGGTCATCCTGATGTTCCTGTCCATGCTGTCGGTCACCTTCGCGCTGGAGCGCTGGTGGTACTTCCGCTCCGCGTCGGGCAAGGCCGACGAGGTCCTGGGCGGGGTGCGCAAGCACCTGGAGGGCGGCAAGCCGGAGGCGGCGGCGGCCTGGTGCCAGAAGCAGTCCTCGGCGGTGGCGCAGGTGGTCGGCTACGGCCTGCTGCACGCGGGCCGCTCGCGCAAGGACCTGGAGGAGCTGATGATCTCCAAGCTCAAGGAGGAGCGCGTGAAGCTGGAGCGCTACCTCGCGATCCTGGGCACCCTGGGCAACATCGCGCCGTTCATCGGCCTGTTCGGCACGGTGGTCGGCATCATCCGCGCCTTCCGGGACCTGGCGGCCTCGGGCACCGGCGGGCCGTCGGTGGTCGCCGCGGGCATCGCCGAGGCGCTGGTCTCCACGGCGGCGGGCCTGCTGGTCGCCATCCCGGCCGCGGTGCTCTACAACTACTTCATGGGGCGGCTGAAGAAGCAGACGGTCGAGATGGAGGTCGCCAGCACGCGCCTGATCGTGATGCTGGGCGCCAAGTAGGGAGAGGGATCCATGGCCGGAGCCGGTCAGCCCGACGACGAGCCGATCACCGCGATCAACGTCACCCCGCTGGTGGACGTGTGCCTGGTGCTCGTCATCATCTTCATGGCGGTCGCGCCGATGGCGGTGACCCTGGGCATCAAGGTCCTGGAGTCGCGCGCGTCCACCGCCGAGGGCAAGGCCTCGGCGGACGAGAACGTCCGCGTCAAGATCGCGCTGGACGGCACGGTCACCGTGGACGGCCTGAAGACCGACGGGCTCACCTTCCGGCGCGTCCTGGTGGACGCGCTCGCGCGCAGCAAGGACGGGCTGGTGATCGTCTCGGCGGACGCGCGCAACAAGGTGGGCCTCGTGGTGGACGTGCTGGACCAGTCCAAGCAGCTGGGCGCCAAGAAGCTGGCGCTGATGAAGGCCGAGGGGGGGCGCTGATGGCCGGCGGCTCGCTCGACGACGAAGGCCCGATCGTCAACATCAACATCACGCCCCTGGTGGACGTGTGCCTGGTGCTGGTGATCATCTTCATGGTCACCGCGCCGATGTTCTCCGAGCCCGCGCTGAAGGTGGACCTGCCCACGGCGCACACGCGCGAGGGCGAGGAGAAGGACAAGATCACCCTGACCCTGTCCAAGGACGGCGAGTACGCGGTGGACTACGAGAAATTCACCGACGAGAAAGCCATGGCGGCGCGCTTGCGCCAGAAGCTGGCGCAGAGCGAGTCCAAGCTGGTCATCCTGCGCGTGGACAAGGACGCCGACTACGGCCCGCTGACGGACCTCATGGCGCGCGCCAAGGACGCGGGAGCCCTGTCGATGACGATCGCCACGGAGCGGGGCAAATGACCCGGGAGGAGCGCGGCGCGTGACGGCGCGGATGCCCGGGGCGGTCTCGCTCTCGCTGGTCCTGCACGGGGCCCTGCTGGCGCTGTTCCTGGCGTCCATGCGCAAGGCGCCCCAAGCCGCGCCGCAGATGGTGGAGGGCGTGGACCTGCTGATCCCGTCGGCCAAGCCCTCGGCGCCGTCCCCGGCCGCGCCCAAGCCCCCGCCGCTGTCCACGATGGACTTCCTCAAGATGGCCCTGCCCAGCGTCCCGCGCGCGGCCGCGCCGGAGAACATCCAAGTCAAGCTCCCCGAGCGCCAGCTGCCCCTGGCCCAGGCGCCCAAGCTCCAGGACCGCGCCCGCCGCGACCTGGGCCCCAAGCTCAAGGCGCTGGACCTCTCTCACGAGCGCGACTCCGAGGCGGCGCTGGACGCCAAGGTGGAGACGCGGCGCCGCGCCACGGAGACGCTGGCGGCCCTGCCGCGCCTGGAGGACGTGGGGCGCCGGCGCGTGAGGAACCTCCCGCAGGCCCTGAAGCTGGAGGAGAACCGGCGCGAGGCGGCCGCGGAGCTGCCGGCGATGAACTTCAAGCCGACCACGCGCCGCGAGGCCGCGCAGGCGGCGCAGGTCCTGCAGGAGGCCGCCCTGCCGCCCGCCGCGCGCCCGCCCGAGCGCCGCGGACTCTCCGCGCTGCTGCCGGACCGCCCGCTGCCGCTGGAGGCCCGTCCGCAGGCCGCCATGCTGCCCAAGATGGACGCGCCCCCCGCGCCGGCGCTTTCGCGCCGACGCGCGGCCGCCGCGACGGTCTCGAAGAAGGCCGTGGAGATCGAGGGGCCGCTGGCCGACCGCAAGGTCGCGGCGTACGCCCTCCCGCCGTTCCCGGGCTGGGCCCGCGACCAGGGCATCCTGGAGGCCGACGCGGCCATCCGCTTCACCGTCGACGAGTCGGGCGCCGTGATGCCGTCCATGCGCGTCGAGCGCACCTCCGGCTACGGCCGCCTCGACGCGCTGGCGATGTCGTACCTGCGCCGCTGGCGCTTCCGCCCCGCGCCCGGAGCGGGGGTGCAATGGGGCGTGATCACCTTCAGATTCGTATTGGAGTGAACATGATGAACGCGATCGCCGTGCTGCTGCTCGCCGTCTCCGCCTTCGCCCAGGACCAGTCCGCCTCCACGGCGGCGGTTTCCGGCGGGATGCCGTCGACCGTGGTCATCAAGGCCGACGCCGGCAAGCTCAGCGACACCAAGCCGCCGCTGAAGATGACGGTGGACCCTTTCGAGACCATCGAGCCGGACCTCAAGCCCGACGAGGGCCTGCTCCTCGCCGTCTCGCCGCTGACCGTGTCCTGGCAGCGCACCCATCCCGAGTTCCTGATGAACGACCGCGTGATCGAGCCTTGGCGGACCACGTTCAGCCAGCGCGCGGGCATCACCTTCAAGGTCCGCGCCCAGCTGGAGAACCTGCTCGGCGGGGCCCAGGACGCGCGCGCGCTGCGCAAGTGGGGCTGGAACCTGACCATCGCCGACGAGGACGGCCGCGTGTTCCACCACTACGAGGGCTCCGGCGACCCGCCCGCGGAGCTGATCTGGAGCGGCCAGAACGACCAGGGCGAGTGGGTCCGCGCCGGGCGCTCGTACTCCCCGGTCTACACCTTCACCAGCCCCGACGGCTCCCAGCGCACCCGCGTGGGCGCGCCGCTGATCTTCAAGGGCATCGTCCACCAGGAGGACACCGGCCTCCACATCAGCCTGGACTCGGCCGTCCTCTTCGGGCCCGGAAAGAGCGCCGCCGCCCTGCAGGACCCGGGCGGCAGCGGCCTGCTGCGCTCGGCCGCCGACCTCATCAAGCGCCGCTACTCGGGCATCCCGGTCGCCATCCGCGTCTACGCCAACACCAAGGACCTGGGCGACTCCCAGGCCGCGGCGATCCAGCAGTTCCTTCTCAAGGAGCTGATGGTCCCCGAGCGCCAGCTGACCGTCGACGCCGCGCGCGCGTCGTTCTCTGACCAGCGCGTGGAGATCGTACTGCTCAACCGCTGAGGCGCGGCGCGTAGACCCGCCCGACCAGCGCGTCGGTCGTGGCCGCTTGGGCGGCGGCAGGGTGGCGCGCCAGGCGTTCCCGAAGGCCCCCTCGCGCGCTTTCAACGCTCTCACGCCGGGAGTGTGGGTCCCGGGGCCGTCCGCGCGCAAGCTTTTGGCCCGGACGAATCCCGACAAAAATGGTCGACTGACGCTGGAGTCACCAAACCGAACCCCTGATTCATGCCCGCGCCGAGCCCTCACGGGCCGACGCGTTTTAGCGCGTCAGCCCGCGAGGGGGCCGGGAGCCGGAGACCGTCAAGACGGGGTCAGCGGGTCTTCGCGACGGAGGCGGCGCGGGCCAGCACGTTGACGTGGACGGAGGCGGCCACGCCGCCGACGACGCTCAGGGTCACGCGGTCGCCCGCCTTCACGCGCGCCAGCGTCAGCGACTCCTTGTCGCCGCCCTTGGTCAGCGCGGCTTTCGCGGCCACGCGGAAGGTCTTCAGCGCGCCGGAGCGCTCCTTCACGGTCAGCGTCCCGGAGGCCGCGTCCACGGACTTGACGATCGCCCACAGGCGGGTCCGGCGCCCGGCCGGAACGGTCACGACGGCGGGCGCCTGGGGCGCGGCGGGAGCCGCGAGGATGGACGCGGGGGGCGCGGAGGCCGCCGACGCGGCGGGCGCG
>JAJXTZ010000194.1 GCA_021783355.1 bacterium | reverse complement strand
CCAGGCCGCGGCGGCGGCGGCCAGCTCCGCGAGCGCGTCCCCGCTCATCGCGCGGGACGGGCGGCGCGCGCCCACAGGACCTGCGCGTCGGCGGGCGTGAGGCCGGGGATGCGCGCGGCCTGCCCCAGCGTGCGCGGGCGCACGCGGGAGAGCTTCTGGCGCGCCTCGTGGCCGAGCGCCGCGATGCCGGCGTAGTCGAGATCCTCCGGCAGGAGGACGGCCTCGGACGCGCGCAGGCGCGCGGCGTCGGCGCGCTCGCGCGCGATGAACGGGGCGTAGGACGACGCGATCTCGCGCTGGAGGCGGACGCCGGCCATCGACCAGGGCGCGAGGCGCGCGTCGGGCAGCTCCCCGCCCCCCGCGACGAGGTCGCGGTAGCGCCGGAACGCGTCGCGCAGCGGCGGCGCGATCAGCCCCAGGGCGGCGCCGCGCTCCAGGAGCCGCAGGTCCGCGTTGTCGGCGCGCAGGGTCATCCGGTGCTCGGCGCGCGCGGTGAACATCCGGTAGGGCTCGTCCACGCCGCGGGTGACCAGGTCGTCGATCATGACGCCGGCGTACGCCTCGTCGCGGCCCAGGACGAAGGGAGCCTCCCCCCGCGCGGACAGCGCGGCGTTGACGCCCGCGACGAAGCCCTGCGCGGCGGCCTCCTCGTAGCCGGTGGTGCCGTTGATCTGGCCGGCGAGGAAGAGGCCGGGCACGGCGCGGCTTTCCAGCGCGGGGCTCAGGCCCGTGGGATCGCAGTAGTCGTACTCGATGGCGTAGCCGTGGCGCACGATCAGCGCGTCCTCCAGCCCGGGCAGCGAGCGCACGAGCGCCGATTGGGCGTCCGGCGGCAGGCTGGTGGACAGGCCGTTCAGGTACACCTCGGCGGTCTCGCGTCCCTCGGGCTCCAGGAAGAGCTGGTGGCGCTCCTTGTGCGGGAATTTGACGACCTTGTCCTCGATGGACGGGCAGTAGCGCGGGCCCAGGGCCTTGATCGCCCCGGAGTACAGCGGCGAGCGGTGGAGATTGTCGCGGATCACGGCGTGCGTCGCGGCGTTGGTGTACGCGACGAAGCAGGAGAGCTGGGGGCGCGCGGGCCGGGGGCCGAAGCGCGACAGCGGCTCGGGCGGGTCGTCGCCGTCCTGGCGCTCCAGGCGGCTCCAGTCGATCGAGCGCGCGTGCAGGCGCGGCGGCGTGCCGGTCTTCAATCGGCCGACGCGGTGGCCGAGGCGGCCCAAGTCCCCGGAGAGCTCCGCCGCCGGCGGCTCCGCGCCGCGGCCCGCGGGGCGGCGGGTCTCGCCCACGTGGGCGACGCCGTTCAGGAAGGTCCCGGTGGTCAGGACGACGCGGGCGCCCTCGTAGCGGGAGCCGCGGGCGCCGAGCACGCCGCGCACGCGCGAGCCCTCGGTCCACACGGCGGCGGCCTCGTCCTGCACCGCGTCGAGTCCGGGCGTCTCCTCGACGACGCGCTTCTGCCCGAGGCGGTACTCGGTCTTGTCGCACTGCACGCGCGGCGACCACACCGCGCGCCCCTTGCCCCGGTTCAGGGTCTGGAACATCAGGCCCGCGCGGTCGGCGGCCTTGGCCATTTCCCCGCCCAGGGCGTCGAGCTCGCGGACCATCTGCCCCTTGCCCACGCCGCCGATCGCGGGGTTGCACGACATGGCGGCGACGGTGTCCAAGTTCTGCGTCAGCAGGAGGGTCGCGCGGCCCATCCGGGCGGAGGCCAGGGCCGCCTCCACGCCGGAGTGCCCGGCGCCCACCACGATCACCTCGTAGCGGCGCGGGAAGGCGTCAGACATAGACCAGGACCTTGAGGACCTCCATCGGCAGCCAGTGCAGCATGTAGGAGGCGATGATCGCCACGTTCAAGGCCAGATTCGCGAAAAGAAAGGCGAGGACGGCGCGGGCCAGGCTCATGCCGCACAGGCGGCGCAGGCCCAGTCCGGCGCAGGCCAGGAGCCACAGGACGCCGAGGCCCATCGCCGCCTTATAAAGGAGGACGCTGCGCAGGAGCACGGCCGCGGCCTCCGGGATCAGGCAGGCCAGCGCCACCGCGTTAAGGCCCAGCAGGAACGCCGTCACGCGCCGCCATTCGGCGGCCGTCACGCCGCGCGCGACCAGGACGCCGGGCACGGCCCAGACGATCATCCCGGCGCCGAGCGGGAGGCGTCCCATGTGGGTGCGGGTGTAGGCGACGGTCAGGATCAGCGGCACCGCCGACCACAGCGTGGCCGCGGCGGTCTTGAGAGGCAGCCAGCCGTCGCGCATCCAGCGCAGGACCAGGCCCGTCATCGCGACGGTCAGCGCCGCCAGCACCGGCTCCCAGAAGGCCACCCGCAGCCACAGGCCGCCGCCGGCGAAGGCCGAGGCGGGCACGGAGGCGGCGGCGTCGGGGAAGTCGTAGGGCTTGAGCGAGAGGTAGAGCAGGCTCGCGACGACCCAGGCCGCGTAGACGGCGAGCCCGTCGACGAGCGCCGAGTCCTCGCGGCACGCGTCGGCCGCGGCCTCGGGCTGGAACAGGAACAGCGCGCCGAAGCGGAGCGCCCTCACGCGAGCGCCCCCGCCGCGGCCGCGGCGTCCACGGAGAAGTCCGCCCGCGCCCGAAAGCACAGCCAGCCGCCGACGCCGAGCGCCAGGCAGGCGGCCAGCATCGCCCGCGTCAGGCCGAAATGGTCCGAGCCCCAGCCGATCAGCGCGGGAGAGGCGGCGTCGCCGAGCAGGTGGATGACCAGGATGTTGGCGGCGAAGGCCATGGAGCGCGTTTCCAGGCGCGTGACCGAGACGATCGCCGAGTTCAGCGGGCCCATGTTGAGGAAGAGCAGGGTCTCGGCGGCGAAGAGGGCCGCGACCGAGAGCCACAGGCTGGGCGCGACCAGCGCCAGCGCGGCCAGCGGCATCCCCGCGATCAGGCCCGCGCCGGAGACGAGCAGGTCCGCGTCGGGCGCGCGCGGGCGCAGGGCGTCGGCCAGCCAGCCGCCGGCCAGGCTGCCGACCAGGCCCGAGACGACGGTCACCGCGCCGAAGAGCGTCCCCGCCCGGCCGACGCTCAGGCCCCACGCGCGGTGGAAGAAGGTCGGCATCCAGACCGCGAAGCCGCCGAGGGCGAAGGTCATCGCGGCGCCGGCCAGCGTCACCAGCCGGAAGGTCGGCACGCTCCAGACCTCGCGGTAGCCGGAGACGGCGGGCGGGGTGGCCGGGTGCGGCGGATCGTCGGGGAGGAACCAGCACAGGCCGGAGAGCAGGAGGCCGGGCAGGCCCACCATCCAGAACGCGTGCCGCCAGCCGAAGTACTGGCCGACCAGGCCGCCGCCGGCGTAGCCCAGGGCGGAGCCCACGGGGATGGCCATCGAGAACACGGCCAGCGCGCGCCCGCGGCGCTCCGGCGGGAAGCGCTCGGCGACGAAGGACGGCGAGATCGCCCCGTAGCAGGCCTCGCCCACGCCCACGGCCGCCCGCGAGGCGAAGAGGCTGGCGAACCCTCCCGCCAGCGCGGCGGCGCCGGTGGCCACGCTCCAGAGCGCCGCGCCGCCGGCGATCCACGGCTTGCGCCCGCGCGAGTCCGCCCAGTAGGCGATCGGGGGCGCGGCCAGCATGTAGACGACCATGAACGCGGTGGCCAGGCTCCCGGCCTGGACGTCGGAGAGATGGAGGTCGCCCTGGATCAGCGGCAGCAGCGCGTAAACGACCTGGCGGTCGACGTAATTGAGGATGTTCACCGCGAGGAGCAGCGCGAGCACGCCGCGCGGCGTGGAGATCCTCACGCGGGACGGACCTTGTACACGGCGTCGCCCGGGCGCACGCGGTCGGCGACCTCGACGCGGGCGGTCTCGCCGGCCAGCGCGCTCTGCACGGAGCGCCCGGCCACGCTCAGGCGCTCGACGCGCTGGGTCAGGTCGGTGTCGCGCCCCTTGACCCTCAGGCCGTCGCCGACGCTGAGCGGCTCCTCCAGCAGCAGCGTCATCTCGCGCGCGGCCGGGTCGTAGGCGCGCACCTTCCCGGCCAGCGGAGCGCCTATGATCTGCTCCTCCGGGGCGATGTCCTCCGCCGGGGTGCGTCTCGCCGCGCCGGGCGGCGGGGTCTTCGGGACCGGCTTCTTCTTCCGGGGCTTCATCGGGACCTCACTTTCCCACGCAGAAGCGCGAGAAGACCTCGCGCAGGACTTCGTCGGGGGCGCCCTCGCCGACCACGGAGCCCAACGCCGCGTTGGCGCGGCGCAGGCGCGCGGCGGCCCGGTCCTCCCAGGTCCCGGGGAGCGCGGCGGCCTCGGCGCGGGCGGCGGCGACCTCGGCGGCGGCCTCGTCCAG
>JAJXTZ010000035.1 GCA_021783355.1 bacterium | reverse complement strand
TGCGCCTTTGGCGCGCGGGGGGGCGGCGGCTCTTGGAGCGCGCGAGCGGCGACCTGGCGCGCCGCGCCGCCGCGGAGGAGGCCGGCTCCCGCCTCGCGGCCGAGCGCGCCTCGCGCCTGCGCCGCTTCGTCGGCCGCTGGAGCCTGGGGATGGTGGTCTCGTTCCTCCTGCTGGCGGCCGCCCTGCTGGCGCCGCTGACCCTGCACGTCGAGCGCAAGCTGAGATTGCTGGAGGAGGGCTTCGAGGACATTTCTCGCGGGCGTCTGGGGAGGCGGCTGGAGACCCGCTCCCAGGACGAGTTCGGGAACCTCCTGCGCCGCTTCAACCGCATGGCCGAGGAGCTGCGCTCCTCCCAGGAGCGGCTGATCCAGGCGGAGAAGCTCTCCGCGATGGGGCGCCTGGCCGGAGGCGTCGCGCACGACTTCAACAACATCATGACCGCCATCCTGGGCTACTCGGGATTCCTGCTGGAAGCCCTGCCCAAGGACGGCCCCGCCTGGCGCGACGCCAAGGAGATCGAGCGCGCCGCCCGGCGCGCGGCCGCGCTGACCCGGCAGATCCTGGCCTACGGCCGCAGGCAGGTCCTGCGCCCCGTCGCGTTGGACCTCAACGCGCTGGCCGCGGGGATGGCCGGGAGGCTGGAGCGGCTCCTGGGCGCGGGCGTGCGCATCGTCGCGGAGCCGGCCGCGGGCCTGCGGGCGGTCCGGGCCGATCCGGCGCAGATCGAGGAGGTCCTGCTCAACCTGGCGTTCAACGCGCGCGACGCCATGCCCGGGGGCGGGACGCTCGTCCTGGCGACCTCGAACGAAGACCTCGCGCGGCCGCTCGTCCACCGCTACGGGGAGATCCCGGCCGGGCGCTACGCGTGCCTCGCGGTGCGCGACACGGGGCGCGGCATGACGGAGGAGGTGAAATCCCATCTCTTCGAGCCCTTTTTCACGACGAAGGGGCTGGCCACGGGCACCGGCCTGGCCCTGGCCATGATCGGGGGCATCGTCGCGCAGAGCGGCGGCGGGGTCCTGGTGGACAGCGAGGAGGGCCGCGGCGCGTCCTTCAAGGTCTACCTGCCCGTCTCGGACGCGACGCCGGAGGCCGGGCCCGCCCCGGCTCCCGCGCCTCGCGGCGGCGGCGAGACGATCCTCCTGGTCGAGGACGACGCGGGGACCCGCGCCGTCTCGACGCGCGGGCTGGCGGCGCGCGGGTACGAGGTCCTGGAGGCCGGCGACGCCGAGGCCGCGCTGGCGCTCGTCCGCGGGCGCCCCGGCCGGATCCGCCTGCTCGTCACCGACGTGGTGATGCCGGGAATGGGCGGGATGGAGCTGGCCGAAGCCTTTCGCGCGTCGTGCCCGGGCGTCCCGGTCCTGCTGATGTCCGGACACGCCGACCAGCCGGCGCTGCGCGGCGGGGCGACGGGCGCGGCGTTCCTACAGAAGCCGTTCTCCGTCGAGGCCCTGGCCGCGCGCGTGCGCGAGGTCCTGGACGCGCCCGGGTCCTGATCAGCGCCAGGCGTCGAGCAGGAGCTTGGCGAAGAGCCCCGCGCAGACCAGCGCGGCGGCGGGGCGGATGGCCCGCGCGCCGCGGCGCAGGCCCAGGTGCGAGCCGGTCCAGTTCCCGGCGACGCTCATCGCGACCATCGGCAGGCCCACGCGCCACGCGACCCGGCCCGACGCGACGAAGGCCGCCAGCGCGGCCGCGTTGGACGCCGAGTTGAGGAGCTTGGCGCGCGCCGTCGCGCCCAGCAGGTCGTGGCGGCCGATCCGGACCAGGCCCAGCGCGTAGAAGGTCCCGGCGCCCGGGCCGAAGAAGCCGTCGTAGAAGGCCACGGGTCCCGCCACCAGCGCGCCGCGCCGGCGCCGCGCGCTCGGGCTCAGGCGATGACTGCCGTCCTCGGCGCCGAAGTCGCGCCGGGTCAGCAGGGTCCAGGCCAGCACCGGCAGGGCGCAGAGCAGCATCGGCCTCAGCCGGCGCGGGTCCGCGCGCACCGCCAGGCTCGCCCCCAGCCACGCCCCGGCCAGCGCCGCGGCGAGCGCGGGCAAAAACGACCTCAGCGGGAAGCGCAGCGCGCGCTGATAACGCGCCGCCGACGCCGCGGTCCCGATCGACGAGACCAGCTTGTTGGTGCCCAGCACCAGCGCGGGCGGCAGGCCCGCCGCCAGGTACGCGGGCAGGGTGATCAGTCCGCCCCCGCCCGCCAGCGCGTCCACGACTCCCGCGAAGAACACGCAGGCGCCGAGCGCGGCGAAGGCGGCGGGAGAGAGGCCGAGGGGCACGCGGCGATTGTCCCGCATCCCGCGCCCGGCGTCAAGCGGGGCTAGCGGCCGGCCGCCTCGGCCGCCCGCGACGCGCGCAGGCCGGCGGCCCAGACCAGAGCCGAGAGGATCAGGCCCGGGAACGGCGGCTCGACGCCGAAAGGGGCGGCGCCCGCGCGGGCGCCGGCGATCACCCAGCCCAGCGACGCGAGAAATCCCGCCAGCGAGGCGGCCACCGCCCACGGCTGGCTCACGCGCAGGCGGGGGAGGTAGGCGCCGAGCATGGGCAGGAGCAGTCCGGGGATCACCGCGGAGCCGACCTCGTACCACAGGTCCACCACCGACGGGACCAGGCGCGTGAGGACGAAGGCCAGGAGCACCGCGGCGATCAGCCCGGCCTGCACGCGGCGGCGGCGCGCGGGGGCGGGGACGGGCTTGAGGCGGTCGCCGAGATCGTGGCCCAGGCTCACCGCGGCCAGCAGGGATTTGGCCTGCAGGGCGGCGAAGATGGACGCGCAGACGCCGGCGTAGAACACGCCGCGGGCCAGGGCCGGCATGGCGGCCCTGGCCAGGGCCGGATAGGCCATCGCGGCGTCGGCCAGGTGCGGCAGGGCGGCGCGCGCGTAGAGGCCGGCCGCGGTGGTCATCGCGTCGAAGACGAACCAGAAGCCGATGGAGACCAGGATGCCGCGGCGCGCCGCGGCGGGGGACTCGGCCGCGGCGCAGCGCTGGTGGAAGGCGGGGTCCACGATGGTCCACACCGCGATCAGCCACCACGCGGCGACCTTCCAGACGCTCATGCCCCCGGTCCAGGTCAGGTGGCCCGGGGGCAGGCGCGCGGCCAGCGCCGCGGGCCCGCCCACCAGGCGCCACGCGTAGGGCAGGACCAGCGCGAAGCCGCCGAACATCACCACGATCTGCAGGCGGTTGGCCGACACGTCGGAGCGCAGGCCGCCGCGCCAGACCAGGGCCGCGGCCGCCGCGCCCGCCGCGGCCACCGCCAGTTCCACGCGCGCGCCGGTCAAGGCCGCGCCCAGGGTGCCCGCCATCAGCATGTCGTCGGCGGGGGCGGTGAGCAGGAAGACCAGCCCCGCGCCGACCAGCGCGGCCCAGCGCCCGTACGCCGCCTCCAGATGGTCGGCGATGGTCATGCCCGGCGCCGCGCGCACGCGCCCGGCGAGGAAGACGGCGTAGAGGCCCGCGAACGCGTAGTAGGGCAGGGCCTGCGTGGTCCAGTTGGAGAGACCGTGACTCCAGGTGAACTCGCCCACGCCCAGCACGCCGCCGTAGAAGGTGGGGACCAGCGTGGCGACGAACTGCGGGAGGGTCAGCGCGCGCGAGGCGAGGACGTAGTCCTCGAGCCCGTCGCGGCGGCGCGCCAGCGCGCCCAGGGCCACGACCGCGGCGAGGAAGACGGCGACGACCAGCGCGTCGAGCGGCATGGGCTTTCCCTCCGCCGGCATGACCCGGATCAGGTTCTAAGGGTCTCCCGGCGGGACCGGGACTCTCAGCTCGATCGCGCCGAGCTCCCCCAACGACGGCGAGACTATAGCAATATCCGGGGGCGCCGCGGGCTCAGCGCAGGCTCTTGACGATGTCGCCGAGCAGCTCGCGCGAGACGTCGCCCATCAGCGTGTAGTGGATGGGGCCGGCGCGCCACTGGATCAGCTTGCCCGCGCGCGACGCGCGCAGGGGGCCGGGCAGGCTCGTCGCGCCGGACGGGATGATCCCGTCCTTGGGCAGGCGCACCGGGCGGTCGGTCTGGAAGAGGGAGAGCACGGTCAGCCCGTCGCTGTAGGTGGCGTGGCGGACCCGCCGGCGGCCGACGGGGAAGACCTCCGCGTTCTGGAAGATGAAGCCGCCGGGCAGGGCCGGGGGCAGGGGCGGGCGGCCGGGGGCGTTGACCTGGGCCAACGTCAGCGCCCGCGGGGCGCGGGCCGGCGCGCGCGTCGTCCCGGAGGCCGCCTCGACGACGAACAGGGACTCGGCCAGCTTCACGCGCGGCTCGAAGGAGACGAACTGCTCCTGGCTGGCGAAGCGGCGGTGCGGCAGGAAGCGGCGGCTGCGCAGGACCACGCGCGTGTCGCGGTCGAGCCAGAGGGTCTGCCAGGGCTTGCCGCGAGTCTTCGGGCGCAGGGTCAGCCGCCAGGTCGAGCGGCCGGCGACCTTCTCGCCGGTGCTGGCGATCATGTCGTAGTTGGAGAGAAGGGCCGCGCGCTCCGAGCCGGCGGCGTCCTCGTCGGCCGCGGCGGCGTCGGCGACGAAGGTCCTTCCCGAGCGCACGAAGCGCACGCTCTCGTTCTCGCCGTCGCTGACGGCCACGCGCGCGACCGACCCGTCCGGCGAGAGGAACTCGCGGCGCACGCGCCCGGGCGGCAGGACGAAGACGCTCATCTCCTCGGCATGGGTGCGCTTGCCGTACCACTGCGTGACGATCAGCCTGCCGCGGTAGGGGACCGCCGGGGCCTGCAGCACGGAGTCGAGCAGGGAGGCCGCGTCCGGGACCGCCTGCGCGCGCGCGGGGACGCGCGCGAACAGGAGCGCCAGGACGGCGAGCGCGAGCCTACTGATAGTCGCCGTCCGAGGGAGTCTCATACGAGGCGGCCAGCTGGTCGGAGTACGCCGAGGCGACGAGGTTGTCCTCGCCGGTGAGGCCCTCGGCGCTGGAGCGGGCGTGGGCGGCCATCAGCGGCGCCAGCGGCAGCTCGTCGACGGGGGCGGCGGCGCGCATCCACATCCCGACCGCCAGCGCCGCGGCGGCCACGGCGCCCGCCGGGACCCAAATCGCGGGGCGGGCCGCGCTCCGCCACCACGGCGCGCCCGCGACGAGGCGGCGCTCCAGCGACAGCGCGAGGTCCGCGGGCATGGTCCGGCGCGGCGCGGCGGACAGGGCGAGCTTGAGGTGGCGCAGGGACTCCAGCTCCGCGCGGCAGGCGGAGCAGGACGACAGGTGCGCGTCCACGCGCGCACGGTCCTCCAGGGCCAGGGCCCCGTCCAGGAAGGCCGAGATATCGGCGCCGTCCAGATGGTCGTTCATGACAGTCGTCCTCCGCTGCGTTCCAGCTCCTCGTACGCCCGGCGCAGGAGGAGCCGCCCCTGGTGGATCCTGGAGCGGACCGTCCCCACCGGCACTTCCATCACCTGCGCGATCTCGTCGTACGGCAAGCCTTCGATGTCGCAGAGCGTGACCGCCGCCCGGTACAGCGGCGGCAGGCGCGCCAGCGCCTTCTGCACGAGGTCCACGCTCTCCCGCCGGACCAACTGGTCCGGCGGCGAGGGCTCGTCCTCGGGCAGGAGGTCCGCCCACGCGGAGTCCGTCGCCGGCGCCGGCGCGTCCAGCGACAGCGTCCGGCTGTGCGAATGACGCCTCATCGCGTCGAGGAAGACGTTGTGCAGGATGCGCAGGAGCCAGGAGTCGAACGGCCGGGTCGCGTCGTACGACCCGGCGTGCTCCAAGGCCCTAGTGAACGCCTCCTGCACGAGATCCCTCGCGTCCGGCTCGTTGCCGGCCAGCCGGTAGGCGAAGTTGAAGGCTTTATCCCCCGCCCGCGCGATCAAGCCGGCGAACGTCTCCGCGTCCATCCTATCTCTCAATTATTACGGCCGCGGGGGCGTTTGGTTCGGGGCCCGGAGGAGCCCGGGTCGGCGTCGAGGCGGCGGCGCGCGCGGGCGCGGCGCAGGGCCAGGGCGACCAGGGTCTCGACGAGGCGGGCGGTGGGGACCCCGGACTCCCGCCACAGGCGCGGGTACATGCTGGCCGGCGTGAAGCCGGGCAGGGTGTTGGGCTCGTTGAAGAGGACGGCGCCGGTGTCCTTGCGCACGAAGAAGTCCACGCGGGCCAGACCGTAGAGGTCCAGGGCTCGGAAGGCGGTCAGGGCCAGCTCCCGGACGCGGGCGGCGGTCCGCGCGGGCAGGGGGGCGGGCACCAGCAGGCGCGCCCCGTCGGGGTCCAGGTACTTGGCGCGGTAGTCGTAGAACTCGGCGTTCGGGGCGATCTCGCCCACGATCGAGGCGCGCAGCGCGAAGCGGTCCCCGGCCGGCGCCCACGGGTCGCCCAGGACGGCGGTCTCCACCTCGCGGGCGGGAACGCCCTTCTCGACCAAGGCCTTCTCGTCGTAGCGCAGCGCCTCGCGCAGGGCCGCGGCCACCTCCGACGGGCGCGAGGCCTTGACCACGCCCACCGAGGAGCCCATGCGCGCCGGCTTGACGAAGACCGGGAAGCCGAGGCGCCGCGCGGCCGCCAGGGCCTGCGCCGCGTCGCGCGCGACCGCCCACGGGACCTGGGGCAGGCCGGCCTGGGCGGCCACGCGCTTGGTGGCTTCCTTGTCCATGCCCGCCGCGGAGCCGTACACCCCGCAGCCGACGTAGGCGGCGCCGGCCATCTCCAGCAGGCCCTGCAGGGTGCCGTCCTCGCCGAGGGGCCCGTGCAGGACCGGGAACGCGCAGTCCTGCGCGCCCAAGGACGAGAGCAGGGTCCAGGGGTTCAAGGGCTCCGCGCCCGCGCGCAGCCGGCGCACCGCGGCGCCGCCGGCGTGCAGGGCGGCGGGGGACTCGGCCAGCAGGCGCCGGGGCGCGACCTCGGCCCAGGAGCCGTCGGCGCCGATGTGGACCAGGCGGACGCGGAAGCGCGCGGGGGGGAGGTGCGCGACGACGCACCGCGCGGAGACCAGCGAGACCAGACGCTCGGCCGAGCGCCCGCCGCAGAGCACGACGACGAACGGACGGCTCACGCGGCCCTCGGCGAGGCCAGGGCCTTGGCGACCTTCGCCGTCAGCTGCGCGAAGTTCAGGGGCTTCAGGACGTAGTCGTCGGCGCCGGCGGCGAAGGCCTCGTCGATCTCCTTGGTGACGCTGGCCGCGGTGCACATCAGGACCTTGACGCGCGCTGTCTTGGGATTGCGCCGGATCAGCTGGAGCACCTCGATGCCGCTCATGCCCGGCATGTTGCGGTCCACGATCGCCAGGTCCACGGCCTTCCTGCGCAGGGCCTCGAAGGCGGCCGCGCCGTCGGCGGCCTGGAGGAACTCGTGGCCGCCGGAGGACAGGACCTCTTGGATGAGGTCCCGGATGGCCTCCTCGTCGTCCACGATCAGGATGCGCGCCATGCCGGGATTATAGCGCCTGGGCGGGGGGCGCGCCAGAGGCGCGGCGCCGCGTCAGCGCGGGGCGTCCTGCAGGAGCTGCAGGACCTTCTTGACGAAAGCGTTCTTCTCGAACGGCTTGAGCATGACGTCCTGGGCCCCGGCCTCTCTCGCGCGCTGGACGGCGTCGGAGTAGCCGGTCAGGACCAGGACCGGGACGCGCTCGGCGTCAGGCAGGCGGCGCAGGCGCGAGAGCACCTCGAAGCCGTCCATGCCGGGCATCATCACGTCCAGGATCATCAGGCTGGGCGTCTCGTCCTTGATCTTCTCGAGCGCCTCGAAGCCGGAGCGCGCCGTCGCGATGGACAGGTTGCGGCTGACGCTGGCCAGGAAGAGCATCAGGACCTCGACGAGGTCTGGATTGTCCTCCACGATCAGGATCCGCTTCTTGCGCAGGCCCTCGGCGGCCTCGACGACGGCCGTCAGGGCGTCGGGGGCGCACAGCGGCAGCTCGATGCACGCGGTGGCGCCGGTGCCGGCCCCCTGGCTTTCCAGCCAGATGCGGCCGCCGTGGCGCTCGACGATCTCCTTGGACAGCGGCAGGCCCAGGCCCAAGCCCGGATACTCGCGGGTCGGCCCCTGGTTGGCCGCGAAGAAGCGCTCGAAGACGTGGGGCATCAGCTCCGGGGCGACGCCGGGCCCGCGGTCGGCCACGGACAGGCGCGCGCGCCCGCCGACCAGCGTCAGCGCCACCTCCAGGTCGCCGCCGGCCGGGCTGAACTTGGCGGCGTTGGAGAGGAGATTGTCCACCACGTGCCCCAGCTTCTCGGCGTCGGCCAGGACCCACGCGGGGCCCGCGCCGAGGCTGGCGGTGAGGGTCAGCTTCTTGCGCTTCAGGTCCTTGGCGGCCCGGGCGATCTGCGCCTCGACCAGGGTCTTGAGGTCCGCGGGCTTGAGCAGAATCGAGTTCTTGCCCTCGTGCACCTCGCGGATGCGCAGGATGTTGTTGAGGGTGGTCAGCAGGGCCTCGGCGCGCTCGATGATGGAGGTCAGAGCCTTCTGCTGGCCCTCGTTGAGCGGGCCCAGGCTGCCGTCGCGCATCGTGTTCGCGTAGCCGATCACCACGGTCAGCGGCGTGCGCAGTTCGTGGCTGACGTTCGCGATGAACTCGTTCTTCATCTGGTTGACCTGGCGCAGCTCCATGTTCTGGTTGACCAGGTCGCGGATCTCGACGACGCGGCGCAGGAGTTGGCCCAGGTCCGCGCGGCGCAGGTCCTGGTGGGAGAGGTAGTCCATCGCGCCCTTCTTCATCGCGGCCACGGCAATCTGCTCGGAGCCGGCCGCGGTCGTCATCACGACGGCGGTCTTCGGGTGGTGCTGGCGGATCTTGTCGAGGACGTCGAGGCCGTCGGTGGGGGGCAGGCGGTAATCCAGGAAGACCAGGTCGAAGGGAGCCTCGGCGAGCTTCCTGAGCGCCTCGTCCCCGTCCTTGGCCGCCTCCAGCGCCAGGTTGGGCAGGGACAGCGCCTGGAGCCGCCCGAGGAGGACGGTCCGGTTGTCGGCCTCGTCGTCGACGACGAGGATGCGGAAGCGCGGGTCTTGGGCGGCGGTCATCGCGCGCCATTGTAGCAGACAAGCCGGGACGCGTCCAGTCCGGGCCCTTTCCTTGATAAGGCCCGGGCGAAAAGGCTATCCTATCGCCCCTGATGAGCGCCGACGCCCGCCGCATCCACCCCGACCTCTCGAAGGTCCTGCTGGACGAGGAGACCCTCCGCGACCGCATCCGCGAGCTGGGCCGCGAGATCTCCCGCGACTACGCCGGCCGCCGGCTGATGGTCGTCGGCGTCCTCAAGGGCAGCGTGATGGTCCTGGCCGACCTGCTGCGCTCCTTGTCCCCGGACGTGGACGCCGCCGTGGACTTCATGGCCGTCTCGTCCTACGCCGGGACCGCTTCCACGGGGACGATCCGCGTCCTGCTGGACCTCCGGGAGAATCCCGAGGGCCGCGACGTGCTGGTCGTCGAGGACATCGTGGACACGGGCCTGACCTTGGCCTCGCTGACCGAGACCCTGCGGGCGCGCAAGCCGCGCAGCCTGGAGGTCTGCACCCTCCTCGACAAGCCGGACTGCCGCAAGATCCCTTTCTCGCCGAAGTACGTGGGATTCAAGATCCCCAACGAGTTCGTCGTCGGCTTCGGCCTGGATTACGAGGAGCGCTATCGTCAGCTCCCCTACGTCGGAGTGCTTAGGACACCCTCGAATGGACAATAAGAATCTGAAGCAGATGGCGATGTGGGGCTTCGGCCTCTTGATGCTGCTGATGCTCTTCAGCAGCATGAAGACCCCCGTCGTCGAGAAGGAGATCCCGTACTCGCAGTTCAAAGCCAGCCTGAGCGCCGGCAAGATCACCGAGGTCAAGGTGCGCCCCGACCTGATCCGCGGCGAGTACCGCGACGACCAGGGCAAGGTGGAGAGCTTCCGCACCCTCCCGATGAACGACCCGAACCTGGTCGGCGAGCTGGAGGCGCACAAGGTCTCCAACTTCCAGGGCGAGCCGGACCGCTCGTGGATGTCGGGCCTGCTGCTCAACATCGGCGGCATCCTGCTCTTCTTCGTGCTGTGGTGGTTCTTCGTCATCCGCCAGGTCCAGGTCGGCGGCAAGCAGGCCATGTCCTTCGGCCGCACGAAGGCCAAGATGATGGACGAGAAGAAGGCCAAGAAGACGACCTTCGCCGACGTGGCCGGCTGCGACGAGTCCAAGGAGGAGCTCAGCGAGGTGGTCGAGTTCCTCAAGCACCCGGACAAGTTCCAGAAGCTGGGCGGCAAGATGCCCCGCGGCGTCCTGCTCTTCGGGCCGCCGGGAACGGGCAAGACCCTGCTCGCGCGCGCCGTCGCCGGCGAGGCGGGCGTGCCGTTCTTCTCCGCGTCGGCCTCGGAGTTCGTCGAGATGTTCGTCGGCGTCGGCGCCAGCCGCGTGCGCGACCTCTTCGAGCAGGCCAAGAAGGCGGCTCCGGCCGTCATCTTCATCGACGAGCTCGACGCCGTCGGCCGGCACCGCTTCGCGGGCATCGGCGGCGGCCACGACGAGCGCGAGCAGACCTTGAACCAGCTGCTGATCGAGCTGGACGGCTTCGAGCAGAACCAGGGCGTGATCCTGATCGCGGCGACCAACCGTCCCGACGTGATCGACCCGGCCCTGCTGCGCCCCGGCCGCTTCGACCGGCAGATCATGGTGTCCGTGCCGGACCAAAAGGGCCGCGAGGCGATCCTGAGGGTCCACGCGCGCACCGTCAAGATGGCGCCAGACGCGGACCTCTCGATCGTCGCGCGCCGCACGCCGGGCTTCGCCGGCGCGGACTTAGCCAACGTGATCAACGAGGCGGCGCTGCTGGCGGCGCGCAAGGGCAAAGAGTCGGTGGAGCTCTCGGACCTCGAGGAGTCCATCGAGCGCGTGATGGCCGGGCCGCAGCGCCGCTCCAGCGTGATGAGCGAGAAGGAGAAGAAGATCGTGGCCTACCACGAGTCGGGCCACACGCTCGTCGCCAAGATGCTGCCCGGCGCGGACCCCGTGCACAAGGTCTCCATCGTCTCGCGCGGGCACGCGCTCGGCTACACGCTGCAGCTCCCGACCGACGACAAGCACCTGACCTCCCGCGGCGACATCCTCAACCGCCTGGCGATCCTGCTGGGCGGGCGCGCGGCCGAGGAGCTGACCTTCTCGGAGATCACCACCGGCGCGGCCGACGACCTGTCGAAGGCGACCGCCTTCGCCACGCGCATGGTGACCGAGTTCGGCATGAGCGACAAGGTGGGGCCGCTGTCCTTGAAGAAGCCGGAGCAGGAGATCTTCCTCGGGCGCGACATGTCCCAGGGCGCCAGCTACTCCGAGCGCACCGCGCAGCTCGTGGACGAGGAGGTCAAGCGCCTAGTCACCGACGCCCAGACCAAGGCCCGGGAGATCCTCACGGCCAACAAGAAGATCCTGGACGACCTCGCCCAGAAGCTCTTCGACCGCGAGGTCCTCAGCGGCGACGACATCGATGCCATCCTCCAGGCCGCTCACGCCTGAGGCCCCCGCGGCCCGCGTCCCGCGCTTCCGCGCCCCGCTGCTGATGGGCGTGGTCAACGCGACGCCCGACTCCTTCTACGCGCCAAGCCGCGCGGCGGCGCCGGAGGCGGCGGTGGAGCGCGCGCTGCGCCTGATCGACGAGGGCGCGGACCTGCTGGACCTCGGGGGCGAGTCCACGCGCCCGGGCTCGGCGCCCGTCGGCGTCGAGGAGGAGCTCGCACGCGTGATCCCGGTGATCCGCGCGCTCGCCCCGCGGATCAAGGTCCCGATCTCGGTGGACACCTACCGCGCGCGCGTGGCCGCCGAGGCGCTGGACGCCGGCGCGCGGATCGTCAACGACGTCACCGCCCTGCGCGGCGACCCGGAGATGGCCCGGGTCGCGGCGCGCGCGGAGCGCGTAGTGCTGATGCACATGCTCGGGACCAGCCCCCGGACCATGCAGGACGACCCGCGCTACGGCGACGTCGTCGCGGAGGTCAAGGCCTTCCTCGCGCGGCGCGTGGAGGCCTTCGCGGACGCCGGCGGCGACCCGGCGCGCGTCTGGGCGGACCCCGGCATCGGCTTCGGCAAGACCCTGGCGCACAACCTGGCGCTGATCCGCGCGGCCGGCGAGCTCTCCTCCGCGGCCCCGGTCCTGCTGGGCGTCTCGCGCAAGTCCTTCCTGGGTCTCCTGACGCCCGATGCGGGGCCCGAGGAGCGCCTGCCGGGCTCGCTGGCCGTCGCCGCTTGGGCGGGCTTTTCCGGCGTCGCGGTCCTGCGCGTGCACGACGTGGCCGAGACGCGCCGCGCCCTCGCCGCGCTGTCGGCGGTCGCCGGGGAGGGCGCGTGAGCGAGCGCCTGTTCGGCACCGACGGCGTGCGCGGGCTCCCCGGCGTCGAGCCGCTGACGCCGCGGACGGTGCGCGCCCTTGGCTACCACGCCGCGTGCGTCCTGCTCGAGTCGCAGGGCCCGCGCCGCGACGGGATCCCGCCCCGGATCGCGGTCGGGCGCGACACGCGCGGCTCCGGCCCGGCGCTGGAAAAGGCGCTGGCCGCGGGCTTCGCGGCGGCCGGCGTCGAGACCGTGGACCTGGGCGTGATCCCGACGCCCGCCGTCTCGTACCTGACGCCGCGCCTGGGCTGCGCGGCCGGCGTCGTCGTCTCGGCCAGCCACAACCCGGCCGAGTACAACGGCATCAAGTTCTTCGACGCGAACGGCTTCAAGATGCCGCCGGCCCTCGAGCGGGAGGTCGAGCGCCGCCTGGCCGCCGGGCGCCCGGTCCCGTCCGCGCGCGCGCGCCGGCCGACCCGGGCCGTCGGCGCCGGCCAGCTCTACGGAGACTTCCTGCGCAGCGCGTTCCCGGCCTCGCTCGACCTGTCCGGGACGCGGCTGGTCGTCGACTGCGCCAACGGCGCGGCCGCGGCATTCGCGCCGGCCCTGTTCGAGGGCTTCGGCGCCGAGGTGATCGCGATCGGCGTGAAGCCGAACGGGCGCAACATCAACAAGGGCTGCGGCGCGCTGGCGCTCGACGCCCTGAGCCGGGAGGTGCGCCGCCGGCGCGCCGACGCCGGCGTGGCTTTCGACGGCGACGCCGACCGCGCGCTGCTCTGCGACGAGACCGGGGCGGCGCTCGACGGCGACGCGGTGATCGGCGCGGCCGCCGCGCGCCTGCTGTCGCGCGGGGGTCTGAAGGGCGGCAAGGTCGCGCTCACCGTGATGTCGAACTACGGCCTCTTGACCTTCCTGCGGTCGCGCGGCGTCGAGGTCGTCACGGTTCCCGTCGGCGACCGTCACGTCACCGAGGCGATCGAGCGCGAGGGACTGAGCCTGGGCGGCGAGAACTCCGGGCACGTGGTCTTCCGGGACTTCGCGCCGACGGGCGACGGCATGCTGACCGCCCTGCAGACCCTGGCCGCGTGGCGGGAGTCCGGGCGCCCGATGAGCGCCCTGCGCCGCCTGTACCGGCCGACGCCTCAGACGCTGAAGGCCCTGCGCGTGACGCGCAAGCCGGCGCTGGAGGGGCTCAAGCGCACCAGCGCCGAGATCGCGCGCGCCAACCGCGCGCTCTCCGGCCGCGGACGCGTGTTCGTGCGCTATTCGGGCACGGAGCCGGTCCTGCGCGTGCTCGTCGAAGGGCCGGTCAAGTCGGAGAACGCGCGGCTGGCCGCCGCGATCGCCGGGACCTATTTCAAGGAGACGGGACAGACCGAGGAGGCTCATCCATGAAGGAGCAAAGGATCAAGCTGGGCGTCAACATCGACCACATCGCCACCCTGCGCCAGGCGCGGCGCGACATCGACCCCGATCCGGTCGCCGCGGCCCAGGTCGCGCGGCAGGCCGGGGCGGACCTCATCGTCTGCCACCTGCGCCGCGACCGCCGCCACATCCAGGACGAGGACCTGCAGAAGCTCTGCCGCCTGAAGGGCGAGACGCACGTGGAGCTCTCCGACGACCCCAAGGTGATCGCGGCGGTGCTCAAGGCCCGGCCGACCTCGGTCTGCCTGGTCCCGGAGCGTCCGGGCGAGGTCTCCACCGAAGGCGGCCTGGACGTGGTCCGGAACTTCAAGAGCCTGCAGAAGACGGTCGCGCGGCTCAAGAAGTCCGGCCTGGAGGTCAGCCTGTTCTTGGCGCCCGAGGCGCCGAACGTGCGCGCCGCGCACAACATGGGCGCCGACGTGGTCGAGTTCGACACCAGCGACTACACGGCGGCCAAGACCAAGCCCGCGCAGAAGGCGGAGCTGGAGCGCCTGGAGCTGGCCACCTACATGGCGTGGGAGATGGGGATGACGGTCCACTCGGGCCACGGTCTGGACTACCACAACGTGACGCCGGTGGCGCGCGTGCCGCACATGTCGGCCCTCAACATCGGCTACTCGATCGTCGCGCGGGCGGTGTTCGTCGGGCTGAAGAGCGCCGTCTCCGAGATGCGGCGCCTGGTCGACTAGCGCGGCCATGAACGGCCACGAACGGCGTCAGGCGGGCCGGCGGGCGGAAGGGTCCTCGTCGGGACCGCGCGCCATCGAGGCGCGCTCGGCCTCGCTCCGCGGCTTACGGCGGAACGACGGCTTGGACGCCGTCGTCGCTCGGCATCCCGCCGAGGACCCTTCCGCCCGCCTCCTCGCCTACTCGTGGCTCGTGAGCCGACGCGCGGCCGCCGATCCCGGGGCCGCGCATGGCTTCGATCGTTGGCGAAGACCGCTCGGCGCGGGTCGAACCCGCGCGGTCCCGGCAGGGACGGATCCGCGCGGCGTCCCGGACGAGTCGCGGGAAAAGGCGGTGCGCTGACATGTGCGGGATCGTGGGGTACGTGGGTCCGCGCGACGCGGCGCCGCTCCTGATGGAGGGGCTCAAGCGCCTGGAGTACCGCGGCTACGACTCCGCGGGGCTGGCCTCGGCGGTGGACGGGCGCCTGGAGCGCCGCCGCGCGCCGGGCAAGCTCTCCAACCTGGAGAAGGTCCTCAAGGAGAACCCGCTGGCCGGGTCGGTGGCGCTGGGCCACACGCGCTGGGCGACGCACGGCAAGCCCAGCGAGGAGAACGCGCACCCGCACACCGACGCGTCCGGGACGATCGCGGTGATCCACAACGGCATCATCGAGAACTACCTGGAGATCAAGGACCGCCTCGCGGCCGCCGGGACCAAGTTCCAGTCCGAGACCGACACCGAGGTGATCGCGCACCTCGTCGCCGAGAAGATCGCGCAGCTCCAGCCGCCGGGCTCCGCGCCCAAGCCGGACCTGACCGAGCCGCTGCTGTTCGAGGCGGTCCGCCGGGCGCTGGCCGAGGTCAAGGGCGCCTACGCGCTGGCGGTGATCTGGTCCAAGGCCCCCAACGTCATCATCGCGGCCAAGACCGCCTCGCCCCTGATCATCGGCCTGGGCGACGGGGAGACCTTCCTGGCCTCCGACATCCCGGCCTTCCTCGCGCACACGCGCAAGGCGGTGTTCCTGGAGGACGGCGAGATGGCCGTCCTCAAGCGCGACGGCGTCACCTTCTTCAACCTCAAGGGCCAGCGCGTGGAGAAGGCGCCGGTCACGATCTCCTGGGACCGCACGATGGCGGAGAAGTCCGGCTACCGCCACTTCATGCTCAAGGAGATCAACGAGCAGCCGATGTCCTGCGAGGACACGATGCGCGGGCGCCTGCTCCCGCTGAAGGGCGTGCTGGAGCGCGACTGCGGGATGGACGCCGACCTCCTGAAGAAGGTCCGCACGATCCACATGATCGCCTGCGGCACGGCCTACCACGCCTGCCTGGTGGGAGCCTACTGGCTGGAGACGCTGGCGGCGGTCCCGACCCGCGTGGAGACGGCCTCGGAGTGCCGCTACCGCGAGACCACGATCGGCCCGGACGACCTGGTGATCGCCGTCTCCCAGTCCGGCGAGACGGCCGACACGCTGGCCGCGGTCAAGCTGGCCAAGGACAAGGGCGCCAAGGTCCTGGCCGTCTGCAACACCGTCGGCTCCGCGCTGACGCGCGCGGCCGACTGGACGCTCTACACGCACTGCGGCCCGGAGCTGGGCGTGGCCTCCACGAAGGCCTTCATCGGCCAGCTGACCGCGCTGGCGGTGCTGACCGTCCACGCGGCGATGGGCCGGGGCACGATGGACGAGGCGAAAGGCCGCGCGTTCTTGGAGGACCTGGTCCGCGTCCCCGGCGAGATCCGCGCCGCGCTCAAGCTCGACAAGCAGGTGCAGGCGATCGCGCGCAAGTTCGCCAAGAAGGAGCACTTCCTGTTCATCGGCCGCTACGTGAACTACCCGATCGCGCTGGAGGCGGCGCTCAAGCTCAAGGAGATCTCCTACATCCACGCCGAGGGCTACGCCGCCGGCGAGCTCAAGCACGGACCCATCGCCCTGATCGACACCGAGATGCCCGTCGTCGTCATCGCCACCAAGTCGCGCGTGCTGGAGAAGACCTTGTCGAGCCTGGAGGAGGTCAAGGCGCGCGGGGCCCAGCTGATCGTCGTGGCCACCGAGGGCGTCGGCGACTTCAAGGACGTCGAGCACGTGCTGCGCCTGCCGCCGGTGCCGGAGCTGCTGTCGCCGATCGTCAACATCGTCCCGCTGCAGCTGCTCGCCTACCACATCGCCGACCTGCGCGGCTGCGACGTGGACCAGCCGCGCAACCTGGCCAAGTCCGTCACGGTGGAATGATGGAGGTCGGCGTGGACTTGGTCGAGATCTGGCGCGTGAAGGCCTTCGCCAAGCGCAACCCGCGCTTCCTCACGCGCGTGTTCTCTGCCGCCGAGATCGCCTACTGCAAGGCCAAGAAGGACCCGTGGCCGCACTTCGCCGTGCGCTTCGCCGCCAAGGAGGCCGTCTACAAGGCCCTCGGCAAGGCCGAGATCCCGCTGACCGCGATCTCCGTGCGCCGGGACCGGAACGGCCGCCCGAGCGTGACCGTGAGGGGCCGCCCGGCCAGGGGCCTGAAGCTGTCGCTGTCCCACGGCCGCGAGCACGCGGTCGCCTTCGCCGTCCGCCTGCGCTAAGAGACCGCCCCGAGAGAGGCGCGCCGCGGTTGATTTCCGGCTCCGCGCCTGTTAACCTTAAGGCGATGGGCCGAACCTTGGTGCTCAACCGGAGCTTCCGCGCCGTCGCGGTGGCGGATTGGCAGCGGGCGCTGACGCTGGTCTACATGGGACTGGCGGAGGCGCTCGACGAGGAGCTCACGCCCTACGACTTCACGGCCTGGGTGGAGGCGTCGTCGAGCTGGGCGGAGCCGCCGGCGGGCTTCGTGCGCTCCCCTCGGCTGCGCCTGGCGGTGCCGGAGGTGATCCGGCTGGTGCGCTACGACCGCGTGCCCCACCGCGAGGTCGCCTTCTCGCGCCACAACGTCTTCGCGCGCGACGGGCACCGCTGCGCGTACTGCGGCCGCCGCCGCCCGTCGGAGGAACTGGACCTAGACCACGTGGTGCCCAAGTCCCGCGGCGGCCCGCACGAGTGGACCAACGTGGTCACCTCCTGCCGCGGCTGCAACCTGCGCAAGGCCGACAAGCTCCCGGACGAGGCCGGTATGCCGCTGAAGTTCAAGCCCGCCAAGCCGCCCTGGACCTTGCTGGGCAGCCTGATCCCGCACCCGCGCGAGAGCCTCCCGCAAAGCTGGCGCCGCCTGATCCCGGCCGACGCCTGAGCGGGTCGGGAACAAAACCGGCCCCCGCGCCGTATCCTTCGTGGAGGACGCCGCGCTCGACGCCGTCCCTTCGCGGAGACATACCTTGGATACACCTTCGACGATGATCACGCGCGTCCGGAAGTGGGGGAACAGCCTGGGTCTGCGCCTGCCGAAGTCGGCGGCGCAGAAGGCCCCGAGCGGGCGGGAGCTCCTGTGAGCGCCGCGCCGTCCGCGAAGCGCTATAATGGCCGGACATGACCTTGAAGCCCCTGACGAGGGCCGAGCTGCGCGAGGGCCTGGTCGAGCGCCGCGACGACGACCACAAGGGCGTCTTCGGCCACGCCTTGATCATCGGAGGCTCTCGCGGGATGGCCGGGGCCGCGGTGCTGGCCGCGCGGGCGGCCCTGCGCTCCGGCGCGGGCCTGGTCACCGTGGCGGTCCCTCAGGGGGTCGCCTCCGTGACCGCGGCCGCCGTCCCCGCCGCGCTGACCCTGGCCCTGCCCGAGGACTCCTCCGGCGCGTTCCGTCCCGAGGGCGTCGAGAAGCTCAAGGCCTACGCGTCGGAGCGGCGCGTGACCGCCTGCGCGCTGGGCCCGGGGATTTCCACGCGGCCCGACGCGGCGCGCTTCGTCCTGCTGGCCCTGTCCGGCCTGCCCCTCCCGGCGGTGGTGGACGCCGACGCCCTCAACGTCCTGTCCGCGCAGGAGCCCGAGGGCGTGTCCCAGATGCTCAAGACCCGGCCGCACCCGTGCGTGTTCACCCCGCACCCGGCGGAGATCGCGCGCGCGCTCAAGTGCCCCAAGCCCGAGGACGAGGCCGCGCGCGTGCGCGCCGTCGAGCGCCTGGCGCGCGAGTGGGGCGGCGTCGCCCTGCTCAAGGGCCGCCGGACGCTGGTGTCCTCGGGCCTGCGCACCGTGGTCAACCCGACGGGCGGCCCCGGGCTGGCGAAGGGAGGATCCGGGGACGTGCTGACCGGGCTGATCGCCGGCCTGTGGTCGCAGGCGCTGGCCTCCGGCCGCGTGACCGGGGACCTGGCCTTCCGCAGCGCCGCGCTGGGCGCCTGGCTGCACGGCGCCGCCGGCGACCTGGCCGAGGAGGAGCTGACCGCGTGGTCGGCGTCCTCCTGCGACCTGCCGGACTACCTGCCCAAGGCCTTCCGCGCGCTGTGAGGCTCGACTTGGACTCGCCGGAGAGGACCGTCGCGCTCGGCGAGACCGTCGGACGGAGCTTGCGCCCCGGGGACCTGGTCCTGCTCTACGGCGAACTGGGCGCGGGCAAGACCACGCTGGTGCGCGGCTTGGCCCGCGGCGCCGGCTGCCGCGGCCGCGTGTCCAGCCCCACCTTCGCGCTGATCCGCGCCTACCGCGGCCCGCGCCTGACCCTGCACCACCTGGATCTCTACCGCCTGCGCGGCGGCGGGGACCTCTCGGAGCTGGGCCTCGACGAGCTGCTGGCCGACCCGCGCGGCGCCGTCGTCGTGGAGTGGCCGCAGGCCGCGCGCTGGCCCGCCCGGCGCCTAGAGATCCGCCTGTCCCACGCGCGCGGCGGGCGCCGCGCCGCGGTGCGCGACCGGCGCCGCGCCGC
>JAJXTZ010000034.1 GCA_021783355.1 bacterium | reverse complement strand
CATCGAGCGCCTGCTGCCCCGGCGCCGCGCGGACGCCCGGGCCTCGGCGCGCGAAGGCCTGGCGCTCGCGCGCCGGATCGCCGCGCAGGCCGTCGTCGTCGCGCGGCGCGGGGCGCTCAAGCTCCCGCTGCCCGCGCGCGGGACCCTGGTCCTCGTGCCGGATTTCCGCCAGGTGACCGCCCGCTTCTCGTTCGAGGGCGGCCCGCGCGGCCCCGAAAACCTCGTCCGGCGCCTGGCCCGCGGGGCGGCTTTCGCGCGCGTCCCCGTGGAGACACGCGACCTCGGCCGCCTGGAGGACGCCGTGCGCCGCGCCGAGCGCGTGCTCTTCCTCAGCTTCGAGGCGCGCCGCTTCCCCGGCCAGGCCGCCGCGCTCAAGCTCCTGGCGCGCGTCGCCCCCCGCCGCACCGCCGCGGTCCTGATCCGCTCGTCGCGGGACCTCGATCTCTGCCCGAAAGACATGACCGTGGCGGACGCCTCCGGCTACCGCCTCGTCAGCCTGGAGGCCGCGCTCGGCCTCGTCCTGGAGACGCCATGATCATCGCCCTCGCCCTGCTGTCCGCCGGCCTCGCCTCCGCCCAGGTCGGCGCGCCGACGGTCGCGACCCTGAAGGAGAACTTCCTCGCCGCCACCACCGACGCCGACCGCGCGGCGAACCTCGACGAGCTCGCCAAGACCCCGCCGACCTCGGCCCAGGACGTTTCCGCCCTCTTCGACTTGTTCTACCGCTTCCCGAACAAGGACCTGCGCCGCAAGGTGATGGAGTCGCTGGCCATGATCCCTCCGGACAGCCCGCAGCTGGAGCCTCTGTTCCTCAGCTACATGAGCCAGCCCGAGCCGGCCGCGCAGATCTTCGGCATCAACGGCGCCTTCCGCCTGCACGCCCCCAAGGCCCTGCCCATCCTGCGCAAGATCGCCGAGCGCAAGTTCTCGTCGGAGCATTCCAACACCATCACGGTCCTCGCCCAGCGCAACGCGTGGTGGGTGCAATACGAGGCGCTCTCCGCCCTGGCCCAATGGCAGGGCCCCAAGGTCTACAAGCTGGTCCTGCGCAAGTCGGAGGAGAGCCCCGAGGTCGCCCGGCTGCTGGGGCGGTATTATTGGACGCGGGCCCTGCCCAAGATCCGGAAGTGGGCGACCTCCGACGACCCGGGCACGCGCGAGCGCGCCGCCGAGGCCGCCGGCGCGCCCATCTCCCGCGGTCAGGCGCGCGCCACCCGCGACGCCATGCTGGCGATCGTCCGCAATCCGAAGGCCGCCCGTGAGACGCGCCACCGCCTAGCCCTCAAGATCGGGGCGTCCTCCACCGACGACGAGGTCTCCGCCCTGATCAAGGAGCACGACGCCTCCCCCCCCGCGGACCGCCTGATCTGGGCCGCCGCGGTGTTCGCCTCGGACAGCGCCAACGCGATCCCCCTGCTGGTCCGCTACGCGAAGGAGTCTCCGGACAAGATCGACCGCGACGGGGCCCGGCGCCAGCTCCAGCTGATGGTCGGACCGGAGAAGACGGCGGCCCTGCTCGGCGACGAAAAAGCCGTTAAGAAATAAGCAGTTTTAGGTTTTCCCCGGCGTGGACGCCCCTCGGGCCGAAATGCTACCCTAAACCGATGCCCGATTCCGCGCTTTTCTGGCTGCCGCTCGCGCTCTGTGCCGGCCTCCTGCTCGTCCTGATCCTGGTCCTGCGGCGCCTCTACGCCCTGGAGTCCGCGGGCCCCAAATCCCCCCCGCCGATCGCCCCGGAGGGCTGGAGCAAGCTCGACGAGCTGCTCTCGATGCTGCTCTCCCTCCAGGAGCACGGCGTCTCCCACTCCGGCGCGGTCAGCCGCGAGGAGTTCGGGCGCGCGGTCCTGGACTGCGCGTGCCGCCTGATGAAGTGCGACCGCGGCTCGGTGATGATGTGGGAGGAGCGCGAGGGCTGCCTGCGGATCGTCGCCGCGCGCAGCGTCTCCCAGGACCGGGCCCAGAAGCTCTTCCTGCGCGCCGGCGAGGGCGTGGCCGGCAAGGCCTTCGCCTCGGGGCAGCCGATGTTCATCGCCGACCCCGCCGCCGACCCGCGCTACGTGGCCCCGACGGCCGGCGACGTGGAGCCCTTCGTCTCGATCCCGCTGATGGTCAAGGGCAAGCCGATCGGGGTCTTGAACCTCCACGCGAAGCAGGACGCCGAGCCTTTCAGCGACTACAACGTGAAGTTCCTGGGCATCCTCGCCGGCGAGTCGGCGGTCATGCTGCACAACATGGACCTCTTCGACAGCCTGCAGACCTTCTACTTGGAGATGGTCCAGACCCTGGCGCGGGCGGTGGACTCCAAGGACGCCTACACGCACGAGCACTCCGACCGCGCGCGGGTCAAGGCGCGCAAGGTGGCGCTCGAGATGGGCCTGCCCGACCAGATGGTCCGCTACGTGGAGTACGCCGCCCTCCTGCACGACATCGGCAAGATCGGCATCGACGAGGCCATCCTGCTCAAGCCGGGAAAGCTGACGCCCGAGGAGTACGAGCAGATGAAGAAGCACCCGATCATCGGCCACCAGATCCTGGCGCCGGTGAAGTACCTGGGCCCGGTGGCCCAGATGGTGCTTTACCACCAGGAGTGGTTCGACGGGCGCGGCTACCCCGAGGGCCTGAAGGGCGAGGAGATCCCGCTGGGCTCGCGCATCGTGGCCGTCCTGGACGCCTGGGACGCGATGACCTCCGACCGCCCCTACCGCAAGGCGCTGGGCCGCGACATCGCCGTCGGCGAGCTCAAGAAGGGCGCCGGCTCCCAGTTCGACCCGAGGGTCGTGGAGACCTTCCTGCGCCTGGAGTCCGCCGAGTGGAGCCTCGAGGCTCCCGGGGAGGACTGACGCCGATGCTCTACGTGGTGCCGACGCCTATCGGCAACCTGGAGGACATGACCGCCCGCGCGCTGCGCGTCCTGAAGGAGTCCGCGGTCGTCTTCTGCGAGGACACGCGCCGCACGCGCGCGCTGATGTCCCACTTCGGACTGGCGGCGCCGCTGGAGCGCTACGACGAGTCCGACGCGCGCTCCGTGGAGAAGGTCCTGGAGCGCCTGCGCCGGGGCCAGGACGTCTCGCTGGTCTCCGACGGCGGCTGCCCGGGCCTCTCGGACCCCGGACGCCGCGCGATCGCGGCCGCCCGCCGCGAGGGCCTGCCGGTGACCGCGCTCCCCGGCCCGTCGGCCGTCGCCGCGGCCGTCGCCGGCTCGGGCCTGCCCGGGGACAGCTTCGTGTTCCTCGGCTTCCTGCCCCGGACCGCGTCCAAGCGCCGCAAGATCCTGGAGCAGGCCGGGACGCTCGGGCGCACGCTGGTCGTTTACGAGTCCCCGTTCCGCGTGCTCGAGCTGCTCGACGACGCCGCCGCCGCGCTGGGGCCCGACGCGCAGTGCGTGGCCGCGCGCGAGCTCTCCAAGGTCCACGAGGAGTGGCTGCGCGGGACCGTCTCCTCGGTGCGCGCGGCCCTGGCCGCCAAGCCCGAGATCCTGGGAGAGTTCGCCGTCCTCTTCCACCCCGAACCGGAGCCCGCCCATGCCTGAGACCCTCAAGACCGCCCCCGACGGATCACTCTCCGACGCCGACGCCGCCAAGGCCGGCGCCGCCGCGAGGTCCTGCCGGATCGTCGCCTTCCCCACCGAGACCGGCTACGCGCTGGGCTCCACGGGCCTGATCAAGGCCGCGACGCGGCGGCTCCTGCAGATCAAGGAACGCTCGACGCTTAAGCCCCTGCCGGTCCTGGTTGCCTCCGCAGAGGACGCCAAGACCTGGGTGGAGTGGACGCCTCTGGCCGAGGCGCTGGCCGCCAAGCTCTGGCCGGGGCCCCTGGCGCTGGTCCTCAAGACCACCGCGAAGGGCCGGCTGCTGACCTTCCCCGAGTACCAGACCGTCGCCGTGCGCGTGCCCGCTCATCCGGCGGCCCGCGCGATCGTGGCCGCCTCCGGCGTGCCCTGGGTCTGGACCAGCGCGAACAAGTCCGGCGAGCCGCCGCTGAACGCCTTCGCCGCCGTCGCGGCCGCGTTTGGCGCGGAGGCGGACCTCCTCATCGACGGGGGCGAGGTCGCCCTCGACGAGGCGACGGCCGTGGACGCCACCGGGGCCAAGCCGCGCGTGACCCGCGAGGGCGCCGTGTCCGCCGCGCGCGTGTCGGAGGCGGCAGCCGCGTGACCGCCACCCGCGTCCTCTTCGTCTGCGCCGGCAACACCTGCCGCTCCCCGATGGCCGCGGCCCTGGCCGCGCGCCTGGCTCGCGCGGGCGGGCTCGACTGGAGCGTCGCCTCCGCCGGCCTGTCCGCCGAGGACGGCGCCCCGATGGCCGAGGCCGCCCGGCGCGTCCTGGCCGCCCGCGGCCTGGACGGCGCCGGGCACCGCGCGCGGCGCGCGGACGAAGGCCTGATCGCCGCCGCCGACCGCGTCTACGCGATGACGCGCGCGCAGAAGTACGCGCTCGCCGCGCGCTTCCCCGCGCACGCCGGGAAGATCTCCGTCCTGCGCGAGGCCGCCGGCCTCGGCGGCGACGTCGAGGACCCGATCGGCCGCCCCGACGCCGCCTACGAGGCCTGCGCCGCGAGCCTTGAGGAAGCCCTGACCGTCCTCACCCGGAGGAACGCCCATGTCTAGAACGATCGCCGATCAAGACCCCGAGCTGCAGGCCGCCATCGCCGACGAGGCGCGCCGCCAGGCCGACAACCTGGAGCTGATCGCCTCCGAGAACTACGCGTCGGAGGCCGTACTCGAGGCGCAGGGCTCGCTCCTGACGAACAAGTACGCCGAGGGCTACCCGGGCAAGCGCTACTACGGCGGCTGCGAGTTCGTGGACAAGGCCGAGGTCCTGGCGATCGAGCGCGCCAAGACCCTGTTCGGCGCCGAGCACGCCAACGTCCAGCCGCACTCGGGCTCCCAGGCGAACATGGCGATGTACATGTCGGTGCTCAAGCCCGGCGACACGGTCATGGGCCTGAACCTCGCCCACGGCGGACACCTGTCCCACGGGCACCCGCTGAACTTCTCCGGGAAATACTTCAAGATCGTCCCAATCGACGTGCGCCGCGACGACGAGCTGATCGACTACGAGAAGGCCGAGACGGACGCCCGGGAGACGAAGCCGAAGCTGATCTTCATGGGAGCCTCGAACTACTCCCGGGTCATCGATTGGGCCCGCCTGAAGCGGCTGGCCGACGAGATCGGCGCGCTCTTCGCCGCCGACATCGCCCATTACGCGGGCTTGATCGCGGCCGGCGTCTATCCGTCCCCGGTCCCGCTGACCGATTTCACCACCAGCACCACGCACAAGACCCTGCGCGGCCCGCGCGGCGGTCTGGTGCTCTGCAAGGCGGCCCACGCGGCCGCGCTGGACAAGACCGTGTTCCCCGGCGTCCAGGGCGGACCGCTGATGCACGTGGTCGCCGCGAAGGCCGTCTGCTTCGGCGAGGCGCTGAAGCCCGAGTTCAAGGCGTACCAGACTCAGACGCTGGCCAACGCGCGCCGCCTGGCCAAGGCCCTGCAGGACCGCGGCCTGCGCATCGTCGCCGGCGGCACCGACTGCCACCTCCTGTCCGTGGACCTGCGCGCGAAGGGCGCGACCGGCAAGGAGGCCGAGGCCGCCCTGGACAAGGCCGGCATCACGGTCAACAAGAACGCGATCCCGTACGACCCGCAGAAGCCGTTCGTCGCCTCCGGCGTGCGCATCGGCACGCCCGCGGTCACCACCCGCGGGATGCGCGAACGCGAGATGGACGAGATCGCGGCCTTGATCGACGAGGCGCTCGCCGCGCGCGCCGACGCCGCGGCGCTCGCGCGGGTCAAGGAGGCGACAACTCGCCTGTGCCGGCGCTTCCCGATCTACCCCGAACTGATGGGACGGCTCCTTGCCCGCGCCTAAGGCCCGCCCCCCGGAGGCGCGCGCGGCGTGATCGCGCAGATCCTCCTGGCGGACGACAACCCGGACATCACGGGGCTCCTCGGGGACTACCTGTCCATGAAGGGACACCGGATGATCCTCGTCAACGACGGCTACCAGCTCGCGCAGAAGGCCGCCGAGCACCGCCCGCACCTGATCATCACCGACATCCAGATGCCCGGCGCGTACGGCTCGTCGGCCTACCAGGTACTGCAGAAGGACGGGAACACCCGCCGCATCCCGGTCATCTTCATGTCCGCGCACTCGCACGAGAAGCTGGCCCCGATCCTGCCGAAGGACCCGAAGACGCGATTCCTGCACAAGCCGATCGACCTGAAGCTGCTCGACGAGACGATCGCCGAGCTGCTGCCCCTGGGAGGCTATTGTCCGTGACCAAGACGAAGACGCCGTACGCGAAGGTTGCCGTCATCGGCGGCAGCGGCCTGTACTCCAGCGACGCCCTCAAGGGCGCGCGCGAGCTGAGGCTGAAGACCCCGTTCGGCGCCCACTCCGGCCCGATCACCGTCGGCGAGCTGGAGGGCGTGCCCTGCGCGTTCCTCCCGCGCCACGGGCGCGGCCACGTCTACACGCCGACCGAGGTGCCCCAGCGCGCGAACATGTGGGCGTTGAAGTCCCTGGGCGTCGAGCGCGTGCTGGCCTTCAGCGCGGTCGGCTCGCTGAAGGAGGAGCTGCCGCCGCGCACCTTCGTGTTCCCCGACCAACTTGTCGACCGCACCAAGCACCGCGTCTCCACCTTCTTCGGGGGCGGCGTCGTCGCGCACGTGGCGCTGAACCCACCGTTCGCGCCGGAGCAGAACGCGCTCGTCCACGGCTGCGCCGCCGCCCTCGGCATCAAGTCCGTCCTCGGCGGGACCTACTGCTGCATGGAGGGCCCGGCCTTCTCGACGCGCGCCGAGTCCGAGATGCACCGCGCCTTCGGCTGGTCGCTGATCGGCATGACCGCGGCCAACGAGGCCAAGCTCGCGCGCGAGGCGGAGCTGGTCTACTCGCAGGCCTGCATGGTCACCGACTACGACTGCTGGAAGGAAGGCGAGGAGGTCCACACCGAGATGGTGGTGGCCAACCTCCAGGCCAACTCCGCGAACGCCCAGCGCCTGATGCGCGCCGCGGTGCCGAAGATCGCCGCCGCGCCGCTGGAGCCGGCGTTCTCCGCGGCGCTGAAGGGCGCCCTGTTCACGGACCCGAAGGCCCGGAACAAGGCGACGCTGAAGAAGCTCGACCTGCTCGTGAGGAGATACCTATGAGCGCGAAGAGATCCAAAGCCGTCGAGCGGCTCATCGAGACCGCCCTCCAGGCGCAGAAGCGCGCCTACTGCCCTTACTCGCGCTACCCGGTCGGCGCCGCCGTGCTGACCGAGACCGGCCGCGTGTTCGCCGGCTGCAACGTGGAGAACGCCAGCTACGGCCTGGCGATGTGCGCCGAGCGCGTGGCGATCTACCACGCGATCGCCGGCGGGCACGACGCGATCAAGGCCGTCTGCGTGGTCGGCGCCGCGGCCCGGCCCTGCGGCGCGTGCCGCCAGGTGATGTTCGAGTTCAGCTCCAAGGACACCGCGCTCTACCTGGTGGACCTCCACCCGGCCACCGGCCGCCGCTCCGTGCTCAAGACGACCGTCTTCAAGCTCCTGCCGATGGCCTTCGACCCGCTCGCGTCGGGCCTTCTGCCGAAGAATCCGCGCAACCTGCTCAAGCGCAAGCCGTCCCGGCGCGGCCGCCGCCGACCCGCCGCGCGCCACCGGAGGAAATGATGGACACCGACCCGATCCGCCCCGTCGCCGACTGGATGAAATCCACGGACCTCGTCGAGGTCTCGTACAAGAAGGAGGGCCGCGGCTTCGCGCTGAGCACGCCGGACGCCCCGCCTCCGATCCCGGCGGGGAGCCTGCCGCCGTCGCGCTTCCTGCCCGTCGCCTCCGAGGCCGTCGGCGTGTTCCAATGGAGCCAGCCGGGCAAGGCGCGCGTGGCCGAGGAGGGCGCGGAGGTCGCCGAGGGCGCGGTCCTCGGCGTCGTCGTCTCCGGCTCAGGGAAGCTCACGCCCGTGAAGGCCCCGGCGGCGGGCCGCGTCTCGCGCTGCTTCGCCGACGCGGGCGAGGCGGTCGAGTACGGCCGCCCGCTGTTCCTGCTGGAGCCCAAGGCGTAGGGGAGCGACATGGCCGCCGCCCAGATCCTGTGCACGAAGTGCGGAGCCGCCTCGGCGGAGCCGCGCCCGGTGTGCGGGAAGTGCGGCGGACGCAACGCCCGCGTCTGCGGCGGCTGCGGGACGCAGAACTCGGTCGCGAAGAACTACTGCGACAAGTGCGGCCGCCCGATCTCGGATCTGGGCCCGGTGGCGCCCCCGCCGCCGACGCGGCTTCCCGGCTCCCCGGAGAACGACATTCCGGCGACGGTAATCCGCCGCGCCCCCGCGCCCGGGGAGGGCGCCCCGCTGCCGGCGGCCGGGCAATCCCCCGCGGGGGCGGCCCCGCTCGACGACCTCTGGGCGTCGCCGGCCCCGCTGGCGGTGGAGACCGCCCCCGCCGCGAGGCCCTCCGCCGGACGGCGCTGGCTGGACCGGCTTCTGCTGGCCTTCGTCGCCGCGACGGCCGCCGGCGGCCTGTGGGCCTGGCGCTGGAGCCAGCGTCCCGAGGTGCTGGTCCCCAAGCTGGCCGCGCGCTATCTCAACGCCTTGAGCGCGCACGACTACGACTCGGCGTACGCGATGTTCTCCAGCCTGGCCAAGAAGAACTGCACGGAAGCCGAGTTCCGCGCGTCGCGCGGCGACGCGGCGTGGAGCTGGTCGGGGCTTCGCATCGCCTACCGCGAGCCCGGGGCGGTGCTGATGGAGTACGATCTCAAGGTCGCCGGCACTCCCGACCGCACCGACCACCTGCTCTTCACGCTGGAGAACGGCCGTTGGACGCGGCCGTACAACTGGACGCTGATGAACCAGGTGGAGACCGCCTTCGAGAGCGGCGACCCGGACAAGGGCCTGATCCTGGCCCAGGCCGCGGCCACGGTCAACCCGCGCGACCCGATGGCCTGGGGCTACCTCTGCGAGGCGGCGTACTACCGCAAGGCCCCGGAGGTCGCCGTTCCGCGCTGCGAGAAGGCGCTGGCGCTGGCCCGGACCTACCCGTCCGACCTGACCCTGAAGAGCCTCTACCACCTGCACGCGATCCTGGCCGACATGGAGAACAACGCGCTGAACCGCCCGGACCTGGCCCTCGCGCAGTTCGGCGAGATGCTGGCCTTCCCGGAGATCTCCCCGGCCGACCAGTGCCAGATCCTGCTCGCCCGCGCGCAGTCGTACGCCAGGCTGGGCCGGCCCGCCGACGCGCTGGCCGACCTGGACCGCGGCGCCTCGTTCTGCTCGAACCCGCAGGACCTCGCCTTCATCCAGACGATGCGCCAGTCGCTGAACGCTCCCGCCGCCCCGTGACCGAGGACCCATGTTCAAACGAATCCTGATCGCCAATCGCTCCGAAATCGCCGTGCGCGTGATCCGGGCCTGCCGCGAGCTCGGCATCGAGACCGTCGCCGTCTACTCGGACGCCGACCGCGAGTCGCGCCATGTCGCGATGGCCGACCGCGCCGTCTGCATCGGCCCCGGACCGGCCAAGCTCTCGTACCTGGACCAGGAAGCGGTCCTGACCGCCGCCGAGATCACCCAGTCCGACGCGATCCACCCCGGCTACGGCTTCCTGTCCGAGAACGCCGACTTCGCCGAGGCCTGCGCCAAGCGCGGGATCGTCTTCATCGGCCCGCCCCCGGAGGCCAGCCGGAAGCTGGGCTTCAAGAGCGCCGGCAAGGCCGTCGCGCGCGCCGCCGGCGTCCCCGTGGTCCCCGGCACCAAGAGCGACATCACCTCCGACGTCTCCAAGGAGGTCGCGGACATCGGCTACCCGGTGCTGATCAAGGCCTCGGCCGGCGGCGGCGGCAAGGGCATGCGCATCGTGCGCGAGCCCGGGGAGCTCAAAGCTCAGCTCGAGTACGCCTCCACCGAGGCGAAGGCCGCCTTCGGCGACGGCTCGGTGTTCATCGAGAAGCTCCTCGAGCGCCCGCGCCACGTCGAGATCCAGATCGCCGCCGACAAGCACGGCAACGTGGTGGCCTTCCCGGAGCGCGACTGCACGGTGCAGCGCCGCCACCAGAAGCTCGTCGAGGAGTCCCCGTCCCCCGCCCTGACCCCCCAGATCCGGCGCGACATGCAGGACGCCGCGATCCGCCTGGCCAAGGCCGCCGGCTACCAGAACGTCGGCACGGTGGAGTTCCTGTACCAGGACGGGAAGTTCTACTTCATCGAGGTCAACGCCCGCCTGCAGGTCGAGCACCCGGTGACCGAGGCCGTCGCCGGCGTGGACCTGATGGAGCTGATGATCCGCGTCGCCGCCGGCGAGAAGCTCCCGTTCGGCCAGGAGCGCGCCTCGGAGATCCGCTGCCACGCGATCGAGCACCGCATCAACGCCGAGGACCCGGACAACCACTTCATGCCCTGCCCAGGACGCATCGAACGGCTGGAGCTCCCCGGCGGCGCGGGGGTGCGCGTGGACACCCACGCCTACGAGGGCTACACGATCCCCAGTTATTACGACAGCATGATCGCCAAGCTGATCATCTCCGCGGGCGACCGCCCCGCCGCCCTGCGCCGGAGCCTGCGCGCGCTGGGCGAGCTGAAGATCGAGGGCGTGAAGACCACCGCGTCGATGCACGCGCGCGTCGTCGCCCACCCGGTGTTCATGGGCGGCGACTTCGACACCCACTTCATCGAGAAGACCGGCTTGCTCGACGAGCAGCGCAAGGAGACGCGCAAATGAACGACTTCAAGAAGACGATCGTCGCCCAGCTCAAGGAGGCCGCCGACGCGATGACGGCCACCTCCAAGCTCGCCCCCGAGATCGACGCCGTCGCCAAGGCCCTCCTGCACGCCTACCGCAACGGCGGCAAGATCCTGACCTTCGGCAACGGCGGGTCCTCGTGCGACGCGCAGAACTTCGCCGACGAGCTGGTCGGCCGCTACCGCCGCAACCGCCCGCCGCTGCCCGCGCTGGCTCTCACCGTCAACCAAGGCGACCTGACCTCGATCGCCAACGACTTCGGCTACGAGGAGGTCTTCGCGCGGCAGCTGCGAGCTCACGGCCGCGCCGGCGACGCGGCGATCGCGATCTCGACCTCCGGCAACTCGAAGAACGTCCTGCGCGCCATCGAGGCGGCCCGGGAGACCGGACTGACCGTGATCGGCCTGACCGGCCGCACCGGCGGCAAGATGAAAGCCCTGTGCGACCACTGCCTGTGCGTGCCGTCCGACTCGACGGCGCGCATCCAGGAGGTCCACATCACCCTGATCCAGATCTGGTGCGGCATCCTGGAAGACGAGCTCTTCCCCGACGCCCCCCTGGCCCACCCCTGAAAAAGTTAATTTTGTGCCTGGCACCTTTCTTAATTCGATGAAAACCTCGGGACGGAAGATATTGACGCTGCGCAAGCTGCTGACGCTGCGCGAGCTGTGGCGCTGGGAGGGCCGCGTCGTGGTGTTCACGAACGGGGTGTTCGACCTCCTGCACGCCGGGCACGTGAAGGTGCTGGAGAAGGCGCGCGCGCAGGGCGACCTCCTGGTCGTCGGGGTCAACTCCGACGCCTCGGTCCGCCGCCTGGAGAAGGCGCCGGGGCGCCCGATCAACCGCTGGCGCGACCGCGCCGAGGTGGTCGCCGCGCTGGCCTGCGTGGACGCCGTCGTCGGCTTCCCGGAGACGACGCCGGAACGGCTGATGGCGCGGCTCAAGCCCGACGTGCAGGTCAAGGGCGGCGACTACAGACCCGAGGACCTCCCCGAGGCGCGCCACGCCGGACGCGTCGCGATCGTGCCCTTGAAGAAGGGCTACTCCACCACGGCCCTGATCAAGCGCCTTCAGGGCCGGCGCTGACGCCCGACTACTTCGCCGGCACGCCCCCGGGCGCGGCCGCCGCCGGGGCCTCGCCCTTGAGCGCCTGCGCCTGCGCCAGCGCCTCGTCCACCTTCGCCAGGCGCCGGGACTTCGGGTGCCCGGTCTTGAACGCCTCCAGGGCCTTGATCCCGTCGTCGAGCTTCCCGGCGAGGATCAGGTCCACGCCCTTTTTCATCTCCGCGTCCTCGGCCAGCGCGCGGCGCTCGCGCCGCGAGGCGGCGTCGCCCTTGAGCGTGGTCTTGTCCGGGTCGCTCAGCGAGGAGGACTGGTCCGCGCCCCGCACGGCGGCCACGCTCCCGAAGCGCGACGGCTTGCGCTGGGCGTTGACCGCCGTCTGCGACAGCGCGTCGCGCAGGTGGCGGAAGAAGGTCAGGATCGACTCGCGGCTCGTCGGAGCCGGCGCCGGCGCCTCCGCCGCCAGGACAGGTCCGGCCAGCAGCAAGGCGGCCAAGGCCGCCGCCGTCGTCTTCGCGCTCATCGCCGCACCTCCAGGGTCACTGCAGTAGGCCGTCCACGTACGGCTTGTAGCCCGGCGTCAGCGCGACGGCCTTCTCGCCGCACGCGCGCGCCTTCGCCAGGTCCTTCAGCTTCAGCTCCGTCTTGAGCAGGTTCAGCCACACGTCCGCGTCCTGCGGGTCGGCCTCGGAGGCCGCCGCGAAGCTCTTCTCCGCGCCGGCGTAGTCCCCGGCCGCGAAGGCGGCGCTGCCCAGGTTGTTCAGGGCCGACGCGTTCTTCGGGTCGGACTCCAGGACCTTCCGGAAGTCGGCGACGGCCGCGTCGCGGCGGCCGCTCTGGTACTCGACGATGCCCAGCTGCAGCCGGGCGTCCAGGTCCTTGGGGTCCTTCTCCAGCCGCCCCCCGTAACGGGCCTTCAGGAAGGTCCAGCGCGCCTTGGCGAGCGCGTCCAGTCCCGCGGCGTCGCGGCGCGCGACCTCGGCGGCGTCGGGCGCCGGGGGGACGAAGTCCGTCGGCGGCATCGTGACCGGCTCGTACTCCTCGAACGCCTGATCCAGGTCGATGATCTTCACGCGCCCCTTGGCCTCCTCCGCCTTGTAGGCGTAGGCGGCCTTGGAGACGGCGTCGTAGAACGGCTTGCCGACCAGCGTGACCTCCACCGGCAGCCACATCGTCCCCTCGTGCTCGATCAGGAGGTCCGGCGGCAGGCCCGCCCCGGCCGCGTCGCCGGCCTCGGTGTCCAGCATCAGCGTGATGTGGCCGGGATAGTCCAGGAGGGCGACGCGGACCTCGGAGTCGATGAGCAGGGACGCGAAGAGCGACGCCAAGTCCGAGCACTGCCCGGAGCGGCGCCGGAGCGTCTCCCGCGGGTACTGCGTGTAGTCCACCGGGAAGTTCGGGTCGTCGTGCGCGGTCTCGAACGGGTTGGCCGGGTTGGGCGCGAAGCGCAGGCCGTACGCCCCGAGGGCGTCCCAGGCGCGCAGAGCCTTGACCGCGTCCTCGTTGAGGCCCGAGGTCCCCGGGATCTTCTCCGCGCCGGCCGCCGCGGCCGCTTGCGCGACGAAAGCCTTCACGGGCTCGTCCTTGTAGGTGACGAAGTTCGCCAGCTTGCGCGAATCGTCCCAGGTGATCGCGTTGCGCGAGTAGAGGCGCAGGGGCTTGGTCAAGGACGCCGTCCGGGCCTGGCCGCTCTCGAAGTAGCTGAGCGAGAACTCGGCCTGGATCGGGGTGTCCTCGGTGACCTGCAGGACCTTGTTGTTGAGCGTCGCGATCAGCGGGATGGTCGCGGTCTGCTTCGGCCCCAGGTTCTTGATCTCGGTGTCGAAGCCGAAGTCCATGTAGTCCTTGAGCTTGAAGGTCGCCTTCACGTTCAGGAACGGGACGTTGACGTTGTTGGTGACCGTCATCTCGCCGACGGGGTGGGTCAGGTACCACTTGTACTTGGCCGCGAAGAGGTTCCCGAGCGTCACCGACGAGATCTCCACCGGCGCGCGGTTGAACTCCGCCGAGACGAAGGTCGCCACGGGCCGGCTCCACGGCCCGACGTCGCCGGTCTTGGCCCGGGTCGCGACGCGGTACCAGTAGGTCGCGTACGGGCTCACGTCCGAGTCCTGGAAGAGCGTCTTGTCCGTCCTCGCCGCCGGGGCGTACGGCCCGGCCTCGCCGCTGGCGCGGTAGACCTGGTAGCCGGCGGCCCACGGGTCGTCGACCGCGTCCCAGCGCAGGGAGACGATGCCCTCCTTGGTGGAGCTGGAGATCCCGACGGGGGCCCCGAGGAGCGGGTGGAGGTCGTAGGACTCCACGCGCCCCTTGCCCGCGTCGGAGATCAGCAGGCGGTCTCCCTGGACCGCCAGCGCGACGGGGTCGGTCAGCTCGCGCTCGCCGCGACCCCCGGCGAAGAAGTCGGTCAGCCACTTGCCGTCCTTGGCGTACACGCTGACGCGGCGCAGCCGCGAGTCCAGCGCGTAGAGGTAGTTGCGTCCGTCGAAGGCCAGGGAGACCGGGGACTCGAAGCGTCCGGGGCCGGCCCCCTCGCCGCCCAGCACGGCCTTCAGGGCGCCGGAGGGCCCGCACTGGAACACCGTCTTGAGGCCCTTGTCGGCGATGTAGAGGGAGCCGCTCTTGTCCCAGGCCAGGGCGACCGGCTCCTTCAGCTCGTAGCCGCCCAGCGCCGGCCCGATCGCGAAGAGGAACACTCCGTCGGGGCTGAACGCGTCGACGCGGCGGTTGCCGGTGTCGGCCACGTAGACGGTGCCGGCGTCATTGATCGCCACGCCGTGCGGGTCGCGCACGCGCCCGTCCTTGGCGCGGCTGTCGAAAAAGCCCTGGGCCTCGCCGACGTTCGACTTCCAGATCCTATCTTCGAAGCGCTGAAGGCGGTCCTCGCCGGCGTCGGCCGCGTAGAAGCCCAAGGTCGCGCTGACGGCGATCCCCTCGGCGCGGCGCGTCTGCTCGGGACCCTTGCCGTCGGCCCCGAAGCGCGCCGCGACGGAGCCGCTGGAGTCCAGCACGACGAAGGGGCCGCCGCGCGGCAGGGACGCGTAGACCTCGTCGCCGAGCGGCGCCAGCAGGGAGGCCTTCACCGGCCAGCTCCGCGACGGCCCGGCGACGGACATCTTGGTGCGCGCGTCGAGCGGCAGCGGCAGGGTCTTGAGCCTGTTGGTCAGGCGCACGCGCTGGACGCGGTCGTTGCCGGTGTCGGCCACGATCAGCGTGCCGTCCGGGGCCAGCGCCAGGCCCTCGGCCTTCTTCATCTGGCCCGCGTCGCGTCCGTACGAGCCGAAGCGCCCCAGCACCGTCCCCTGGGGCGAGACCTCGACGACCTTGCCGTCGCGCCCCTCCAGCAGGTAGAGGAAGCCGTACGGGTCGACGACCAGGTCGTTGCCCGCGACCGGGAACTCCCGGACGAGCTTGGCCCGCGCGTCGAACTTCTGCACGCGCCCGTTGCCTTCGTCCAGCACGTAGACGTCGTCCGACGGGTCCACGCAGACCCGCGTCGGGGAGCGGAACTGGCCCGGCTCCTTGCCGGGGCGGCCCAGCACGAAGAGCAGGATGCCCTGGTCGGTGAAGACCTGGACGCGGTCGTTGCCCGTGTCCGCCACGTAGATCCGCCCGTCCGCGCCCACCGCCACCGAGCGCGGCGACCGCAGCCGGCCCGGTTCGGATCCGCGCTCGCCGAAGGCGGACAGGAACTTCCCGTCCCGGTCGAGGATCTGGATGCGGTCGTTGCCGGTGTCGGCGACGTAGAGCTTCCCGTCGGGGCCGACGGCCGCCCCGCCCGGGTCGTCGAACTGGCCGTCCCCGCGCCCGCGGCCGCCCACGGCCTTGACCAGCGCGCCGGCCTCGTCGAAGATCAGCACCCGGTCCTTCTTCTGGTCGGCGACGAACAGCCGGGTCGCGTCCGCGGCCGCGGCCGCCGGTCGGGACATCTCGTCGGACTTCACCGGCGTCAGGAATTGGATCGTGTCGTACGCGCGCGACGGCGCGGCGAGCGGCAGCAGGACGGCGGCCAGCAGGAGGACGCGCTTCATGCCTGAACGGCCTCCTTGATCAGCTTGTTGGCCACGGCCGGGTTCGCCTTGCCCTGGGACAGCTTCATCACCGCGCCCACCAGCGCGCCGATCGCGGCCTGCTTGCCGCCCTTGAGGTCCGCGGCCGCCTTGGGGTTGGCGGCGAGCGCCTGCCGGACCCACTCCCGCACCTGCGCGTCGTCGGAGACCTGCGCCAGTCCCAGTTCCGACACCAGGGCCCGCGGGTCCTTGCCGGTCTCCCACATCCGCGAGAACAAGTCCTTGGCGCCCTTGCTGGACAGGGTTCCGCCGGCCACCAAGCCCGCGAGGCGGCCCAGGTGGGCCGCCGGAAACGGCGCGGCGCCCGCGCCGCGGCCCTCGGCGTTCAACTTGCCCAGGAACTCCGTCGCGATCAGGTTGGCCACGGTCTTGGCGGCGCCCGCCGGGGCGGCGGTCGCGGCCGTCTCGAAGAACTCGGACAGCGCCTTGTCGCCGGTCAGGACCTCGGCGTCGTACGCGGACAGGCCCAACGCGGCGACGAAGCGCGCGCGCTTGGCCGCCGGCAGCTCGGGCAGGGCGGACTTGAGCGCCGCGACGCGCTCCGGAGCCGCGGTCAGCGGGACCAGGTCGGGGTCCGGGAAGTAGCGGTAGTCGTGCGCGTCCTCCTTGGAGCGCATCGCGACCGTGGCCTGCGTCTCGGCGTTCCACAGGCGCGTCTCCTGGATCACGCGCCCGCCGGCTTCCAGCAGCTCCGTCTGGCGCCGGAACTCGTGCTCGATGGCGTCCTTGACGTTCTTGAAGGAGTTCAGGTTCTTGATCTCGGCGCGCGTGCCGAACTTATCCGAGCCCTCCGGGCGCACCGAGACGTTGGCGTCGCAGCGCATCTCCCCCTTCTCCATGTCGCAGCGCGACGCGCCGACGAACTGGATCACTTCCTTCAAGGCCGTCAGGTACGCGTAGGCCTCGTCGGCGGAGCGCAGCTCGGGCTCGGAGACGATCTCGATCAGCGGGATGCCGGCCCGGTTGAAGTCCACCAGCGAGCCGTCGAGCGTCAGGCCCGCCGCCTCGTGCAGGAGCTTGCCCGCGTCCTCCTCCAGGTGGATGCGCGTCAGGCCGATGCTCCTCGCCGGAAGGTCCTTGACCCGGATTTCCAGGCGCCCGTGCTCGGAGAACGGCTTGTCGTACTGCGAGATCTGGTAGGCCTTGGGCAGGTCCGGGTAGAAGTAGTTCTTGCGCGCGAATATGGAGACCGGGTTCAGGCGGCACTCCAGCGCCAGCGCGGCCTGGTAGGCCAGCGCCACCGCCTGCTCGTTGAGCACCGGCAGGGTCCCGGGCTGGGCCGTGCACACCGGGCAGATCCGGCTGTTCGGCGTCTCGCCGAAGCCGTCTGTGGCGCAGCCGCAGAACAGCTTGGTGCGCGTGGCCAGCTGGGCGTGCACTTCGAGTCCGATCACCAGTTCGTAGCGGGTCATTGGGTCCTCGCGCCGGGGGACGGCCCCGGCGGTGTAGTTTTGCCTATTTTCCGGATTTTCGCCAGGCCAAATAGCGGGCGATCAGGCGCAGGTCGCTGGGATAACTGAGCGCGGCGGCGGCCTTGCGCGCGTCCACCCAGCGCGTGCGGAGAATCTCGACGGCGTCGGGGCGGCCGGTCCGGCGCACCGGCTCCATCCGGTACCAGCGCACGCGCTTGAAGACCGGGCGTCCGTTGCGATTGAAGCGGTAGGCGACCGAGGACAGCGGCCCCAGGCTGCGGCAAGCCCAGCCGGTCTCCTCCTCGGTCTCGCGCAGCGCGGCCATGAGCCAGGTCTCGCCCTTCTCCAGATGGCCTTTCGGGAAGGTCCAGACGACCTCGCCCTGCAGGTTGCAGACCTGGACCAGCAGGACCTTGCCCCCGCGGCCGACGACGCCGCCCGCCGCGGACTCCCGCGCCTCCTTCATCCCTTCAGGACGGGGAAGGGGCGCGCGGCCTCGAAGGCGGCGGCGGCGGCCAGCAGGCGCGGCTCCTGGAAGGCGTCGGCGATCAGCTGGACGCCCAGCGGCAGGCCCTTGGACGAGAGCCCGCACGGCAGCGAGACCGAGGCGTTGCCGGCCATGTTCGACGGGATCGTGAACACGTCCGACAGGTACATCGCAATCGGGTCGTCGGTCTTCTCGCCGAAGCGGAACGGCGGCGTGGGCGTGGTCGGGCAGGCGATCAGGTCCACGCCCGCGAACGCCTCCTTGAAGTCGCGCGCCATCAGGGTGCGCACGCGCTGGGCCTTCGCGTAGTACGCGTCGTAGTAGCCCGAGCTGAGCGCGTAGGTGCCCAGCATCACGCGCCGCTTGACCTCGGGACCGAAGCCCGCGCCGCGCGTGAACTCGTAGACCTCCTCGAGGGTCTTGGCCGAGCGGTCGACGAAGCCGTAGCGGATGCCGTCGAAGCGCGCGAGGTTGGAGCTGGCCTCCGACGGCGCGACGATGTAGTACGCCGAGACCGCGTACTTGGTGTGCGGCAGCGAGATCTCGCGGACCTCGGCGCCCAGGCCCTTGAGCACCTCGACGGCGCCGCGCGCGGCCTTCTCCACCTCGGGATCCAGGCCCGCGATGAAGTACTCGCGCGGCAGGCCCACGCGCAGCCCCTTGAGGTCCTTCGGGGCCGGCGCCGGCGCCGGCGCCGGCGCGGCGGCGCGGGCCGAGGTGCTGTCGCGCGGGTCGTGGCCGCCGATCACGGACAGGGCCAGCGCGGCGTCCCCGACGGTGCGCGCGAACGGTCCGATCTGGTCCAGCGACGACGCGAACGCGACCAGGCCGTAGCGGGAGACCAGGCCGTAGGTCGGCTTCAAGCCCACCACGCCGCAGAACGCGGCCGGCTGGCGGATGGAGCCGCCGGTGTCGCTGCCCAGCGCCAGCGGGGCCATGCGCGCCGCGACCGCCGCCGCCGAGCCGCCCGAGGAGCCGCCGGGCACGCAGGCCGGGTCCCAGGGATTCGTCGTCTTCTGGAAGGCGGAGTTCTCGGTCGAGGAGCCCATCGCGAACTCGTCCAGGTTGGTCTTGCCCAGCGGCACCGCGTCGGCCGCGTTCAGGCGCTCGACGACGGTCGCGTCGTAGGCGGCCACGTGGCCCTTGAGGATGCGCGAGGCGCAGGTGGTCTCCTCGCCGCGGACCATGATGTTGTCCTTGACGGCCACGGGCACGCCCGCCAGCGCGCCCAGCGGCGCGCCCGCGCGGCGCCTCGCGTCCACGGCCCGCGCGCGCTCCAGCGCGCGCTCGCGGGGAAGGGACAGGAACGCCTTCACGGACGGCTCCAGCGCTTGCGCGCGGTCCAGGTGGGCGCGCACGACCTCCTCGGCGGTCGTCTCGCCCTTGCGCACGGCGTCGGCCAGGCGCGCGGCGCTGAGCGAGGTCCAGTCCGCGCTCATTGGATGAACTCCGAGTCCACCGCCCCGGTCCGGCGCTCGGGCGCGGGCTGGCCCTTGGCGTCGGCGGCGGGGCGCGCCGGCGCCGCCCCGGGCGCCGC
>JAJXTZ010000033.1 GCA_021783355.1 bacterium | reverse complement strand
CGCCGGGGCCGGCGCGGCGGGCGCGGCGGGCGCGGGCGCCGCGGGCTTCGCTGGCGTCTTCTTCTCGTCGGGCTTGTCGCTCATGTCAGCGGTCCACCTCGCCGAGCACGATGTCGATCGAACCCAGCATCGCGATCACGTCGGCCACTTTCATGCCCGCCAGCCTCTCCTGGAGCATCGCCAGGTTCACGAACGACGGCGCGCGCACGTGCATGCGGAACGGCGACATCCCGCCGTCGGAGACCAGGTAGACGCCCAAGTCCCCGCGCGAGGCCTCGACGTGCGCGTAGGATTCCCCGGCCGGAGGCTTGGGGATCTTGGCCACGCCGGCCGCCATGAACGGGCCCTCCGGCAGGGCCGCCAGGACCTGCTCGACGATCCGCGCCGACTCGCGCATCTCGCGCACGCGGCAGTAGTAGCGGTCCCAGCAGGAGCCGTCCGCGCCCAGCGGGACCTCGAACTCGTAGTTCTCGTAGCCGCAGTACGGGTCGGCGCGGCGCGCGTCGTAGTCCACGCCGGAGCCGCGCAGGTTGGGGCCTGAGAGCCCCCAGGCGACGGCGTCGGCGGCGTTCAGGCAGCCCACGCCCTTGGTGCGGGCCATGAAGATCGGATTGAAGCTGAGCAGGCCGTCGTACTCGTCCAGGCGCGGCTTGAAGTAGTCGACGAACTCCTTGACCCGGCCCAGCCACTCGGGCGGCACGTCCGCCATCACGCCGCCCAAGCGGATGTAGTTGTAGGTCAGGCGGGCGCCGCAGAGCATCTCGAACAGGTCCAGGATCATCTCGCGCTCGCGGAACGCGTACAGGAACGGGGTGAACGCGCCGGTGTCGATGCCGTAGGTGCCGAGGAAGAGCAGGTGGCTGGCGATGCGGTTGAGCTCGCACATCAGCACGCGCAGGGCGTCGGCGCGCGGCGGCGCCTTGACGCCCATCAGGCGCTCGGCGGCCAGGCAGAAGACCAGGTTGTTGGGCATCGCGGAGACGTAGTCCCAGCGGTCGGTCAGCACGACGCAGTGGTGGTAGTTGCGGACCTCGGCCAGCTTCTCGGTGCCGCGGTGCAGGTAGCCGATGTCGGGGACGGCCTTGACGATGACCTCCCCCTCGATGGTCAGTCCCACGCGCAGCACGCCGTGCGTGGACGGGTGCTGCGGGCCCAGGTTGATGAAGAGCTGGTCGGTCTTCAGGGCCTTCAGGCCCTCGGCGGCGGGGGCGGAGGCGTCACTCATCGAAGCGGTCCTTGACGTGGACGTAGTCTTTGCGCAGAGGGTGGCCCTGGAGGAAGTCGGCGGTCAGGATCTTGGTCAGGTTCGGGTGCCCTTCGTAGCGCACGCCGAGCAGGTCGAAGGTCTCGCGCTCCTGCCAGTCGGCGGCCTTGAAGAGCGGGACCAGGCTGGGGACCGAGGCGCCCTCGCGCGGGACCTCGAGCTTGACGATCACGCGCGCCTTCTCCCGGATGGACAGGAACGACCAGAGCAGGTCCAGCGCCGGGCGGTACGCGTACCCCGGGGCGGCGACGGCGGAGATCTGCGGCGAGGCGCCGTCGGGCAGGAACGGGTTGAAGTTGGGCTGGGAGACGAAGCCCTTCATGTCCGTGGGGCCGAGGTAGTCGGTCGCGGTGACCATCTCCAGGTAGTCGAAGCCCTGCCCCTTCAGCCAGGCCGCGAGCGGGACCAGGGCGTCCGGGGACGGCAGGCGCAGGGTCAGGTAGTCCTTGACCGGTACGGCGGCCTTCTCGATCTTCGGGAACTTGGCGGCGATCCGCGCGAGGAGCTCGTCCTGGGTCATGTCAGCCTCCCACCGTCCGGCTCCCCGTCTCCTGGCGGGGCGTGGCCAGGCCCTCCCGGGCCAGCGACATGCGTTTGATCTTCTCCTGCAGCTTGACGACGGCGAACTGCAGGGCCTCGGGGCGCGGCGGGCAGCCGGCGATGTACACGTCCACGGGGACGATGCGGTCCACGCCCTTCACGACCGAGTAGGAGTCGTAGTACGGGCCGCCGCAGTTCGCGCAGGAGCCCATCGAGATCACGAAGCGCGGCTCCGGCATCTGGTGGTAGATCTCCAGGATCGGCTCGGCCATCTTCTTGCAGACCGTGCCGGCCACGATCATCACGTCGGCCTGGCGGGGGCTGGCGCGCGGGATCACGCCGAAGCGGTCGAAGTCCAGGCGCGAGGCGTAGGAGGCCATCATCTCGATCGCGCAGCAGGCCAGGCCGAAGGTCATCGGCCACAGCGATTGGCGCCGGCCCAGGTCGATCAGGTAATCCGACGTGGTCAGGACCAGGTCCCCGCCCGGCAGGCCCTTGGTCAGTCCCGGCAGCTTCTCGAGGATCATGCCCATGTCACTCCCAGGTCAGCGCGCCCTTGCGCCAGGCGAACGCCAGTCCCAGCGCGAGGACGGCCAGAAAGACGCCCATCTCGGCGAGGGCGAAGGTCCCCAAGTCCCGGGCGGAGACCGCCCACGGGTAGACGAAGAGGACCTCGGCGTCGAACAGCACGAAAAGCAGGGCGAAGGCGTGGAACCGGATGTTGAGCTTGACCTCGGTGGAGCCGGTCGCCGGGATGCCGCACTCGTAAGTGGTGGTCTTGCGCGCGTCGGGGACGCTGGGGCGAAGGACCTTGGCCGCCAGCAGCGTGACCGCCGCGAAGGCCACCGCCAGGAGCGTGAAGACGAAGACGACGGCGAAGGCGTTCATCATGGGAGCTTCCTCTGGATCAGCACCTTGAAGGCCTCGCCCATCCCCTCGGGGTGGAGCAGGGTCTTGATCTGCGCGCGCTCCTTAAAGGAAGCGGCGTTGTCCCCGGCGGCCGCGGCCAGCCAGGACTCCACGCCCCCCTCCACGAGGAAGCGCGACAGCGACTGGTAGCTCTGCGTCTCCAGCCCGGCGCGCGCGCCGGCGGCCATCAGCGTCTCGAAATCCGCGGGCACGGTCAGGTCCTTCTCCCCGGGGTCGGAGAGGAGGTCCTCCTCCAGGCGATGGCGGCGGTACGCGCGCGGCGGGTTCGGGGTCCGGCCGCCGAAGCGCTTGCCGTAGTCGGCCGTCAGCACGAAGCCGGCGCTCAGGCGCTCGGCCGCCAGCGTCAGCCAGCGCGGAGCCTCCAGGCACACCGCGTGGGCCTGGCCGTCGGCCAGAGCCGGAGCGACGGCGGCGGCGGCGGCGGCGAGCTGCGGGGAGGACGGCTCGCCCAGGACCTCGCGCCCGTCCCCGTTGACGAAGGCCTCCAGCACGCGCTCGCCGCGGCGCCGCAGCAGGTGCGCGGGCATCGCGTCGAAGAGTTCGTTGGAGTAGATCACGCCGGTCACGCGCGGCAGGCGCTCGACGGAGGTCAGCGCCTCGACCGGCACGCCGAAGGCCGTCAGGGTCCGGGCGGCGGCGGTCAGGTCGCGCCGGGAGCGTTCGATGAGGATCAGGCGCAGGCCGTCGGAGTTCCCGGTCTCGCGCAGGCGGCGGACGACCTGCGCGGCCAGAGTCCCGTCCCCGCCGCCGGCCTCGACGAGGGTCAGACCCTCGCCGGGCCGGTCGGCGCGGACGCGCTCGAGCAGGGACGCCAGGCGGTCGGCCAGAACGGCGCCGAACGCGGGATGGAGCTCGGGCGCGGTGTAGAAGTCGGCGGTCTTGGTCCGGGCGGGGTAGAACCCTCTCTTGGGATCGTAGAGGGCCGACTCCATGAAGTCCCGGAACGTTCGCATCGCCGAGGTCTCTTAGGCGAGGTCCTCGGCCCCGAGGGTCTTCTTGCCGCCCTCGGCCTGGACCTTCTGGATCGAGGCGCGCACGGTCGCCTCGATCTTGGCGGACAGGGCGTCCACGAAGTCTCCGCCGGTGCGCAGTCCGGCGTCCTTGACCAGCTTCTTGACCTTGCTGACGACGACGAGGGTTTCGGCCATCGTGTTCCTCCGTTTGAGTCGGATGTCGTTCGGCTGCCCGATTACAACAGAAAAAAGACCCCCATTCGTTGACCTGGGTCAACGAAAGAGGGTTGTTTGCGGCACTTCCAAAACTTGGCGCGGGGCAGGATCGAACTGCCGACATGGCGCTTATGAAACGCCCGCTCTACCACTGAGCTACCGCGCCGCGTGGACCGGCGGCGGGCATTATAGCACGACCGCGGCGGCCCTGGCCAGAGTCGCGCGCGCCCCCCAAGGGGGCCGGAAATATGTATGATGTGCGCCGGCGCCCAACGCGTCGACGGAGGAACGAGTGGCCAAGGCGAAAACGGCGGCGAAGAAGAAGATCTCGGTGATCATCGCGGACGACCAGACGCTCTTCCGCGAGGGCATCAAGGACCTGCTCGAGGGCGAGAAGAACATCCAGGTGGTGGCCGAGGCCGCCGACGGCCGCGAGGCCCTGAGCCTGGTCAAGAAGCTGCGTCCGAACGTCATCCTGCTGGACATCAAGCTCCCGCACATGGACGGCATCGAGGCCACGCGCCAGATCCACAAGGAGTGCCCGTCCACGAACGTGCTGATCCTGTCCGGCTACGAGGACGAGGCGCATGTGATGGAGGCCATCCAGGCCGGAGCCAACGGCTACCTGTCGAAGATGCTCCCCGCCGCGGAGCTGGTCAACGCGCTGCGCACCTTCGCCAATCAGGGCGTGATGATCCCCCAGCCGGTGATGAGCAAGCTGCTGGACGGCCTGCGCAGCATGGGCGCGGGCGGCGGCGAGGCGTCGCTGGTGGCGCTGACGAAGACCGAGATCAAGGTCCTGGCCCTGCTCGGCCGCGGCCAGTCCAACAAGGAGATCGCGGCGTCGCTGACCTGCAGCGTGAAGACGGTCAAGAACCACCTGAACAGCATGTTCCAGAAGCTTTCCGTCTCCAACCGCACCGAGGCCGTGGTCAAGGGCATCGACCTGGGCCTGATCTCCGCGGAGAAAGCCGACTAGTCCTGCCCGCCGGAACAAGAGAAGGCCCCCGGGAGTCTCTCCCGGGGGCCTTCTTCTTTCACGGCCGGCGCGCCGGAAGGCGCGGCGCTATTTGATCGCGGCCTTGCGGCCGTCGGCTTTGACGCGCGCCACGGCCTCGCGGGCGTAGACGCGCACGCGCGGGTTGCCCGCGGACTTGGCCAGGCGCTCCAGCGTGGGCAGGGCCCGCTCGTCCTCGGTGGAGCCCAGGGCGGCCACCGTCGCCAGCGTCAGGCGCTCGTCCGGGTCGTCCGCGCGCGCGCATAGCCAAGGCACCAGCGCCGGGTCCTGGGCCGAGAAATCCGCCAGCGCCCGCAGCGCGACGGCGCGGGCCAGGTACGGCGACGGCGCGGACGCCGCGGCCTTCAGGCGCGCGACGACCCGGGGATCGCGCGACGAGGACAGCGCGGTCACGGCCGCGGACTCCAGCACGCCGCGATAGCTGGGCGTCTTCAGGTTCTTGAGGACCGTGGCGCGGGACCGCGCCGGGTCCAGCGCGCCGATCGCGCGCGTGGCCTCGGCCTGGACGCCCAGGTAGCGGTGCCGCCGCGCCAGGGGCGCCAGCGCGGCCGCCGCGCCGGGGCGCCCGCGGCGGGCGATCTCGGCCACGACGGCACGCAGGACCTTCGGGTGGCGGACGGAGCCGAGCAGGCGCTGCAGGGCCGCGTCCGCCGCGGGGCCGCGCACGGAACCCAGGGCCCGGACCATCTCCGCGCCCGCGCCCCAGAACTTCTCGCGCCGGATCTGCTCTGCGAGCGCCGCGACGGCGCCCTCTCCCCCCCACGCGGCGACGCGCTCGGCGGCCAGCGCGCGCGACACGGCCTTGCGTCCCCGCGCGAGCTGGTGCTTCCACATCGGCGCGGGCTTCGCGAAGGAGAGCTTCTTGAGCAGGACGAAGTCGGGGTCGAACTCGGCGTCCAGCGGCTCGCCGGGGAGCTTCCACGACCAGCGGTGCTCCTTCTCGCGGACCTCCTCGTGGAAGTCGCGGCTCCAGCCGCGGCCGGTCACCCGCAGGTGCAGGCGGAAGCGGAACTCGGGATGGGCGCCGTCGACCGGCTGGGTCTGCAGCAGCCACAGCGAGCCGCGGCGCGTCTTGGGGTCGTACGACCAGCGCACGCGCAGGACCGGATGCCCGGAGCGGTACACCCACTGGTCGAAATGGGACTGGAGGCTGCGGCCGGTGGCCTCCTCCAGGGCGACGACCAGGTCCTGCGTCTGGACCGACGCGTCGCGGTGTTTGCGCAGGTAGTGTCCGATCGCCTTCCACCAGAGCTCGTCGCCGAGCTCGCGGCGGAGCATGTGCAGGACCCAGCAGCCCTTCTCGTACAGGTGCCGGTCGAAGATCGTCCACGGGTCCGTGTAGGTGCGGCAGACGATCGCGCGGCGGTAGCGGCGCGAGTCCTCGTCGAAATAGGCGCGGGCGTTGGCCAGCAGCTCGTAGTCGGCCTCGTCGGCGCCCTTGTCGTGGGCCTGGAACAGGACCTCGGAATAGGTCGCGAAGCCCTCGTTGAGCCAGGCGTGCGGCCACTCGGCGCAGGTGACCAGGTCGCCGAACCACTGGTGCGCGAGCTCGTGGGCGACCAGCAGGTCGAGGTCGTGGTCCAGGGCGGCGCGCGCGTCGATCAGGCACGCGTCGGTCTGCGTCGTGCAGGTGGTGTGCTCCATGCCGCCCGGGTACTCGGCGACGGCCACCTGAGCGTAGCGCGGGTACGGGTAGCGCACGCCGGTCTTCTCGGAGAGGAACTGCAGGACCTTCGCGGTCTTGGCGAACCCGCGGCGCGCGTCGGCCTCGCGGCCCTTCTCGCAGTAGTACACCACCGGGATGCCGTCCCACTCCTCCACGATCTCGGCGAAGCGTCCGACGGCCAGCGTGATCAGGTAGATCGAATGCGGGCGGTCCATGCGCCAGTGCCAGGTCTCGGTCCCGCGGGCGGCTTCGTGCTCGACGAGGACGCCGTTGGAGACGGCGCGGTAGCCGGCGGGCACGCGCGCGCGCAGCTCCGAGGTGGCCTTCGCGTGCGCCGACGGGTGGCACGGGAACCAGCAGCGCGCGTCGTCGGGCTGGCTCTGGCTCCACATCTGCGACGGGTCCTTCACGAAATGGAGCCCGGCCGCGGGGTCGACGACGCGGTAGACGAACTCCACGGCGGTCTCGGACTCCTCGGGCAGGTCCTTGGGCAGGGTCACCGAGACCTTGCCGTCGCGGTGGCGGAAGCGCACCGGGCGCCCGTCGGCGAGGGCGCGGGAGATCTTGAGGCCCACGGCGTCGAAGTCCAGGCGCCGCACGCCGGCGCGGCGGGCCTTGACGGTGGTGACGCATCGGCCGGAGAGCGTCTTGCGGCGCAGGTCGACGGCGAGGTCCAGCAGGACGTGGACGGGGACGAACGGGCTGTCCGGCGCGTAGCGCGGGGGCTGGCCGAGCAGCGCCCCCTGGACGCCGTGACCGGAGGGACCCGCGAGACGGCGGTGCCCGCAGCCCAGGAACTCCCGGTCCTCGGTCGCCATGCGGGGCCCTAGGCCGCCGCCGTCTCGGCCTTGGCGGCCGAGGCGGCTTCCTTGATCATCATCGCGGCGACCTCGTTGCGCTGGATCTGGTTGGTGCCCTCGTAGATCTGCGTGATCTTCGCGTCGCGCATGAACTTCTCGATGGGGAAGTCGGCCATGAAGCCGATGCCGCCGCACATCTGCACGCAGTCCGTCGTCACCTTCATCGCCACGTCGGAGGCGTAGTACTTCACCATCGCCGACTCCTTCGTGTAGCGCTTGACGTCCATCGTCTGCATGACGTCGTAGACGATGGCGTTCTCGGCGATCGCCTTCTCGTAGACGGGCTTCATCGCCTTGTCGATGGCGCGCGCCGTCGCGTAGAGGAGGGCGCGCGAGGTCTCGATGCCGGTCGCGCAGTCCGCCATCATGTGCTGGATGGCCTGGAAGCTGGAGATCGGCTGGCCGAACTGCTTGCGCTGGCGGATGTAGGCGACCGTCTCGTCCAGGGCGCCCTGCGCGATGCCCAGCGCCTGCGCCGCGATGCCGGGGCGCGAGCAGTCGAAGGTGGTCTGCGCGGTGAAAAGCCCGTAGCCTTCCTTGTAAAGGAGGTTCTTCTTCGGGACGCGGCAGTTCTGGAAGGAGAGCTCGTAGGTGGGGTTGGCGCGGATCCCCATCTTGTGCTCCTTCTTGCCGAAGCCGAAGCCCGGCGTGCCCTTCTCCACGATGAACGCGGAGACGCCGCGCGCGCCGCGGCCCGGATTGGTACTGGCGAACACCACGTAGGTGTCGGCGACCTCGCCGTTGGAGACGAAGCTCTTCACGCCGTTGAGGATGTAGTGCTCGCCGTCGAGCTTCGCGGTCGTCTTCGTCGCGGTCGCGTCGGAGCCGGCGCCGGGCTCGGTGATCGAGAACGCGGCCAGCTTCCGGCCGGCGGCCAGGTCGGGGATGAATTTGCCGCGCTGCTCGGCGTTGCCCAGCAGCATGATCGGCAGCGAGCCGAGGCCGGTGGCGGCGAAGGCCAGCGCGATGCCGGCGCAGACGCGGGAGAGCTCCTCGACGACGAGGACCTGCTCCATGAGCCCGCCGCCGAGTCCGCCGTAGGCCTCCGGGAGGTAGACGCCGTAGAGGTCGGCGGCGGCCATCTTCTTGACCGCGTCCCAGGGGAACGTCCCGTCGGCGTCGTGCTTCTCGCGGACGGGCTTGATGTCGCGCAAGGCGACCTGGCGGGCCAAGTTCCTGATGTCTTCCTGCGTCTCGGTGAGCTCGTAATCCATGTCACTCCTCTCCGGGCCTCATCCGGCCCAGGGCGTCGCTGGCCGCGGCCTGCTCCGCCTCCTTCTTGTTCTTGCCGGTCCCCCGCCCGAGCTCGCGGGCGCCGATGCGGACCAGGACCGAGAAGGTCTTGTCGTGGTCCGGACCGGCCGCCGAGGTCAGCTCGTAGGTCGGGGGCGTCTTGTGCTTCTTCTGCAGGAGCTCCTGGAGCCGGCTCTTGTGGTCGGTCTCCATGAGCCCCCGGTGCTTGCGCGAGCACCAGGCCCGAATGAAGGCCGCGGAGGCGTCGTAGCCGCCGTCGAGGTACATCGCCCCGAGCAGGGCCTCCAGCGCGTTGGCGAGCAGGGACTGGCGCGCGCGTCCGCCGGTCGTCTCCTCGCCGACGCCCAAATACAGATGGGCGCCGAGCCCGATCTCCTCGGCCCAGGCGGCCAGGCTGGGCCGGGAGACCAGCAGGGATTTCTTCTTCGAGAGCGTCCCCTCGGGCTCTTGCGGATACTCCGCGAACAACTGGTGCGCCACGACGGCCGCCAGCACGCTGTCGCCGAGGAACTCGAGCCTCTCGTTGTACACGCCGGTCCCGCTCTCGCTCGCGAACGACTTGTGCGAAAGCGCCTGCTTCAGCAGGCTCGGGTCCCGGAACCGGTACCCGATGACCGCCTCGAGAGGCTCGGCCACGGCCAAAGCCCTTTACTTCTTCGCGTGGGCCTGGATGTAGTCGATCGCCTGACCGACGGTCTGGATCTTCTCGGCCTGCTCGTCGGGGATCTCGGTGTCGAACTCCTCCTCGAGGGCCATCACGAGCTCGACGGTGTCGAGCGAGTCCGCGCCCAGGTCGTTGACGAAGTGCGCGTTCGGGGTGACCTCGGCGGCGTCCACGCCGAGCTGCTCGACGATGATCTGCTTGACGCGGTCCGGGATGTTGGCATCAGCCATGATGTTCGTTCTCCTTGCTGTGTCTCACATGTACCCGCCGCCGTTCACATTCAGAACGTGGCCGGTGATGTACGACGACTCGTCCGACGACAAAAATAGGGCGGCGCGCGCGATCTCGACGGGCTCTCCCATGCGGCCGAGGAGGATCTTGTCGAACAGCTTCTTCTTCGCGTCCTCCGGGATGTTCTCGGTCATGTGCGTCTTGATGAAGCCCGGCGCGATGCAGTTGGCGGTGATGCTGCGCGAGGCGAACTCGCGCGCCACCGACTTCGTCATCGCGATCAGGCCCCCCTTCGAGGCCGCGTAGTTGGCCTGTCCGGCGTTGCCCTCCTCGCCGACGATCGACGAGATGCTGACGATGCGCCCGTAGTGGGCCTTCATCATCGGCCGCACGACCGCCTTCGTGAAGTTGAAGGCGCCCTTCAGATTGACGTTCAGCACGAGGTCCCAGTCGCCCTCGGACATCCGCATCATCAGGTTGTCCCGGGTGATCCCCGCGTTGTTGACCAATATATCAATTTTGCCCCATTTTTCCATCGTCGCCTTGACGACGGCCTCGCACTGTTCGTACTTGGAGACGTCGCAGGACGCGCCGAAGGCCACGCCCTTGCCCTGGTCGAGCGCGGCGGCCGACTTGGCGGCCTGCTCGGCGTTGACGTCCACGATGACCACCTTCGCGCCCTCGGCGGCGAAGAGCTCGGCGGTCGCGTACCCGATGCCCTGGGCGGAGCCGGTGATGATGGCGACTTTATCCTTGAGGCGGATCCCGGTGGTCGGGACGGGGCGCGTCGCGGTCTCGGTGCTCATGAGAGTCTCCTTGGTTCGGGGTTGGGCGAGTCGAGTCAGATCGTGGCCGGCTGTCGTTTCGCGTCGCGGGCGGCGGACTCCCTCAGAGCCTCCGCCATGCCCGAGTCGGCGGTCTTCGCGGCCGCGCGGACCGCGTGGGAGATCGCGCGCGCGTTGGAGGACCCATGGCACACAATGGCCACGCCGTTGACCCCGACGAGGGGCGCGCCGCCGTACTCGTCGTAGCTCATCTTGCGCTTCAGGCGCGCGAAGGGGCCCCGCAGCGCGAGCGCCGCGGCCTTGTAGCGCCAGGAGGACATCAGCTCGGCCTTGAGCAGGCCGACGACGGCGGCCGCGGTGCCCTCCATGGTCTTGATCAGGACGTTGCCGACGAAGCCGTCGCAGACCACCACGTCCACGCGGCCCGCCGGGACGTCGCGGCCCTCCACCGAGCCGACGAAGCGCACGCCCTCGGCCGTCTTCAGGTGCGGGACGGCCTCCTTGACGAGGTCGTTGCCCTTGCCCTCCTCCTCCCCGATCGTCAGCACGCCGACCGCGGGGTCGGCGACGCCGTAGAGACGGGAGGACAGCAGCGAGCCCATCGTCGCGAACTGGACCAGGTGCCAGGGCTTGCAGTCCACGTTGGCGCCGCCGTCGAGGAGCAGCGTGACGCCCTTCGGCGTGGGGATCGGCACGGCGATTGCGGGGCGCAGGATGCCGGGCACGCGCTTCAGGTGCCAGAGCGCGGCCACCATCGTGGCGCCCGAGTGGCCGGCGGAGACGAAGCCGGCGGCGCGGCCCTGCTTGACCAGCTCGGCGGCGACCATCACCGAGGCGCGGGGCTTGGCGCGGCAGGCCGCGGCGGGCTCCTCGTCCATCGCGATCAGGTCGGGGGCGTCGACGACCTCGAAGCGCGGGTCGTTCTCCCCCACGCCGCGCTTGGAGAGCTCGGCGCGGAGCAGGCCCGCGGGTCCCGCCAAGACGAGCTCGACGCCGAAGGCGTTCGCGGCCTGGACCGCCCCATCGATGAGAGGGGCCGTTCCGTGGTCGCCGCCGACGGCGTCGAGCGCGATCTTCAAGAGGGGAAGGCTTTACTGCTGCGCGTCGCCCTCGTCCCCGCCCTTGGCCTTCTTCTTGGTCTTCGGCGGGCGGACGAGGACGCCGTTGTAGAAGCCGTCGGGACTGATGGTGTGGGGCCGGTGCCAGCGCCCCTCCTTGTCCTTGCTGATGGCGACGGACTCCAGCCGCCAGTTGGCGGAGCGGCGGCTGTCGCGGCGAGAACGGGTGTGCTTGCGTTTCGGATTGGGCATGGTCTTCCTCTTAGTGGTGTGCTGAGACGGGGATTCTAGCCTTTCTTGGGGCGGCGGGTCAATCGCGGGCGCCGGGTCCCGGGAGGCGGGGCGTCGTCCGGGGCCGGCGCGGGCGCCCGGTGCCCGCAGTCCTTCGCGTTGAGGTCCCCCCGGCACACGGGGCAGAGCCCCTTGCAGTCGGGTCGGCAGAGCGTCTTCATCGGCTCGGCCAGGCCGACGGCCTGGCGCGCGTCCTCGGCCAGGTCCAGCGCGTCGGTCTCGAGCGGGACCTCGGCCTCCAGGGCCTCGGACCAGCTCCCGTCCACGGGCGCCAAGCAGCGCGTGCACTCGAAGCGCCAGGTCCCGCGCGCGGTCCCCTCGAAGCGCGCGAGGTCGTCCACCGGGAACACGGTCCCCTCGACGACGACCGGGCTCGTCAGGACCCCCTCGCGCAGGACGCCGTCGAAGAGCTCGGCCGGGGCCGAGAGCTTGACCGGCGTCGGCCCGTTCTCGCGCATGTCGCGCAGGGCGACGCGCAGCGGGCTGGGTCCGTGGTCGCGGCGCGCAGCCTCGGAGGTCGTCACCCCGCGATCTCTTCTTCCTTGAAGGTCGCGACGAGGCCGGCCAGGACGGCGTCCATGTCGGCGACGACGCCCTTCTGGGCAACGGCGACGGCCCTGTGGTCGAGGGCGTCCGCCAGCGCGGCGGAGTCCCCGGGGGAGGTCCCGGCGACGAGGGCGAGCCCCTCGGCGGCGATCCACGACGCGGCGTGCGCGGCGTGGATCCGGCTCATCGCGCGCCAGACGGGGACGCCGAAGGCGACCGCCTCGGAGGTCTCGTCCTTGGCGGCGGCGCGGCAGAAAGCGGCCGCGGTCTCCGCGTAGGCCATCAACTCGCCCAGCTTGATGTGGGCGAGCTGGTGGGAGGTCAGCTTCTCGTCGTAGCAGGCCTTCAGCACGCGGGAGAGGCCGCGCAGGGCGAGCGCGGCGGACGCCGCGCCGACGGCGGGAGACTTCGCGTGCAGGGCGTCCATCTCCTCGGCGATCTTATCGTAGAACCGGCCCTCGGCGTTGATGTTCGCCTGCCAGCGCTCGCGGAAGGTGGTCAGCTGGAGGATCTCGGTGGTGCCCTCGTAGATGCAGGTGATCTTGACGTCGCGCTTGAGCTTCTCGACGGGGAACTCGCGGACGTAGCCGTTGCCGCCGTAGGCCTGGATCGCGTTGTTGCACGCGTCGTCGGCGGTCTCCGAGGCCAGCATCTTGGCGATGGCGCCTTCGGTCTGTAGGCCCTCCTCGCCGCCGTCGATGCGGCGGGCGACCTCTTCGACGTAGGCGCGGCACGCCTCCAGGCGCGCGGCGAACGGAACGATGAGCTTGTGGGTCATGCCCTGCTTGGTGGACAGCGGCTGGCCGCCGACCTTGCGCTGCTGGCTGTAGCGGACCGCGTGCTCGAGCGCCTTCCAGCCGGCGCCCAGGGCCATCGCGGCGACCATCAGGCGGGTGTAGCCGAACACGGCCTGGGCCTGGCGCAGGCCCTTGCCTTCCACCTCGCCGATCAGGTTTTCGACGGGCACGAACACGTCGACCAAGTTGACCGGGGTGGTGTCGCTGAGGCGGATGCCGTGCTTGTCCTCGTGCTTGTCGTGGGACAGGCCCTTGGTCCCCTTCTCCATGACGAACCACGACACGCCCTTCGGCGCGCGGGCCAGGATCGTGTACACGCCGGCGACGCCGCCGTTGGTGATCCACATCTTGCCGCCGTTGAGCTTGTAGCCGACGATCTTGTCGCCCTCCATCACGCGCTCGGCCTTGGTCTTCAGGTGCAGGAGGTCGGAGCCGGCGGCGGCCTCGGTGGCGCCGTAGGCGACGTAGCAGCAGTCTGCGGCGATCTTCTTGATCCACTTCTCTTTCTGCGCCTCGGTGCCGCCGACGAAGATGGGGTCCATGCCCAGGAAGGTCGCGAAGACGGAGGTGCACACGCCCAGGTCGATGCGCGCGAGCTCCTCGCAGGCGCGGTAGATGTCGAAGGAGTTCCCCCCGAGCCCGCCGTACTTCTCGGGGATCATGATCAGGTTGCAGGCGACCTTCTCGGGGTCGTAGAGGTCCTTCATGACCTCGGCCGGGAAGACGTTCTCCTTGTCGAACTCGATGAGCTTGGAGTGCGGGAGGTTCTTGCGGCCGTACTCCCGGATGGTCTCCACGACCATCTGGCGCGTCTCCTTGTCCAGCCCGACCATCCCGAGGCTCTCAGCGATGCCGCTCATGATTGTCTCCTCGACTCCGAGAATTGCGTCCCCATCCTATAAATCGGCGACACGGATGCGCCAGCAACAACCTTGCCGGAACGCGGATCCGCCGGTCAGAGCCCGGCGGTCTCGCGCACGAAATAGGGGTTGATGTCCTTGAGGTCGTAGTAGATGCGGACCAGGATCTCGGCGAGCAGGCCGATGAGGACCATCTGGAAGCCGATCAAGAGGCAGAAGATGGCGACCTGGAAGAGGGGCTGGTCCTTGACGAAGATGCCCAGGTAGAACTTCTTGTAGAGGGTGTCGAGGCCGGCGGCCACGCCGATCAGGCCCATCAAGACTCCCCCGCCGCCGAACAGGTAGATCGGCTTGCCGAGGTACGAGTCCATGAACTTGACCGTCATCAGGTCGAGCAGGACCTTGAAGGTGCGCGTGATGCCGTACTTGGACACGCCGGCCGTGCGCGCGCGGTGATTGACCGGCACCTCGGCGATGCGCGCGCCGAGGAAGCCCGCGAACGCGGGCACGAAGCGGTGCATCTCGCCGTAGAGGCGCAGCGGCTTGAGGTACTTCGCCTTGTAGAGCTTGAGCGTGCAGCCGTAGTCGTGCAGCTCCACGCCGGTGACCTTCGAGATCAGCCCGTTGGCGATCATCGACGGGAGCTTGCGGTCCAGCATGCGGTCCTGCCGGTCCTTGCGCCAGCCGCTGACCACGTCGTAGCCCTCGTCCAGCTTGGCGATCAGCTTGGGCACGTCGCGCGCGTCGTTCTGCATGTCGGCGTCCAGGCACACGATCAGCTCGCCCTGCGCGTGCTGGATGCCGGCCAGGAGCGCCGCCGTTTGCCCCGCGTTGCGGCCCAGGCGCACGCCCTTGAAACCCGGGTACTTCTTCACCAGCCCCGCGATCAATTCCCAGGAGCGGTCCTTCGAGCCGTCGTCGACGAGGATCACCTCGTAGGGCCTGCCCAGCTTGTCCATCGCCCCGGAGACTTCGGCGCCGAGGGCCTCGAGGTTCTCTTCCTCGTTGTAAACGGGAATCAGGGCCGACAGGTAGACGGTGTCGCTCACGGCGGAGATTCTACCAAAGATGGGCCGCGTCGCGAGGATGGTGACTCCAGCGTCAGTCGACTATTTTTGTCGGGATTCGCGCTTCGGCGAGGCGACTGCAGATAATCACTAGCACCGGTGCTAGTCGCGATGCGCGATGATGCATCGCGGCCGGGGCGCGGCGGCGGACGGCGGCCGCGCCCGAAAAGAAGCCGGCGCCCCCTGACGGGAGCGCCGGCGTTTTCGGGGCGCGGCTCGCGCGGGAGGTCAGGCCGCGACGGCGACGCTCCCCATGTTCTTGACGATCGCGGCGCCGAACTCGGAGCACTTGAGCTTCGTGGCGCCGGTCATCTGGCGCTCGAAGTCGTAGGTGACGGTCTTGGCCTGGATGGTGGCCTCGAGGCCCTTCACGACGAGGTCCGCGGCCTCCTGCCAGCCCAGGTGCTCGAGCATCATCACGCCGGAGAGGATCAGCGAGCCCGGGTTGACCATGTCCTTGCCCGTGTACTTGGGCGCGGTGCCGTGGGTGGCCTCGAAGATCGCCACGCCGTCGCCGATGTTGGCCCCCGGCCCGATGCCCAAACCCCCCACCTGCGCGACCGCCGCGTCGGACAGATAGTCGCCGTTGAGGTTGGTGGTGGCCAGGACCGAGTACTCGTCCGGGCGCAGCAGCAGCTGCTGGAAGGTCTGGTCGGCGATGCGGTCCTTGATCAGGACCTTGCCGGCCGGCATCTTGCCGCCGTGCTGGTCCCACAGCTCGGCCTCGGTGACGATCCGGTCCCGGAACTCGGTCTTGGCGACCTCGTAGCCCCAGTCGCGGAAGGCGCCCTCGGTGAACTTCTGGATGTTGCCCTTGTGGACGATGGTCACCGACGGCTTTTGGTGCGCGATCGCGTAGGCGATCGCCATGCGGATCAGGCGCTGTGAGCCGGTCTTGGAGATCGGCTTGATGCCCAGGCCCGAGTCCGGGAACGGGACCTTCTTGCCCATTTTCTGGGTGATGAAGTCGTAGACTTCCCGGCACTCCTTGGTGCCCTGCTCGAACTCGATGCCGGCGTAGATGTCCTCGGTGTTCTCGCGGAAGATCACGATGTCGAGCTTCTCGGGGGCTTTGACCGGGCACGGGACGCCCTTGAACCAGCGCACCGGGCGCACGCAGGCGTAGAGGTCCAGCTTCTGGCGCAGGCCGACGTTGACCGAGCGGAAGCGCGGCGTGATCCACTCGCTCTTGCACTTCGGGCAGGAGGCCGGGCGGTCCATCAGTTCGGCGGCGCAGACCAGGCAGACGAACTTGAAGGAGCCGGCGGGCGTGGTCAGCGGCCCCTTGAGGCCCACGCGGTACTCCTTGAAGGAGGCGACGGTCTCTTCGGGGAGCACCGTGTCCTTGTCGTAATGCTGGAGCGCGGTCAGGCCCGCGAAGACCTCCATCCAGGCGATCTTGCGCTTGCCCTTGTAGGCCTTCTCCACGGCGGCGTCTAGCACGACCTTCGTGGCCTTCCAGATGTCCGGGCCGGTGCCGTCGCCCGGGAAGAACGGGATGATGGGGTTGTCGGGCACGGTCAGCTTGCCGTTCTGGTAGCCGATCTTCGCGCCGTTCTTGGGGACCGAGTACTTCGCCATGGGAAACTCCTCCTGTGTGCGCCTGGGTCCGACTATAACTTTTCCCGTCGTCGGGGGTAAAGGCGGCACGCAACGAAGACGCCGGGCGGGCCTTCCGGCCCAGACCGGAGCGGGCCCAAAGTCCCATTTTCCGGAACAATGATGTAGAATAGCGCCCATGAGAAAATCGCTCTTCGCCGCGCTCTGCCTCGTCGTCGCCTCGGCCGCCGCCGCCGAGGGCCTCCCCTCCTTCGGGTTCACGGGCGCCGTCCAGCTGCGCCGGGAGCCCTTCTCGCTGGCCGCCCCGGCGGGCGTCCCCGTAGACGTGCTGACGGAGAACTCGATGCTGGTCCAGGCCGGCAAGGACTCCTTGTTCGGCTACGCGCAGACCGAGCCCGAGTTCCGCGCCGCCGCCGCTTACTGGGCCGCCGCGCTGGCCGCCGCCGGCGTCAAGCCCGGGACGCCGACCTACGCCGACGGCATGTACCAGATCCCCTACGCGACCGCCGACGGCCGCGTGATCCGCGACTTCCTGGCCGATCCCAAGCAGTTCCCGCCGAAGGACGAGGCGGGCCTGCGCGCCAATATGGCGCTGGCCGAAGGCGCGCTGGCGAAGGCCGGCTTGGCCGTGGTCGCCGCGCGCGTGGTCAAGGTGGATGTGATATTGCCCACCTACTCGATCCTCTACCTGACCAAGCCCGACGCGAACCCGGACCACGAGGTCCGCCTGCGCCTGCTCAAGCCCGGCGACGACCTGGATGTCTCCGTGTTCCGCGACGCGGGGCTCGCCGTCGTGCAGACGCCCCAGCCCTGGATGATGGTGTACCTGGGGCCGGCGGTCGGCTACGTGGGCCTCTGGGGCCGCACCCCGGCCGACCTCGCGGCCAAGGTGGACGCCCGTCGCAAGTTCCTCGAGGGCGAGGGCGGGCGCGTGGTGGCCGAGCGGGACTTCCCCATCGACGACGCCGAGTTCAAATACGGCGCCGGCCTGTACTTCTTCCGGTAAGCTCCTAGCCCCGGCGTCCCTGCCGGCGCAGCACGCTCTCGTAGCCGCGCATCATCCGGCGCGCCTCGACGCGGCCCATCGTGTCGAGCGCGACCCCGACGGCGATCAGCAGGGCCGTCCCGTCGAAGAAATACGGCAGGCCCAGCGCCCCCTTGAGGAGGCCCGGCAGGGCCACGATCCCGGCGGCGAGCAGCGCCCCGCCCGGCGTCAGTCGCCGGATCTGCCAGCGCAGGCGTTCGGCCGTCGGCTCCCCGGCGCGCACGCCGGGCAGGAATCCTCCGGACCTCTTCATCTCCTCGGCGAGCCTCTCGGCGTCGTGGGAGTCCGCGCCGAGCGCCGCGGTGAGGAGGAGAAGGAGGGCGGCGCAGACCACGCCGCCCGCCCAGGGACCCGGGTCCCAGAGCGCGAGGATCCAGGCCGTCGCGGACGCCGCGAAGATGACCGCGGAGACTCCGTGCTGGTCCACCTTCAAGGGCAGGGCCGTGGAGTTGCCCCCCATCATCCGGCGGCCGACCACGCGCTTGGCGTATTGGACCGAGAGCGTGCGCTGGGCCGTCTCGAGCCAGACGGCCGAGGCCAGGGCGGCGACCAAGGCGGCCAGGATCGCCAAGGCGGACGCCATGCTCATCTGCTCGCGGCGCACCAGCGCGCCGAGGCGCCACGCCGACGCGGGAAGCCGTCCGGCGAGGCCCGTCAAGACGAGCAGCGCGACCCCGTTGCCGAGGCCGTTCTCGCTGATCCACTCGGAGAGCCACGCGGCGAAGAGCGCGCCCGCGGTCAGGGTGAGCGCCGGCAGGGCGTCGAAGCCGCGGCCCGGGCGCGCGAGGAGGAGCGTCAAGCCCGCCGCCTGAAGCGCCGCCAGCGCCAGCGTCAGCAGGCGCGTCTCCCGTCCCGGCTTGCGCGGCCCCCGGAACAGGCGGACGACGAGCAGGGCGTTGAGATAGGGCAGGACGCCCAGCGAGAGGACGGACAGGCTCGCCAAGCCCCCGCCGGAGAAGTCGTCGATCCAGCGCAGGGCTCCGCCGCGGGGGCCGGCGAGCAGGGCCGAGAAGGCGCGCGCGTGCCCGCCGGGCAGGGGCAGGGTCGTCCCCAGGCGGTAGACCGCCAGGGCGGCCAGCGTCCATCCGATGCGGGGCAGGAGTTCGGGGTCGTCCAAGCGTCGATCGGCGTCGGTCATCGTCGTCTCCTTTGGAACAGGTAGAGGCGGTCGTCCTCGCCGCGGGGCGGGCGCGCGGCCGGGGCGGCGGGCGTGAAGACGGGCGGGGCGGCGGAGTCCGCGACGCGGACCCAGCCCTGCTCTCGGTAGCCCTCGTCCGCGAGGAAGGCCCGCAGGGCGCCCTCGTACTCCAGCCCGAGACGCGACGAGATCATCGTCGAGAGCGGCTGGGTGGACCAAACCACGAAGCGCGGGGGCGCCGCGCGCAGGCGGCGCAGTTCCGAACGCCAGGCGCGGCCGTCGGCCGGGAAGAGCGTCAGGGCGTAGGAGAGGGTGTGCGGCGTGGCGGGCAGGAGGCCGGAATAGACGAACAGCGCCCCCTCGGAGCCGAAGACCTGCAGGCGGTCTCCGGGAGAGGCGCGGCGCGCGAGCTCGCGGCCCAGGACCTCGGTCTCGAAGAGCGGGTTGGGGTAGAGCAGGCGCAGGGCGCGCTCGCGCGCGCTGTCCGCGAAGATCAGGCGCGGCGCGGCCAGGGCCGGCCAGGCGGCCAGCAGGACGACGGCGGCGGCGCGGGCGCGGGCGCCGCGCAGGCGC
>JAJXTZ010000032.1 GCA_021783355.1 bacterium | reverse complement strand
AGGCTGGCGCGCTGGGCGGGAGAGACCGGCGCGGCCGGGGAGCGCCAGGCCAGCAGGGCGAAGAGCGCGGCCGGCGCGGCCGGGACGGCGGCGAGGCCGGGGCCGGCGGCGACGCTCAGCGGCAGGAGGACGCAGAGCGCGTAGCGGTCCTCGGTGCCGTGGCCGAAGTCGCCGCGGAAGAAGCACGACACCCCCAGCAGGTACGCGGCGGCCAGCGCCCAGAGGGCGGCCGCGCCCGCGCGGGGGCGGCGCCGCCACGCGGCCCAGGCCGCGCCGGGAAGCAGGAGCGCGGAGATCCACGGGCGGCGGGCCAGGAAGGCGAGGTCGGCGGGGAGGTTTCTCGCGGCGTTGGAGAAGAGCGCGAGGTCGGACCCGGCGAAGCCGGGCAGGCCCGCCCGGGCGTTGCGCAGGACCAGCGCGAGGGGGAAAGCCAGCAGGGCCAGCCCGGGGAGGGCGTAGAGCCGCCGACCGCGCGGCAGGACGAAGGGGAGCGCGGCGACGAGCACGGCGTTCTCGAAGCGGACCTGCGCGGCGTAGGCGGCCGAGAGGGCCGCGAAGGCGGCCAGCCCGGCCGAGTCCTCGCGGCGCGCGGCGGCCGCGCCCGCGAGCGCGGCGGCGAGCCAGAACAGCGAGGGCGAGGTCAGGTCCGCGGCGCGGGCGTAGGCCAGCGCCAGCGGGGACAGGGCCCAGAACAAGGCGGCCAGCAGGGCCCCGGCCTCGTCGTCGAAGACTTCCAGCGCGGCCCAGAAGACCAGGAGCACCGTGGCCAGCGACAGGGCCGCGCTCCAGGCGAAGGCGACGCGCGCCGAAGGGCCGAACAGGCGCATGACGAGCGATAACGCGGCGTGGTGTCCGGCGGGCCAGCTGGGAACCTCGCGCTCGTCGAGGCCGGCCAGGCCGCCCACCAGGGTCTCGGTGAAGCCTTGACCGCGCGCCAGGGCGCGGGCGGCGTCCAGGTGCTCGAACTCGTCGAAGTAGACGCGATGGACGGCCGGGAGGCCGAAGCGCAGGCCGCCCGCCAGCACGAGCACCGCGGCGAGGAGGACGCGCGTGGAGACGCGGCCGGCGCGCAGCCGCCGGCGCAGGCGGCCGGCGGCGAGGGCGGCGGCCGCCGCCCAGGCCGCCAGCACCGCGTACAGGACCCACGGGTAGGCCCGGACCAGCAGCCAGGCCGAGGGGCTCATCGCGCGGGCGTCCTCAGCCGCGCGTCAGCTTCTTGTAGTGGAGGCGCTTGGGGGTCACGTCGCCCAGGCGCTTCTTCTTGTCCTCTTCGTAGGCCTGGTAGTTGCCCTCGAACCAGACCACCTGCGAGTCGCCCTCGAAGGCGAGGATGTGCGTGGCGATGCGGTCCAGGAACCAGCGGTCGTGGCTGATGACCACCGCGCAGCCGGGGAACTTCTCGATGGCCTCCTCCAGCGCGCGCAGGGTGTGGACGTCGAGGTCGTTGGTGGGCTCGTCGAGGAGGAGGACGTTCGCGCCCTCCTTCAGCATCTTGGCGAGATGCACGCGGTTGCGCTCGCCGCCGGAGAGGTTCTTGACCAGCTTCTGCTGGTCCTGCCCCGCGAAGTTGAAGCGGCCCACGTAGGCGCGCGAGGGCATCTCCATCTTGCCGAGCTGGACCATGTCCAGGCCGTCGGAGATCGCCTCCCAGACGTTCTTCTCGCCGTCGAGGTGGCGGTTCTGGTCCACGTAGCCGAGCTTGACGGTCTCGCCGACCTTGAAGGTCCCGGCGTCGGGCTTCTCCTGGCCGGTGATCATGCGGAAGAGGGTGGTCTTGCCGGCGCCGTTGGGTCCGATGACGCCGACGATGCCGTTGGGAGGGAGGCGGAAGCTCAGGTTCTCGTAGAGGAGCTTGTCGCCGAAGGCCTTGGAGATGCCCCGGGCCTCGATGACCATGTCGCCCAGGCGCGGCCCCGGCGGGATGTAGATCTCCAGGTCGTCGTAGGTCTTCTCCTTCTGCGAGTCCTCGAGCATCTTGTCGTAGGCGGCCAGGCGCGCCTTGCTCTTGGCCTGGCGCCCCTTGACGCCGGAGCGCACCCACTCCAGCTCCTCGGCCAGGGCCTTCTGCATCTTGCCTTCAGTCTTCGCTTCCTGTTTCAGACGCTCCTGTTTCTGCTCGAGCCAAGAGGCGTAATTCCCTTTATACGGGATGCCCTCGCCGCGGTCGAGCTCCAGGATCCAGCCGGCGACGTTGTCCAGGAAGTAGCGGTCGTGGGTCACCGCGATGACGGTCCCCTCGTAGTCGTGCAGGTGATGCTCGAGCCACTCGACCGACTCGGCGTCGAGGTGGTTGGTGGGCTCGTCGAGGAGCAGGATGTCGGGCTTGGAGAGGAGCAGGCGGCACATCGCGACGCGGCGCTTCTCGCCGCCGGAGAGGGTCCCGCACTTCTGGTCGGAGGGCGGGCAGCGCAGGGCGTCCATCGCCACCTCCAGCGTGTTGTCGATCTCCCAGGCGTTGGAGGCGTCGATGCGCTCCTGGAGCTTGCCCTGCTTGTCCAGCAGCTTCTCCATGTCCTCGGGCTTGAGCTCGGGGTCGGCCAGCTTCTCGTTGATGTCGTTGAAGTCGGCGAGGAGCTTCATCGTCTCGGCCACGCCCTCGGACACGGTGTCCTTGACCGTCTTCTCCGGGTCGAGCTGGGGCTCCTGCTCCAGGAGGCCGATGGTGTAGCCCTTCGACTGCGTGATCTGCCCGGTGTAGTCCGGGTCCTTGCCCGCCATGATGCGCAGCAGCGTGGACTTGCCCGAGCCGTTGTCTCCCAGCACGCCGATCTTGGCGCCGTAGTAGAAGCTGAGGTAGATGCCCTTCAGGACCTGCTTCTTCGGCGGGTGGATGCGGCCCACGTCGATGAGGGAATAGATGATCTGCTTGGTGTCGGTGGTGGCCATGGTCTCTCCGGAAGGGGGTTGTCGACGGGCAGTTTATCAATTTTGCCCGCCGCGCGTCTGCCGGCGCGACCGGCCGCGGCCGCGACGGTTGACGCGCGCCGGACGGCCTGCTACCCTACGCGCGATGAGCGTCTCCTCGCACCTGACTCCCGAGCCCGAACGGCGCCTGAGGCTGATCCTGGAGGACATGCGCCACGCGGCGGCCGCACAGGAGACGCGCGTGGGGGCGCTGACGGCCTTCGCGGCGGGGGAATTGTTCCTGCTGAAGGCCCTGGCCCCGTCGGGCTGGGGGCTGGGCGCGCGGATCCTGCTGGCCGCGGCCCTGCCGCTGGGGGTGTACGCCTTCGCGCCCATGCGGGGTTCGCCCGACGAGTTCCCGTTCCGCAAGCCCAAGGAGCATCCGCGCGACACCGACGCCTTGGTGGACGCGGAGGCCTTGGCCAAGCACTCGCACAGCGAGCTGATCCGGCGCCTGGATTTCTACCTGGGCGGCGGCGTCACGGCGACGCCGTACTACGAGGACCTGGTGGGGCAGATCGTGGCCGCGGCGCGCGTGGCCTCGCGCAAGCGGATGCTCCTCAAGGCGCTGAGCGCGCTGGTGGGCGTCGCCCAGCTGGCCCTGCTGGCCCCGCTGCTGCGCTGAGGGGCCGCGCCGCTACTTGATGTGGCGGCGCTGGGGGTCCAGCTTGGTGCGCAGCAGCTCGATCTCGCGCGCGGACGGGAGCGGGGAGGTCTTCAGGGGCTCGGCCTTCCTCAGCGTCCAGCCCACGGCGGCCTGGACGGCCTCGAAGGTCACGCCCGGGTGCAGCGAGGTTAGGACCATCTCGCCGGAGGCGTCGGGCTCGAGGACGCCCATGTTGGTGATGATCTTGGCCACGCGCCGGCCGTGGGAGGTGACGAAGTCCACCTTCTCCGGGAACGCGCGCTTGTCGAGCTTGGTCACGATCAGCACGCGCTGCGCGTGCGCGGCGATCTCGCAGGCGCCGCCGGAGCCCGGCAAGCGGACCTTGGGCGCGTCGTAGGGGCCGACCACGGTGGTGTTGATGTTGCCGAAGCGGTCCACCTGCGCGCCGCCGAGGAAGCCGACTTGGATCTTGCCGTTCTGCAGGAAGCACTGGAAGATGTCGGCCATCGAGGTGACCTGGAGCGAGCCCGTGACCAGGGCCGGGTCGCCGATGGACGGGGGCACGCGGTCGGGGACGGCGCCCACCGCGCCGGACTCGTAGATCAGCGTCATGTTCGGCGCGTGGGTGGCGCGGGCCAGGTTGCAGGCCAGGTTGGGCAGGCCGATGCCGACGAAGACCACGTCCCCGTCCTTGATCTCGCGCGCGGCCAGCGCGCACATCAGCTCGTTGAGGGTGTAGTCGGTCGCGGCCTCGGTGGGGGCGGTCATGCGGCGATTCTAGCTTTTTGGCGCCCGCGCGGCGCGCCGCCGGGGCGGCCTCGCGGGCGGGGATTGTCCCTTTCGCAAAACCATCGTAGTTTTCTCCGTTTTCACGATTTGAGCCTACAGATACGCCCGACGCCAGATCGAAACCGTGTTGTGGGACACCCCGAGCAGTTCCCCGATCTCTCGGGTGGACTTCTGAGCGTCACGGATCAGGGGCAGCACGAACATCTTCCATGCCTTCAAGCCAACCTTGCCGCCCAGCGTGATCTGCGGCGGATGCTTGGCCTTCGCCTTCGTCGTCCGTTTCTTTTTCATGGTCTCTGTTTATCCTTCGGTGGCGATTTCAGAAGAGTTCGTACTGCCTCTTCGTATGAAAGGGGCGCGAGACTGAATGCCTGATCTTTCTTTTTCCTTTTTTTCGGACGTACTGCTTTTTTCGCTTTCGCCACCAATCCCCCTAAGCCATCATTTCGGCGTACACCAACCGCTTGCCGACCGTCGCGGCGATGAGCGACACGGCCCGTTCCCGATCCGTCGCCTTACTCTTGCTCCACCGGAATGAGAACTCGCCGCAGTAGGCGTCCAGGTGCTGATTGCTGATGTGGTGGAACGTCCCCACGATGCCGCGCTTCAACAGAGAGAAGAAGGATTCGACGCTGTTGGTATGGATGTTCCCAGGCCTCACGTACTGCTTGCGGCTATGGTTGACCGTCTCGTGTCCGCCGTTGACGAAGCGGCCCACACCCTTGTACATGCCTGCCTGGTCGGTATAGACCGCCGCGCCTTCGCTGACGTTGCGGATGATGTTGGACTGGAGGACGACCTTCCCGGCGTTCTTGATGGCGAAGGCCCGCGCCTTGCCCGAGCGCGTGACGAGCGCCATGACCGGGGTCTTTTTCGGCTGAATCTCGCGGAAGCGCATATCGTTGGAGCGGTTCTCCTGCTTGCCGCCGATGTACGTCTCGTCCACTTCCACCTTGCCCGGGAGCTTGCCGTTGAAGCCGCCCGACTTCATCGCGTGGCGGATGCGGTGCGCCATGAACCAAGCGGCCTTGTAGGTGATCCCGAGCATCCGGTGGAGCTGATGGGCGCTGATGCCCTTCTTCGACGCCGTCATGAAGTGGATGCACATAAGCCACTTGTGGAGCGGGATGTGCGAGGACTCGAAGATGGTCCCGACCGTGACCGTGAACTGGCGCTTGCAGGGGCGGCACCGCAGGAGGCCGGAGCGGCCAGGGGCCTTCGAGGTCGCCTTGGGGACCATGCGGTAGACATCGGTCGCGCCGCAGTGCGGGCAAACGGGGCCATTGGGCCAAACGATGGACTCAACAAACGCGCGGGCAGAAGCTTCGTTCTGCGCGCTCTCGGGGACGCCCGGCATCTTCTTGTTCATGTCTACAGTGTAATATAAAATTACAGCATTGTCAATAGTCAGGACCAAGAATACGCTCTCTTGATTTTTTGAACTTTTCAATCAACATGTCGTCCTCGACGGCTGTACGCATACCCTCAAGATGATCCTCGAATATGGCCAGGGTCATCCCGCAGAAGTTGGCGATTGCCTCTTCGGTTTTCACGTCGTCTCCAGCAATAAACGGCTTATACCACTCGGTTTCTTCCTTGATCGATAGCTTCAGACCGTCGAGAACAGAGGCGCGCCACCTTCTAAATTTATTAACCGACTGGACTTGACTGAGTTGATCCTGCTTCTCCGCCGCCCAACGAACGAACTCCTGTTTTGCATCGCGCTTATACGTGACCCAGAGATATGTTCTCCACAGCAATCGGCCGAATGCGTATATGAGCATTGACGATCCGATCGCTACCATCATCCCGGCGATCTGGGCGGCGTGAGGAGGAGGCGGATTCATCATTGAGATGCCCCATCCAGCCGTATCGAATCCGATTCCGAGTAAAGTAATTTGCGCGTCGAAGAACTCGGAGAATGTAACTTCATCTTCCATCTGTCGATTCTATCAAAGGGCGTCATGCTTGCCCTCTGAAAGACGAAATAAAGCGGGTTTTGCCAAAGGGATAATCCCCTCGCGGGCCTAGGTCCTAAGGCCTAGATGTCAATGGGCCCACCGCTTCTGTCAAGGGCGGCGGGGCGGGGCTATCGTCAAGGCATGAAGACCTTGCTCGCCGCCGCCCTCCTGGCCGCCGCGATCCCGGCCTCGTCCCAGAGCGTGCCCGACGCCTTCGCCGCCCTCTCCGCGCAGGCCGCCGCCGCGCGCTCCGGTTTCGCCCGATTCCAGGCCGCCGAGGCCCCCGGCGGCGCCGCCGACGCGGCTCCCGGCGCCGCCCAGGCCCCGGACTTCTCCGCCCAGACCGTGGACGGGAGGACGGCGTTCCTGAGCGACTATCGCGGGCAAGTGGTGGTCCTGGACTTCTGGGCGCCCTGGTCTCCGGCCTGCCGGAGCACCGTCCCGGCCCGGGCCGCGCTCGCCGCGGCCTACGGCGCGACCGTCCTGGGCGTGGCCGTGGGCCAAGGCGCCGACGCGGCGCGGGCCTTCGCCGCCTCCCTCCCGGGCGGCGCGGCGGGGGAGACCGTCCTGACGGACCCGGACCAGAGCGTCTTCTCCGCCTTCCACGGACAGGCCCTGCCGCTGGCCGTGGTCGTGGACCGCCAAGGGGCCGTGGTCGCGACCGTGACCGGCTCGGGGCCGGACGCCGAGGCCCGGGTCGAGGCCGCCGTGCGCGACGCCCTGGCGCGCTAGCTAGTAGCCGTAGCTGACGCCGGCGCAGACCCGCGGCTTCGCCTTCAGCCGCTCCGCCAGCCCCGGGTTCTTGGCCATGTAGCCGGCGCGGTCCTTCACGCCGTACACGAACTCGTCCAGGTACTTCTTGAAGGTCGCCTCGTCGCGGGCGATCTTGTCCCAAGCCGTGTAGAAATCGTTGTCGCGGTCGTAGTAGCCCTGCGCGTAGGAGGGGTGCGCCCCCCACGGCTCGACGACCACCGCGTCCACCTGCAGTCCCGGGATCAGCGTGCGGTTGGGGTCCTGACGGATCACGGCCTCGTCGACCAGCTCCTCGACCACGACGATGACCTTCTTGGAGGCGAACGCGGCCTCCTTCTGCACGCCCATCAGGCCCCAGACCTGCGCGTTGCCGCTCGTGTCGGCGCGCTGGGCGTGGACGATGGTCACGTCCGGGCGCAGGGCCGGGACCGCGGCCAGGCGCTCGCCGGTGAACGGGCAGTCCACGGTCTTGATGCGGGGGTTGGCCTTGGGGATGTCGGTGCCCTCGTAGTTGCGCAGGGGCCAGAACGGGAGGTTGGCGGCTCCCGCGGAGAAGCGCGCGACCATGCCGAAGTGCGAGTACTCCTCGAGCTCCAGGCGCGGGGGCCTGGACTCCACCGCGCGGCGGAACGCGTGCAGGGAGCCCACGCCGGGATTCCCGGCCCAGGAGAAGACCAGCTTCCGGGCGACGCCGGCCTGGATCATCTGGTCGTAGACCAGGTCGGGGGTGAGTCGCGCCAGCGTCAGGTCCTTGCGCCCCTGGCGGATGATCTCGTGGCCGGCGGCGAAGCAGATCAGGTGGGTGAAGCCTTCGATGACGACGGTGTCGCCGTCCTTGACGAAGGCGGCGACGGCGTCCTTCATGCTGAGGACCTTGTTCTTCATGGCGCGATTCTAGCGGATTGCGGCGCGGCGGGGAAAGCCCGCGCGGATCGTCTCGCCGCGCGCGTCAACGCGCGGCCCAGACCGCGGCCAGCGCCAGCAGCGCGGGCAGGGGCTGGAAGAAGAACACGCGCGGCGCGACGGTCCACGCGCCGTAGACGCCGGCCACGGCGATCGCCGCCAGGATGTAGACGCGGAGCGTGAAAGCCGCGCCCGCGCCGGCGAAGAAGCTCGCAATCAAGCCCGCGGCGAGCACCGCCGCGCCGCGAAAATGGCGACTCCAGCGTCAGTCGACCGGTTTCGTCGGGAATGAACGAGCCGGGACGGCGGGGGGACTCCCGCCGTCCCGGCGTCGCTGCGGAGCCGCGGTCTTAGCGGCCCAGCTCGGCCAGGCAGGCGTCCATGATCTCCAGGCCCTTGTCGATGTCGTACTCGTCGACGACCAGGGGCGGGGCCACGCGGATCGTGGACTTGCCGCAGCCCAGCAGCAGGAGGCCCTTGGTGAAGGCCAGCTGCTCGAGCTTCGACATCAGCTCGCCGTCGGGCTCCTTGGTCTTGCGGTCCTGGACGAGCTCGACGCCGACGAACAGGCCCAGGCCGCGGACGTCGCCGATGCAGTCGTGGCGGCGCTGAAGGTCCTTGAGACCGTCCAGCAGGCGCGCGCCCATCTTGGTCGCGTTGGCCATCAGGCCGCCTTCCAGCAGGTCCAGCGTGGCCAGCGCGGACGCGCAGGCCACGGGGTTGCCGCCGTAGGTGGAGCCGTGGGAGCCGCGCGGCCAGGTCATCACGGACTCCTTGGCCAGGATGGCGCCGATGGGCATGCCCGAGCCCAGGCCCTTGGCCGAGGTCAGGATGTCCGGCGTCACGCCGAAGTGCTCGCAGGCCCACATCTTCCCGGTGCGGCCGGCGCCGGTCTGGATCTCGTCGAAGACCAGCATCATGCCGTACTCGTCGCAGAGCGAGCGCCAGAACTCCAGGAACTCCTTGGACGGGATCGCGTAGCCGCCCTCGCCCTGCATCGGCTCCATGACCACCGCGGCGACCTCCTCGGGGGAGATCTTGCTCTCGAAGAGCTCGTGCGCCGCGCGCACGCAGTCCTCCAGGCGGTTGCGGTAGGGCGTGTGGAAGGGCAGGTGGTAGACCTCGGGGAGCAGCGGGCCGAAGCCCTTGCGGTACTTGACCTTCGAGCTCGACAGCGACATCGCCGCGTACGAGCGCCCGTGGAAGGCGTTGTGGAACGAGATCAGCGCCGGGCGCTTGGTGTGGTGGCGGGCGAGCTTCACCGCGCCCTCCACCGCCTCGGTGCCGGAGTTGCTCAGGAAGACCCGCCACTTGCCGCCGCCGGGGGCGGTCTTGGCCAGGCGCTCGCAGAGGTCCGAGAAGCCCTGGTAGTAGAAGTCCGTGCCGCACATGGACAGGAACCGGCCCGCCGCCTCCCGGATGGCCGCGGTCACCTGCGGGTGGCCGTAGCCGGTGGAGGACACGGCGATGCCCGCCATCCAGTCGAGGAAGCGGTTGCCGTCGGCGTCCTCGATCATCGCGCCCTTCCCGCCGGCGATCACCAGCGGGTATTCCTTGATGTAGGACGGGGACGAGTACTGCTTGTCCTTGGCGATGATCGCCCGGCCCTTGGGCCCGGGCACGGCGCCGGCGAGGCGGGGGTAGTCCCGCGCGGCGGACTTCTGCGGCTTGGCGGCGGTCTTCTGGGCCATGTCGTCTCCGGTCACTCCATGATGGTGCGGCTCTGCTCGCGCATGAACTGCGTGACGTAGTACGGGCCGCAGCCGCCCTTGCCCGTGGAGCCCGAGCCCTTCCAGCCGCAGAACGACTGGACCCCGGGCCAGGCGCCGGTGGTGGCGCCGGTGGGACGGTTGGCGTAGCAGACGCCGGACTCGACCTCGTCGAAGAACTTCTCGATCTCCTCCTTCTTGGCCGTGAAGATCCCGGCGGTCAGGCCGTAGTCGGCCTTGTTGGCCTCGGCGATCGCCTGGTCGAGGGACTTGACCTTGCCGACCGCGAGGAACGGCGCGAAGAGCTCGCGGAAGAAGATCTCGTGGTCGAGCGGCAGCGCGGCGATCGTCGGCGCGGCGAACCAGCCCTTGTCGAAGAGCCCGCCCTTCAGGCGCTCGCCCCCGAGCAGGATCTTGCCGCCCTTCTGGGCGGACTCGGCCGCGCCCAGGAAGGTCTTCAGCGCGCGCTCGTGGATCACCGGGCCGAAGTAGACGTCCTTCTCGGTCGGGTCGCCGATCTTGATCGCCTTGGTCTTCTCGACCAGCTTGGCGACGAACGCGTCGTAGACCTTCTCATGGACGTACACGCGCGAGCAGGCCGAGCACTTCTGCCCCTGCAGGCTGAACGCGGACTTCATCACGCCCGAGGCCGCGTCGTCCAGGTTGGCCGTCTCCGACACGTAAGCCGGGTTCTTGCCGCCGAGTTCCATCAGCACGGGCTTGACGAAGCGCGCCGAGAACTCGTGGAAGACCTTGAGGCCGACCTCCTTGGAGCCGGTGAAGACCACCCCGTCCACGCCCGGGTGCTTCCACAGCGCGTCGCCGAGCCCGGCGCCGGAGCCGGTCACGAAGTTGAAGAGCCCGCCGGGGATGCCGGCGGCCTTGAAGCACTCCCAGAGCAGCAGGCCGGTCCACGGCGCCTCGATCGAGGGCTTGTAGACCACCGCGTTGCCGCCCAGCAGCGCCGCGGCCGACATCCCGGTGGACAGCGAGATCGGGAAGTTGAAGGGCGCGATGCAGGCGAACACGCCGTACGGGCGCAGCACCGAGCGCGTGTTCTCGTTGGGCAGGAGCTTGCCCAGGGGCTTGAGGTAGCCGTCCGCCTCCTCGACCTGCCGGCAGTAGTAGTCGATGAGGTCGGCGGCCTCCTCGGTGTCGCCCATGGCCTCCAGGCGGCTCTTGCCGATCTCCAGGGTCACGACCGCCGCGATCTCGAACTTCCGGGCGCGGATGAAGTGGGCGGCCTTGCGCAGGGTCTGCACGCGCTCCTGCCACGGGAGCGCGCCCCACTTCTTCTGGATCGCGCGCGCGGCCTTGACCGCGGCGTCGGCGTGGCCGGCGTCGCCCTTTTGGAAGCGGGCGAGCACCAGGCTCGTGTCGATCGGCGAGACCTTGGCGAAGGTCTCCTTGGCCTCGACGGGCTTGCCGTCGATGTAGAGCGGGTGCGTCTTGCCGAGCTTGGCCCGGACGGCCTTCAGGGCCTCGTCGAAGGACTTGTGAAAGGCCGTCATGTCGGCGTTGGCCGAGGTGTAGGTGATCTTGGACGGGGCGCTAGCGGACATGGCAAGCCTCCAGGGTGCGTTCGAGTGCGGTCTTGAGGCGCGAGACGATCTCGCCGATCTCGGCCTCGGTCACGATGAAAGGGGGGGCGACCATCGCCAGGTCGCCGTTCTCGCCGTCGGCGTGGCCGGTGTTGGGCCAGACGACCAGGCCCGCGTCCAGCGCGGCGGAGACGAAGGTCTCGGCGAAGCGCAGGCTCCGCGGGAACGGGGCCTTCGTCGCCTTGTCGGCCACGAACTCGATCCCGGCCAGCAGGCCCAGCCCGCGGACGTCGCCGACGGCGGGCAGGTCCTTGAGAGGCTTCAGCGCGCGGTGCAGGACCTCGCCCATCGCCGCGCAGCGGGCGACCAGGCCGCGCTCCTTGATCAGGCGCACCGCGGCCAGTCCCGCCGCGCAGATCACCGGCGAGTGGGAGAAGGTCTGCGCGTGCTTGAACGCGCCCGAGCCCTTGGCGATCGGGTCGATCACCGCGCGCGTGGCGACCACGGCGGAGAGCGGGACGTAGCCGCCGGAGAGGCCCTTGCCCAGCGTCATGATGTCGGGGAGCGCGCCGAAGTGCGACAGCGCGGTCCAGCGCCCGGTGCGCCCGGCGCCGCAGAGCACCTCGTCGGCCACGAACAGCACCTGGTGGCGGTCGCAGATCTCGCGGACGCGCTTGTAGTAGCCGGGGGGCGGGACGGAGCCGCCGGTGGAGGAGCCGCCGACCGGCTCGGCGATGAACGCGGCCACCGTGTCGGCGCCTTCCTTCAAAATCGCGTCCTCGAGCGCCTGGCCGGTCATCGCCGGGTCGTCGGCCGCGCGGCGGTACGGGTACGGCGCGGGGATCATGGGCACCGGGACCAGCCAGGGGCCGTAGGCCTTCTTGTAATGCCCGCGGGCCGAGGCCGAGAGGGCCAGCAGGGTGTTGCCGTGGTAGCCCGGCGTGCGCGCGATGATCTTGTGCTTGGACGGGCGGCCGCGCTCGACCCAGTGCTGGCGCGCCAGCTTGAGCGCCGCCTCCACCGCCTCCGAGCCCGAGGACAGGAAGTAGGAGAAGTCCAGGCCCGCGGGGTTGAGCGCGCGCAGTTCCGCGGCCAGGGCCTCGGCGGGCTCGTTGGTGAAGGCGGTGCCGTTGACGTAGGCGACCTTGCGGGCCTGCGCGGCCAAGGCGTCGGCCACCGCGGCCTCGCCGTGGCCCAGGTTGGCCACGTAGGCCCCCCCGCAGGCGTCCAGGTACCGGCGCCCGCGGTCGTCAAGCAGCCAGCAGCCCTCCCCGCGCACGATCAGCGGGAGCTCGCGGTCGAGCGCGCGGTAGAAGACGCCGGTCTCGGGATAGCGGCGCGCGGCGGTCACGGCGCGTATAGTATCATTTCGGCGATGACCCTCGCCTTCTTCGACCCGCGGACCGGCGCCCTGCGCGAGTTCAAGCCCGCGTCCCCGCCCGCCGTGGGCGTGGAGGCGGCCGGGACCTCGACGCGCGAGCAGGCGGCCGCTTCCGCCTTGGGCGACGCCCTGCGCTTCGTCGGCCTGGACCCGCTCCCGGGAGGCGAGATCCGCGTCGGCGGGCGGGACCCGGGCCCGGCGGCGGTCTGGCTGGCGGTGGCCGGGCTCGCGGGGGGGGCGGAGCCTTCCGCGGCGGCGCTGGCCTCCCGCGGCTTCCTGCCGGCGGACTTCCGCTACCTCTGCCTGAAGACCTCCTACCGCCGGCCCCTGGCTTTCTCCTGGGAGGTCCTGGCGGACGCTCGCGCCGAGCGCGCCCGCCTGGCCGCCGCGGCCCGCGCGCTGGCCGGCGTCACCCAGGAGCCCAGTCCCCGAGCCCGCGCCGCCTATCTGCTGCGCTTCCGGGACTGCCTGACCCGGGACCTGGACCTGCCCGGGGCCTTGGACTGCGTCTGGGACGGCTTGCGTCCCGGCGCCCTGTCGCCCGGCTCCCGCGCCGCCCTGCTGCGCGAGGCGCTCCCGGCCCTGGGCCTCAGCGCGGGATCCCAGTATTGACAAGGGGGTAGCCCCCTGTTACACTGCGGGCAAGGACGCCGGAGGACCCATGGCCGACATCACCCTCCATTTCGACTTCCGCCTGGGTCAGCGCAGCCTGCGCTGGCTGATGGCCGCGTGCATGGTGCTCGCGGCCGCGCCGGAAGTGGCCTCGGAAAGCGTCACCCTCACCACCTATTATCCCGCTCCGTCGGGCGTCTACACCAAGATGATCACGACGGGCGACACCTACCTCGCGCGCGACGGCGGGCGCGTGGGCATCGGCACCACCGGCCCCGGCTTCGAGCTCGAGGTCAACGGTCCCGCCGGCAACTGGGCCGAGCGCGTCGTCAGCGGCGGCGCGATGGCCTATTTCGCCCATAGCTCCGGCTACGGGGCGTACATCGACGCCGGCTCAAGCGCCGGCAGCGGGACCTACGCCCTGGACGTCAACAAGCAAGGCACCCCCTATCTGTTCGTGCGCGGCGACGGCAACGTGGGCATCGGGACCGCCGGACCCGCCCAGAAGCTCGACGTCGCCGGCGCCGAGGCCAATTACGGCACGCTGCCGCACTACAGCAATTGGGCCGCCTACGGCACCGGCGACGGCGGCGCCGCCATCTACAACGATGCGGGCTCGTACCAGACGCTGATGATCGTGGGCAACAACTCCGCCGGCGGCGCCCGCCAGGTGGGCATCTGGGACAAGCTGACCGTCAACGGCGACTCGTACGTGACCGGCGCGGCCGGCGTGGCCACGGTCCTGGTGAACTACCAGCCGAACTGCTACGACGTGCAGACCTCCTACCCCACCAACGGCGGGGGCGTCACGACCTTGTGCAGCGGAGCCAATTACGTGACGACGATGGACGGGGTGATGAGCAAGGTGGTCCAGATCGGCGATTCGAGCAACCCGAACGTCGTCGTCCGCTGCTGCCCCTGCAACGGCTCCTGCCCGGCTCTGCCGTAACCCGCTCTCCCTTCCGCGTCGCCCGGGTGTCGGTCCCGGCCGTGAAAGTGTATAGTGTCTTAGGATGGCCCTCCATCTTCCCATCAACGGCGTCTGCAACATCAAGTGCGTCTTCTGCTCGGCGGAGGGGCGCAGCGGGGGCTACGAACTGGACGGCCTGCTGACCGAGGTCTCCGAGGACCGCACCGGCCACATCCAGATCTCGGGCGGCGACCCGATGCTGCGCGACCCGCTGGAGGTCCTGGCCATCGTCGCCCACGCCAAGAAGCTGGGCAAGATCGTCGAGTTCCAGACCAACGCCGTCCTGGTCGAGAAATGGGACCCGCGACGCCTGGCCCAGCTGGCCGGACTGCTGGACTTCTGGAACGTCAACTTCTCCGCGCACGAGCCGGGCTTGGACGAGCTCGTCACCGAGAGCCCGGGCGCGTTCGCGGCGCGCGTGCGCGGCGTGCGCCGCCTGCTGACGCTGGGCAAGCCCGTGCGCCTGAACTACATCGTCCACGAGCTCAACTACCGCCGCGCCGAGGAGTTCGTGCGCTTCGCCGCGCGCGAGCTGAAGGGCTTCTCGTGGATCCAGTTCTCGTACGTGAAGGGGATGGGCCGGGCCAAGAACAACCGCCTGATCATGCCCGCCTTCCGCGACGCCGCGCCGCACCTGAACCGCGCGTTCCGCGCCTGCGCGGAGCTGGGCGTGGACTTCGACGTGGACCACATCCCGGTCTGCTTCGTGCTGGACTGGAAGGACCACCACGCCGACTACCGCAAGATGCGCGAGCGCGCCCCGGGCCGCCACCTGGCCGAGAAGCAGCAGGTGGCCGACTGCGACGGCTGCGCGATGCGCGAGGCCTGCCCGGGCCCGCGCAAGGACTACATCGAGGTGTACGGGGCCCTATGAACGCGGGCACCGACGCCGGGCCGGGCCTGGCCGCGCTGCGCGCTCTCTATCCGGCGCTCGACGCCGAGATCGACGGGCGCCGGCTCGTCTACCTGGACAGCGCCTGCACCGCGCTCAAGCCCGAGCGCGTGGCCGAGCGCCTGGCCGACTTCTACGCGCGCTGGGGAGGCTGCGGCGGCAAGAGGTCCACGCACCGGCTGAGCCAGCAGGTGGAGGAGTGGTTCCAGGACGCGCGCCGCGCGGCGGCGGAGTTCGTGCGCGCCGACGGCCCCAACGAGATCGTCTTCACCTCCGGCACCACCGAGGCCGCCAACCTGATCGCCCGGGCGTTCCCGTACGAGCCCTTCCGCCGCGAGGTCGTCATCACCGACCTCGAGCACAACGCGGTGGCCCTGCCGTTCCTGGAGGCCGCGCGCCGCGGCGAGATCGACCTGAAGGTCTGCCTGACCGACGAAGGCCGCGTGGACCTGGACCGGCTGTCCTCGCTGATCACGGAGAAGACCGCCCTGCTGGCCCTCACGCACGCGTCCAACGTGATGGGCGGCGTCACGCCCGCCGCGGAGGCCGCGAAGATCGCGCGGCGCAAGGGGGCGCGCGTGTTCATCGACGACGCCCAGTATCTCGGCTCGCACCGCGAGGACGCGTCCACGCTGGGCGCGGACTTCATCGCCTTCTCGGGGCACAAGATCGGCGGCCCGTTCGGCATCGGCGTGCTCTGGGGCCGCGAGCAGGAGCTCAACCGCCTGAACCACTACAAGGTCGGCGGCGGGACGATCAAGAGCCTGTCCTGGGAGGTGGGCGCCGGCGCCCCGGAGCCGCGCTACCTGGACGCCCCGATGCGCTTCGAAGCCGGCGTCCAGGACTTCGGCGGCGCGGTCGGCCTGCACGAGGCGCTGAAGGTCCGCGCCGAGCTCCCGGACGCCGCGCTGCGCGAGCACGTCGCCGGGCTGGTGCGCCGCACGGCCGCGGGCCTGGCCGGGGTCGCCGAGGTGAAGGTCCTGGGCCGCCCGGATGATCTGGAAAAGGGCAGCCTGGTCAGCTTCGTGCCCGTCCACCCGGAGTTCTCGCCCGTGGATTTCAACCTGTACCTGAACCACGAGCTGCCCGGCCGCTTCGTCGCGATCCGCGTCGGCGAGCACTGCGCGCACCTGCTCCATCGCCGCCTGGACGCCGGGGCGACCGTGCGCGCCTCGTTCGGCCCCTACAACACCGAGGCCGAGGCGGACCTGTTCGTGGACGCAGTCAAGTCCTACGCAAAGGAGGCCTGCGGTGGCTGAAGCGGCTCCCCGGATCGTGACCGAGCTGCCGAAGCTGGAGCGGATCGACCGCGAGAGCTTCGACGAGCCCAAGTGCTTCGACATCCTGCTCAACTACAACTGCTCGGCCAAGTGCCTGTTCTGTTCGCAGGACTTCGAGTGGCGCAAGGAGCCCAACGACCTGCCGTTCGAGAAGGCCGTCGAGTTCATGTACATGGCCTACAAGAACGGCTACCGCCGCCTGGGCTTCACCGGCGGCGAGCCCACGATCCGCAAGGACCTGCCCAAGCTGATCGCGCTGGCCAAGAAGATCGGCTACGGCTACGTGCGCATCCAGACCAACGGCATCCGCATCGCCGACTACGAGTACGCCAAGACCTTGGCCGACGCGGGCCTGACCTTCGTGAAGTACTCGCTGCACGGCCACACGGCGGAGCTGCACGACGAGCTGGTCGCCGTGCCCGGCGCCTTCGAGAAGAACCTGAGGTCCATCGAGAACCTTAAAAAACTGAAGGTCGGCATCGGCGTCAACATCGTCCTCAACGAGAAGAACTACCGCCACCTGCCGGACTTCTACCGCCTGTTCCTGCTCCAGCTCCAGCTCTCCAACTTCGTGATCATCGCGCCCCTGTACGAGGGGAACATGACCTTGAACGACAAGGAGGGCGCCAAGATCGCCGCGCGCCTGTCGGACATGGCGCCCTACATCAAGAAGGCCTACGGGATCTTCACCGAGATCAACTACCCCAAGCCGCCGCTCCTGCTCCACTTCACGCCCTGCGTGCTGCCCGGCTACGAGCAGCAGATGCTGGGCTGGTCGGCGTTCAACACCATGGTCGTCAACCCCAAGGGGGAGAAGCGCGACCTGGACATGACCGCGCAGGCCCACACGCTGAAGACCGAGGCCTGCTCCAAGTGCGTGTACAACGACCGCTGCATCGGCTGGGACGCGAGCTACGCGCGCGTGTTCGGCACCGACGAGATCGCGCCGCTGCTGGAGATCCCGGAGCGCTACGACGCCCCGTTCCGCGGGCGCGAGAAGCACGAGGGCCGCGCCGGCGTGCTGACCGACAACGAGCAGTGCGTGCTGGAGGTCCTCAAGATCCAGAACGGCCTGACCACCAAGCGCTTCCTGGAGGTAGCCGAGACCCTGGCCATCTGCAAGGACTGCAAGGACGAGAACGCGGTGATCAACGCCGCCGAGACCCTGATCAAGATGGGCGTCGTCGAGCGCCGGTTCGTCAAGGGCAAGTACCTGTGGTCGCTGAAGGCGGAGGTCCCCGCGGCATGAGCGAAGCCCCGCAGAGCGGCTGGACGCCCCCGCCGGGCAGGACGCAGAAGCTGGTCCTGTTCACCGGCTTCTCCTGCTCCAGTCACTGCCACTTCTGCATCGACCTCAACAAGCGCGATCTGCCGGACAAGTCCTCGCGCCAGATCGTGGAGGAGATGGTCCGCGCGAAGGCCGCCGGCGTCGAGTACCTGGAGATGATCGGCGGCGAGACCACGATCCGCCGCGACTTCCTCCCGCTGGTCAAGACCGCCAAGACGCTGGGCTTCAAGGACATCGTCGTGGTGACCAACGGCCGCATGTTCGCCTATCCGGACTTCGCCAAGGCCACCGTGGAGGCCGGCGTCACCGACCTGGTCTTCTCGATCCACGGCCCCGACGCGAAGCTCCACGACGACCTGACCCACGTCCCGGGCGCGTTCGACGAGCTGATCCGCGGCGTGGCCAACGCCCGCGCGGCCGGCCTGGAGCGCATCTTCGGCAACTGCACCGTGGTCAAGCAGAACATGAAGCGCCTGCCGGAGATCGGCGCGCTCTTCCTGGGGCTCGGCATCCACCACGTCGAGTTCATCTTCGTGGACCCGACCTACGGCGGCGCCTACACCAATTTCCACGGCCTGGTCCCGCGCATCTCCGAGGCCGCGCCGTACATGCGCGAGACGCTGGCCGTCGGCCGCCGCGGCGGCACCCGCGACTTCGTGGTCCGCTACGTGCCCCTCTGCCACTTCCCCGACGACCTGGACCAGATCTCCGAGATCCGCGAGGTCGCGACCTTCCGCACGCGCCACTGGGCGCCGGACTTCCAGAACGACGACGTGGGCGCGGGGCGCGCGATCGCGGGCCGGGGCAAGACCGAGCGCTGCGCGGGCTGCGCGCTTTACGACCGCTGCGAGGGCCTGTGGAAGGAGTACCTGCGCCGCTGCGGCGACGAGGAGCTCTCTCCGGTGAAGGCCCAGGCGCCGACCCATGCCTGACTTCCCGCTCTGGCCGCAGTGCAACATCGGCTGCGTGTTCTGCTCGAACCCCGTGGAGGGCTACCGGCACACCACCGACAAGTACGCGTTCGAGGAGATCCGCAGGAAGGTCTTCGACTACAAGCGCGGCCTGCAGACCTTCGTGAAGTTCGACGAGGTCCGCGACTACTTCAACCTGACCGGCGGCGAGCCCACCCTCCACCCGGACTTCCTGAAGATCCTGGCCCTGATCCGCACCGAGTTCCCGCAGAACCTGATCCGGCTGCTGACCAACGGCCGCACGCTGGCCGACCCGGACTTCGCGCGCCGGACCTGCGGCATCGCGGGACTCCCGTTCGAGGCCGCCGTCCCCATGTTCGGCGGCGACGCCAAGAGCCACGACGCGATCTCGCGCACCCCGGGCTCCTTCGCGCAGACCTCGGAGGGCCTGCGCAATCTGGCGCGCCACCGCAAGCCCGGCCAGATCGTCGAGATCCGGATCATCATGACCAAGGTCCAGGCGCGCTTCCTGGACGGGCTGCTCGACTACCTGCTCGCCGAGTTCCCGTGGGTGGACCGGGTGGTCTTCCTGTACGAGGAGATCGAGGGCTTCGCCGAGTTGTACAAAGACAGGCTTCTTTTCAGCCAGAGCGAGTGCGCCGCTCATCTCGACCGCAACTATGAGAAGTTGAGACGCTTCAAGGACGCGCGTCTGTATCATTTCTCCCTGTGCACCGTCCCCACGCGCCTCTGGCCGCACGTGTGGAACACGCTGGCCGGGTTCAAGGTGACCTGGCTGGACGGCTGCCGCTCCCGGTGCCGCTACCGCGAGCAGTGCGTCGGCGTCCACCGCAGCTACCAGCGCCACCTGGGCGCCCCGGACATCGCGCCGATCGAGGCCGAGCGCCCCGTGACCCTCTCCGGGGACCCGTACCATCCCGTCCTCTCGTTCGATGGCGACCCGGTCCGCGCGTAAGGCCGTCGTCGTCCGTCAGCCGAAGGGCGCGGACCGCGCGGCCTTCCTGGACGCCGCCTGCCGCCTGACCGGCCGGGCCTGGGTGCGCCTCGACGAGCGCGGCGGCCGCCTGGCGGCGGTCCTGGTCCCGCGCGCGGGCTCGGGCGCGGACCTCGCCG
>JAJXTZ010000193.1 GCA_021783355.1 bacterium | reverse complement strand
CGGCGGCCGCCCCGGGCGCCGGTCCGGCCGCCCGCCTCGCCGCCCTGCGCGCGTCCCTGGACGCGCCCAAGCCGGTGTCGGACCTCGGCGCTCCGCCGCCGCCGCTGCCGAGCACCCCGGTCGAGCGCGCCCAGCGCAACTACTTCGCGCGCGGCTACGGAGCGGGCATGACGCGGCTCAAGGACGACGCGCAGATCGCGCTCTGGCACGCGCTCGGCGCGACCAAGACCGTCGGCGACCCGACGGGCAAGGCCCCGCTGATCATCCAGCAGAAGGGCCCCACCTGCGGCGTCGCGGCGCAGTACGAGGCCATGAAGGCCCGCGGCCTCCCGGCGGACATGGCCGCGCTCGCCTCGGAGGGCATCGCCCGCGGCTACTACTCCGAATACGAGCTGAAGAACGGCACCCGCGACGGCGGCACTTACGCCGACGAGATGGGAGCGCTCCTCAAGGCCCACGGGGTCGCGTCCACGGCGGAGCAGGGCTCGCCGAAGGAGCTCGACGCATCCCTGCGCCGCTCCGGGGACGCGATCGTCTTCATGGCCGCCAAGCGCCTGTGGAACGACCCCAGCCTCGGGGATGGGGCCGGGCACTTCGTCTACGTGACCGGGGAGGAAGTGGGCCCGAAGGGCGCCGTCTACGGGTACTACATCAACGACACCGGCACCGGCGAGGGGGCCCGCTTCGTGCGCGCCAAGGACTTCGAGCGCGCGTGGAGCGCGCGCCAGCACTGGATGGTGAGCTTCGATGCGCCGAAATAGCCTCTTCCTCGCCGTCCTGGCCGCGGGCCTGGCCGCGGGCCTGGCCGCGGGCCTGGCCGCCTGCCGCGGCGCCGGCCGCTGGATCGACCGCCTGGACGCCGACCCCCTGCACAAGCGCGCCGAGCAGGTCCGCGCCGGGGCCTCCTGCTCCGCGCTGGTCCCGATGGAGTTCGGCCGCACCTTCCCGGTGCCCGCGCGCGGCGGCGGGTTCGTCGTCCTCTTCTACCCGCTGAGCTCCGCGCCGGGCAAGTCCGCGGCGGCCACGCCCGTGGTCCGCGCCGACTTCACACTGGACGGAGACCCCGCCCGCGACCTCTGCAGGAAGATCCCCGGCGCCGCGAGCCCCGCGGGACCGGCCGTGCCGCCGGGACTCTCGCAGGCCGCGTACTACGAGGACGCCGTCGGAGTCTACGCCGGCCTGGAGCGCGCCGCGCCTTTGTACGCGAAGGGGGCCGCGCCGGGACCCGGGGACCAGGCCGCGCTGGCCGCCCTGGCGCGCGACTTCCGCGCCGTGGCCGAGCCGGGGCTGCTGCCCGACTACTACCGCGCCAACCCCGACTTCTGGGAGTGGCTGCGGCACGAGGGCGGGGACTCGATCCCCAAGCCCTAGCGTCCCAGCAGGTCGGCCAGGAACTTGCGGCGGTCGCGCACGGCGTGGTAGGCCGCGACCTTCTCCAGCGGCACCGTCAGCGTCAGGTAGGTGACCGGGTCGAAGCAGACGCCGTGGGCCTCCAGCACGCGCAGGACGCGCGCCTGGTCCTTCTTCAGGAGCTCCAGCAGGGTCGGGCGCCGCCGGATCAGCGACCGGCCGCCGTGCTTTCTTTTCGCCATTCGAAGGGCCCCTTGGGGAAATTCATCGCCAGCTTGATCGCGGTGTCCACGTCCGCCGCCGAAGCCGTGCCCTCGGCGACCACGCGCTCGGCCTCCGCCAGGACGGCCGCGCGCAGGGCGGCCCAGAGCTCCTCGGGCGAGGACGCGGCGCCGCCGTGCGCCGTCAGCGCGGACGCCTCGGGATTCTCGCCGGCAGGCGCGCCGTCCTCGTAAAGGTAAAAGCCGCGCCCGGCCTTGCGCCCGGTCATGCCGCGCTCCACCAGCGTGCGCTGCAGCGCCGGGGGGGCGAAGCGCTCGGGACGCCCCAGGGCCTCGAAGAGGCTCTCGGTGATGGCCAGGTTCACGTCCAGGCCGATCAGGTCCATCAGCTCGAACGGGCCCATCGGCACGCCGCCCAGGGCCCGGCAGGCGCCGTCCACGGCGGAGAAGCCGCTCGTGCCGACGAGGCGCTGGGCGTGCACGTAGTACGGCCGCATCACGCGGTTGACGATGAAGCCGGGCGCGTCCTTGACCACCACCGGCGTGCGCCGCAGGCCCGTCAGGACGAAGTCCCAGGCCGCCGAGAAGGCCTCCGGCGAGGTGCGCGGCGCGCGCACCATCTCGACCAGGCGCATCGCGACCGGCGGATTGAAGAAGTGGATCCCGAGCGTCCGCTCCGGCGCGGCCGCGCGCGCGGTCACCGCGGCGACCGACAGCGACGAGGTATTCGTCGCCAGCAGGGCGTCCGGGCACAGGCGCGAGAGCTCCGCGAAAAGCCCCTGCTTGAGCTCGAGCTTCTCCGGCGCGGCCTCGATCACCAGGTCCGCCCCGGCCAGGTCGGCGAGCGCGGGGGCGGGGGAGACCGCGTGGAAGGCGCGGTCCGCGGCCTGGGTGGTGAGCTTCCCCTTGAGCACGCCCGCGTCCAGCCCCCTGCGCAGGCGCCCGGACAGGGCTTCCAGCGCCTTCGGCGCGGGGTCGTGGACCTTGACCGAGAAACCGGACTGCGCGCAGAGCTGGGCGATCCCCGCGCCCATGGTCCCGGCGCCGACGACGGCGACGCGCTGGACCGCCATCAGCCCGGGATGAACGGCTCTTCGCTCATCTTGGCGGCGACCGGGGTCCACGCGGGCACCTTCAGGCCGAACTTGGCCGCCTTGTCCTTGATGTCCGCGGCGAAGGCCCGGCGCACCTCGTCGTTGTCGCGCTTCTTGAGGCCGTACTTGCGATAGACCGCGTTCTTCGGGGAGTTCGCGCGGCCGAAGATGTTCATCGTGCGCGGGTACCACTTGTCGAAGGCCTTCTGCAGGTCGCCGTGGGTCTTGGGGTCGGCGGAGAGCTTCTTGGCCCACTGGTCGCCGTGGGCCATGTGCATCTCCTCCTCCTTGAAGATGCCCTCCATCCCGTCGCACCAGGGCTTGTACGAGCAGTCGAGCGAGTCCTCGAGCTGGTGGCCCGCGCCGCGGTCCATGCAGAAGTTGAACATGATGAAGTCGTACCAGGTCTCGATCGGGTAGTAGAAGATGTTGACGCGCTTATCAGAAGACACCCGAAGGGTGCCGAGGTCGTCCTGGTCCACGCGCAGGTTGAAGTTATGGGACTTGTAGTAGGCGTCGACGTCGATGCCCACCCCCTCGAGGAGGCGGTACATGACCCGCGCGTGGCGCACCTCGTCCTTGACGATCTGCGCGACCTGCAGGGTCTCCTTGATGTCGGGCGATTTCTGGATCCACGGCACGTAGCCGAACGCGCCGGCCAGCTCCGAGTCGGCCTGCATGGACATCAGGTTGGTCAGGTGCTCGCGGTACTCGTCGCTCATCTCCTCGACGGTCTCGATCTTGCCGCCGGCGGCGATCTTGGCCAGCAGCTTCTCCTCGCGGACGCGATCGGGCTCGGTGGTCATGTCATTCTCCTGTGAACTTCGGGGCGCGCTTCTCCAGGAAGGCGGCCATCCCCTCGGCGTGGTCCTTCGAGCGGCCCAGGCGCGACTGGAGCTGGGCCTCGTACTCCAGCTGGTCGTCGAGGGAGGGCGACTCGAGGGAGCGGTTCAGCGCGCGCTTGGTCAGCGCGAGCGAGAGCGGCGGGACGCACAGCAGGGCATCGACGGTCTTCTTGACCGCTCCGGCCAGCTCGGCGGCGGGAACGACCTGGTTCACCAGGCCGAAAGCCAGGGCCTGCTCGGCGGAGACCGGCTTGGAGAGCCAGGCGTGCTCGAGCGCGAGCGAGAGGCCGAGGGCCCGCGGCAGGAGCCAGGTCATCCCGGAGTCCGGGATCAGGCCGACCTTGGAGAAGGCGTTGAGGAACTTCGCGTCCGCGGAGCAGACCTTCAGGTCGCACATCAGGGCCAGGCTGGCCCCGGCGCCGGCCGCCGTGCCCTGGACGGCGCAGACGACGGGCTTCTCGATCCTCCGGATCGCGAGGATCAGGGGGTTGAAGGCGTCGCGCAGTTCGTCGCCGTGCTCGAAGGCGCCCGCGGCCAGGCGCTTCCTCACGTCGCCCAGGTCCGCGCCCGCGCAGAACGCGCGGCCCGCGGCCGCGATCACGACCACGCGCACCGCCTCGTCGCGGCCCGCCTTCGCCACGGCCCCGGCCAGCCCTTTGAGCATCGTCCCGGTCATGGCGTTCAAGGCGTCGGGGCGGTTCAGCGTCAGCGTCAGGACGCCGTCCTTGGTCTCGGAGAGGAACTCGGCAGCGGCGGTCTCGGAGGGCATGGTCAGCTCCCCTTGAACGAAGGCGGGCGCTTCTCGGCGAAGGCGCGCATGCCTTCCTTCTGGTCGGCGGTGTCGAACAGGCCGTAGAAGAGCTCGCGCTCGCGGCGCAGGCCCGCGTCCAGCGGCAGGTCCTGCGCGGCGGCGACCGCGGCTTTGGCGGCGCGCGCGGCCAGCGGCGCCGCCTTCGCGACCTCGCGGGCCAGGCGCTTGGCCTCGTCGAGCAGGGCCTCCGGCGCGACCACGCG
>JAJXTZ010000031.1 GCA_021783355.1 bacterium | reverse complement strand
CGCGCGCGCCACGTCGTAATCGGCGCGGCGCCGGTCCGTCTCCTGGACCGTGGCCGAGCCCTTCTCGAGCAGCGCCAGCGCCCGCGTCCGCTCCCCGGCGGCCAGGCGCAGGGTCCTGTCGGCCTCGGCGGCGCGCGCCCGGGCCTCCGCCACGACCGCCACCGCGCGCGCCTTCTCCGCCTCGGCGCGGCTGAGCGCCGCCTCCAGCTCGCGCGTGTCCAGCCGGGCGAGCAGCTGGCCCGCGGAGACGAAGTCTCCCTCGGCGACGGGGACTTCCAGCACGCGGCCGCCGGTCTTGCTGGCGACGTGGACTTCCTGCGCCTCCAGGCGGCCGTTGCCCGAGGCGATCGAATCGGGCAGGGCCGGCCGGCGCGCGCGCCACAGGTAGGCGGCCGCCAGACCGAGCGCGGCGCCGGCCAGGACGATGGCGGCGAGGCGGGCCGTCCTCCTCATCGTCCCGAGAGTGGCAATGGATCGGCCACCCGCCTCCGCGGGGCTTCCCCTGGGCGTCCGAATTCCGGATAATCTGCGCATGGCCCGGGTCGACCCGCACTCCCATTTCGACGACGCCCAGCCGCGCTCGCGCCATTGGCGCCTGCGCCTGCGCGCGGACTTCGCGCGCAAGGTCCTGGCCGGGACGGTGGAGCTCGAGCTGGACGGCGAGGGCGGGACGCTGGACCTGGACGCCAAGGGCCAGACGATCCGCGCGGTCTCCAGCGGCGGCGCCGCGGTGCCCTTCGCGCTCGGACCCGACGAGCCGGTCCTGGGCCGGCGCCTGCGCCTGGAGCTCCCGCGCGGCGCGCGCTCGGTGACCGTCGCCTACGAGACCGCGCCCGACGCCGCCGGCCTGCAGTGGCTCGCCCCGGAGCAGACCGCGGGCAAGCGCCGCCCGTTCCTGTTCAGCCAGTGCCAGGCCATCCACGCCCGGGGCGTGGTCCCCTGCCAGGACAGCGCCGCCGCGCGCGTGACCTACGAGGCCGAGATCGAGGTCCCGGAGGGCCTGACCGCCGTGATGAGCGCCGGCCCCGCCGGCGACGCCGCGTCCGCGGGCGGGGGACGGGTCTTCAAGTTCCGCATGCCGCAGCCCATCCCCAGCTACCTGCTCGCGCTGGCGATCGGCGAGCTGGAGAGTCGCGAGCTGTCGCCGCGCTCGCGCGTGTGGGCGGAGCCGCCGGTGATCGCCGCGGCGGCCGCGGAGTTCGCCGAGATCGAGTCCATGCTCGCCGCGGCCGAGGCCCTGTTCGGCCCGTACGATTGGGAGCGCTTCGACATGCTGGTCCTGCCGCCGTCCTTCCCGTACGGCGGCATGGAGAACCCGCGCATGACCTTCCTGACGCCCACGCTGCTGGCCGGGGACCGCAGCCTGGTGGACGTGGTCGCCCACGAGCTGGCCCACAGCTGGACCGGGAACCTGGTCACCAACGCCACGGCGGAGCACTTCTGGCTCAACGAGGGCTTCACCGTCTGGGCCGAGCGCCGCATCCTCAAGGCCCTGCGCGGGGAGGGGGCCGCGGCCCTGGCCTGGGCCATCGGACAGAAGGCGCTCGACGACGAGCTGGCGCGCTTCAAGGACAAGCCGGAGCTCACCCGCCTGCGGCTGCATCTCGACGGCGTGGACCCCGACGACGCCTTCTCCTCGATCCCGTACGAGAAGGGCGCGCGCTTCCTGACGGTCCTGGAGCGCCTGGCCGGGGACGCGGCCTGGGACCGCTTCGTCAAGAACTACATGAAGCGCTTCCGCTTCAAGAGCATCACCACCGAGGAGTTCCGGGCCTTCGTGGAGGAGACGCTGCCGGGCCTGCTCGCCGCGGCCGACGCCGGCGCCTGGCTGGACCGCCCCGGCCTGCCGCCCGGCGCCCCGCGCTTCGTCTCCCCGCGGCTGGACGCGCTGGCCGCCCTGGCCGCGCGGTGGGGGGACGGGCGGATCCCGGAGCCGGCGCCGTTGAAGGCCCTGGCCCCGGCGGAGCTGCTGATCTTCCTGCAGAAGCTGCCCCCGCCGACGGCCGCGCAGTGCGCGGCCCTGGACGCGGCGCTGGACCTGACCGCGCGCGGCAACTACGAGATCTTGAACCAGTGGCTGTGCCTGGCGGTCGCGGCCGGCCACCCGCCGGCCCTGGCGCGCGCGCGCCGCCTGCTCGCCGAGGTGGGCCGCATGAAGTTCGTGCGCCCGCTCTACCAGGCCCTGGCCCGGACCCCGGAGGGCCGCGCGCTGGCCCGCGAGGTCTTCGCCGCCGCCGCCCCGACCTACCACGCCCTGACCCGTCGCGCGGCCGAGGCCGCCCTCGCCGCGGCGCCGTAAGCGCGTCCGCCCGGACTTAAGCGGGAGTTCAGCGGTTGTTTCGATGCGCGCGGACGCGCGCGGGGCTATCCTCCCGTCATGGACCAGATCCGCATCGCTCAACTGACGAAGGAGATGGTCGCCGAGGAGCTTCGGCAGCTCGGCGATCCGTGCGCGAAGGCCGCGGCCGTCGTGCGCAAGACGCTGGACGCCGCGCTGACCGGGGACGGCGGCGCCCGCGCGGACGCCGTGATCGAGGACGCGGTCAAGGGCACGATGACCGCCCTGCTGCTGGCCGAGCAGAACCTCTCGCGCGGGGCGCTGCTGGTGCTGGAGACCGTGCACGACGCCGCCTTGGCCGCGCACCTGGACCCGACCGAGGCGATGCGCGCCGCGCTCAAGGGGCTCTCCGACCTGCGCCGATTCGCCGAGCCCGCGCGCGTCGAGGAGATCCGCCTGGCCATCGACTCCCGGTACATGGGCGCCGGCGAGGCCTTCGGCGAGCTCCTGCGCGAGCCGATGCCCGGTCCGACCCCTCCTCCGGCGGCCCACCGGCCGCGCTGAGACGGACGGCCGGGCCCGCGGTTCCTTCGATCTCGCTCGGCGCGTGGTCGAAGGAACCGCGGGCCCGGCCTATTTTGTAGGATGGCCGCATGTTGGCCGTCATCGTCGCGCTGAGCGCTCCCGCCCTCGCCGCCAACCCCCTGGTGGCCGTGCGTTCGCTCGTCCCGGACGCGGTCCTGGACGTGCGCTACGCCACCCCGCGCAACTTCGTGGGGCGCGCGCTGTACCCGTACCCCGCGGCCTTCCTGCGCCGCTCCACGGCGGCCAGGCTGGCCAAGGCCGCGGACCTTCTGCGCGCCGAGGGCCTGCGCCTGGTGATCTTCGACGCGTACCGCCCGCTGTCGGTCCAGCGCGCGATGTGGAAGGCCAAGCCCGACGGGCGCTTCGTGGCGGACCCCGCGCGCGGCTCCCGCCACAACCGCGGCGGCGCGGTGGACCTGGCCCTGGCCGGCAAGGACGGCAAGCCCCTGCCGATGCCCAGCGACTTCGACGCGTTCGGCCCGGACGCGGCCCCGGGCGCCAAGGGCGTCCCGCCCCGCGCGGCGGCCGACGCGCGCCGCCTGCGCGCGGCCATGGTGAAGGCGGGCTTCACGCCCTTGTCCACCGAATGGTGGCATTTCGGCGACCCGGACGCGGTGCGCTGGCCGCTGCTCGACGTCCCGCTGGAGGACTTGCGATGAGGCGGCCCCCGTGGCGGTGACCGCGCCCGACTACCTGCCGCTGCGCCCCGGCCTGCGCCTGGAGTACGCGGTCAAGCGCGCGGGCGACGACCTGCGCCTGGTCGTCGAGCACCTGCCCGCCGGCGCCGGAGCCGCGCTGCTGCGGCGCACCTGGACCGCGGGCGACGGGAGCGCGCAGACCGAGACCGCGCGCGTCGAGCGCCGCGCCGACGGGGTGTACGACGGCGGCGTCCTCGTCCTGCCCCTGCCCCCGCTCGCGGGCGCGTCCTGGGCGGTCCCGCCGTACGGCTTCCGCGTGGAGGAAGGCCTGGCCGCCGTCGAGGTCCCGGCCGGGCGCTTCACGGACTGCCTGCGCGTGGGCTACCTGATCGCCGGCGGCGACGGCGGCAGCGGCGAGCGCCTGTACGCGCCCGGGGTGGGCCTAGTGCGCGAGACCTGCTCCGACGAGGCCGACCCTTTCGAGGCGGCGCTGACCCGCGTGACCCGGCCCGGGGAGGGCGCGTGAGCCAGTCGCCCCCGACGCCGGTCTGGGACCTGTCGCCGGAGGAGGCGGCCGCCAAGGCTGCGGCGGCGCGCCGCGCGGCGGGGACCTGGCGTCGCGCCAGCGTGGCCCAGCGCGCGGCCGCGCTGCGCGAGCTCTGGCGCCAGCTCTCGGCCCGGCGCGCGGAGGCCGCGGCGGTGATCCGCGAGGAGACGGGCAAGCCCCACGACGAGATCGAGCTGATGGAGTTCGGCCCGGCCGCCCTGCTGGTCCATTACTTCTGCGACAACGCGCAGCGCATCCTGAGCGAGCGCCCGGCCTGGACGCCGTGGTTCCTCCTCAACAAGCGCGCGGCGGTGCGGCGCCTGCCGCGCGGGGTGATCGGGGTGATCTCGCCGTGGAACATGCCCTTCCTGATCCCCTTCGGGGACTCGTTCTGCGCGATGCTGGCGGGCAACGCGGTCCTGCTCAAGCCCTCGGAGTGGACCACGCGCACGGCGCTGTGGCTGGAGGAGGCGGCGGCCTCCACGGGGCTGCTGCCCGAGGGACTGCTGACGGTGGTGGCGGGGCGCGGCGGGGCCGGCGAGGGGGTGGTGGACGCCTCGGACCTGACGCTGTTCACGGGCTCGACGGCCACGGGGCGGCTGGTGGCCCAGCGCGCGGCGGCCCAGCTCAAGCCGGCCATCCTGGAGCTCGGGGGCAAGCACCCGATGATCGTCTGCGCGGACGCGCCGCTGGAGCGCGCGGCCGCGGCGGCGGTGTGGGGCTCGCTGGCCAACTACGGCCAGGTCTGCGTGGGCGTGGAGCGCATCTTCGTGGAGGCGCCGGCGCATGACGCGTTCACGGCCAAGGTGCGCGCGCGGATGGCGGCGCTGGAGGCGGGAGGCGGCGCGCAGCTGGGGCGCTTCATCTACCCGCCGCTGCTGGAGCGGGTGCAGGCCCAGCTGGAGGACGCGCGCAAGAAGGGGGCCAGCGTGATCGGCGGCGAGGTCCTGGACCGCGCGGGCCTGCGCATGAGCCCGGCGCTGGTGCTGGACGCCACGCCCGACATGGCGGTGATGAACGAGGAGACCTTCGGGCCGGTGCTGGCGGTCACCAAGGTCGGCCGCCCGGAGGAGGCGGTGATCCTGGCCAACGCGTCGGCGCAGGGGCTGGCGGCCAGCGTGTGGTCGCGGGACCTGGACCGCGCGGAGGCGATCGCGTCCCAGCTGGAGGCGGGGATGGTGGGCGTCAACGAGCCGTCCTCGCACTACGCGCTGGGCTCGCTGCCGTTCGGCGGGGTGAAATCCAGCGGGATGTGGCGCCGCCACGGCGACGAGGGCCTGCTGGCGCTGACGCAGGCGCAGTCCCTGATCGAGCACGAGTGGCCGGCCGACCTGCCCGACCCGTGGTGGTTCCCGTACGAGGGCCGCCGCACGCGCCTGCTCGCGCGCCTGCTGGGCCTGCCGTGATCCTGGGCGTCCACGCCTGGGTCGCGCGCGGCCTGGACGCGGTGCTGGGGGAGGCCCGGGAGCACGGGCTCGGCGTCCTGCAGACCCTGCCCTACCGCCGCCATCACCCGCCGACCGAGGACGAGCAGGCCGCCTTCCGCCGGGAGCGGGCGGCGCTGGGCCTCAAGACCCTGCTGATCCACTCGCGCTACGCGCCGGCGCTGGCCTCCAGCCACCGGACCCTGCGCGCGCGCTCGCAGGCGCACCTGACGAACGAACTGCGGCTCGCCGCGGGCCTGGGCGGCGACGCCTATGTGGTGCACGCGGGGCCGTACTCGCCGGGATCGGACGCGGAGACGGGCTTGAAGCTTTTCGCCGACGCGGTGCTCCGCGGCGCCGGGGAGTCGGGTTTTCCCGGGGCGATCCTCATCGAGAACGTGCCCGGAGGCGGGCGGCGTCTGGGCGGGACGCTGGAGGACCTGGCGCGTCTCCTGGACGCGCTGCCCGCGCGCGTGACGGCCGGGGCCTGCCTGGACACGGCGCACGCCTGGGCCGCGGGCTACGAGCTCTCCACGGCCGAGGGGGCGCTCAGGTTCGCCTCCCGCGCGCACCGCCTGCTGGGCGACCGGGTCCGCGCCTTCCACCTCAACGACTCGCTGGCGCAGGTCCACTCGCACCGCGAGAGCCACTGGCACCTGGGGAAGGGCCGCCTGGGCCTCGAGGGCCTGCGGGTCCTGCTCGAGCGCGAGGAGTACGCGGACCTCCCCGCGATCCTGGAGACGCCCAAGGAGCCGGGCGCCGACGCCGAGAACCTGAAGGTCGCCCGCGGGCTGTCGACGCTGTCGCGCTAGGCGCGGCGCCGGGCCGTCAGTCGAGCCAGTCCTTCTCCTTGAGCTTCCTGGGCAGGTACTGCTTGGTCAGGTACTGGAAGTCCTTGTTGGCCAGGGCGTCGAGCTCGAACTTCAGGCCCGAGCCCAGCATGCGCTTGATCTCCACCTGCCAGTGCTTCTTCTGGAACCAGGGATAGTTCATCAGCTCCTTGGCGCGGGCGATGTCCTTGTCGTTGAGCTTGATGCCGACGTTGCGCGGGAGGTCGTAGCTCTCGGGGTCGGCGCTGGACAGGCCCACGAAGCGGGCGGCGGGGATGGCCATGCGCTGGCTCTCGAAGGCCAGGTTGATGGAGCCCTGCTTGACCACGGAGTAGATGTAGTAGCCCCAGGGGTCGTTGTCCACCAGGACGTAGACGGGGAGCTTCTTCTCCTCGTGCAGGCGGCGGGCCAGGCGGCGCACGCCGCGGGGGGGCTGGCCGTTGCCGGTGAGCAGGATGCAGTTGTACTTGCGCCAGAACTTGTCCTCGGAGAGGCGGTTCCACTGGGTGCCCTTCTCGATCAGGAGGACGAAGTCGGCGGTGCACTTCTTGATCTGCAGGTACTCGTCCTCGACGATCGAGGGGACCGAGTAGCCGCCCTTGCCGAGCTTCGCGCAGTCCACGCGGTCGCCGTCGTCCTCGAAGACGACGGGGCCGACGATGGTGCCGGCGTTCTCGGCGCGGACGTGGAACTCCTCGCGCAGGGCGGCCAGGCCGACCTCCAGGTCCTCGATGACGGGGTCGGACTCGGCCTGGTCGTCGAAGGTGTTCTCGTGGGAGTCGCCGATGGTGTGCTTGGTGCGGTAGTAAATCTCGCGCAGGCTGGTGGTCAGGTCGCCCTTCTGGAGCTCGTTCAAGGCATCGGCCACCAGCATGGTCTGCATGAACTTCTTGGCCATGCCCACGTTGAAAAAGGTGCGCAGCTGCTTGTTCTTGCCCATCTCGATGAAGCCCTTCTTCTCGTTGAAGCTCACGTTGGACAGCGAGCGCACGGGGATGGCGATGGACGGGTCCTTCTTCCGGGCGGCGGCCTCGATGACGAGGTCGGCCAGGCCGACCAGCTTCTTCTCGACGGCGGGATTGGTCTTGGCCATGGTCTACCTCTTGCCCTTCTTCTTCGGCTGGGGCTTCTGGGCCTTGGCGGGCTTCGCCTTGGTCTTGGCCTTCGGCTTCTTGGGGGCCATGGGCCGCGGGGCGGGCTCGGGGGCCGGGGCCTCGGCGGCGGGCGCCGGCGCGGGCTCCGGGGCCGGGGGGGCGTCCGCGGGCAGCTCGCCCTCCACGCCCTCGGCGGTGACGATGATGGAGTCGGGCAGGCCGTGGGGGCCGGCCTTCTTGTCCAGGAGCTCGTCGGTCTTCTGGCCGCCGGTGATTTTCTTGGCGATCTCGGTCAGCTGGCTCTTGAGCTTGGCCTCGGCGAGCTTGCCGCCCTTCAGGCGCTTGCAGGCCGCGACGACCTCTTCGATGTAGAGCTCGAAGATATTGCGGCGCTTGTTCTCCAGGTGGGCGCGCTCCCGGCGCTTGAGGAACACGCCCAGGCGCCGTCCGCACTCGCGCAGGGCGAGGGTGATCTCCTTGCGGATCTCGTCGTAGTCGGCGATGGCCTCCTTGGACTCGCTGGTAAAGGGGACCCAGACGGAGGCCATGTGGACGAAGATGGCCATGGGGCCGGCCGGGGGCGCGCCGCGGGACTGGGTGACGCCGTAGTTGCGCCAGGTGGTGTCCAGGACGGCCTTGAAGGTGGCGCAGGCGGACTGCTGGTAGACCAGGGGGACGCGGTTGGCGAAGCGGATCACGCTGGCCAGCTCGTCGTCGCCCTCGTCGTGGGTCTCGCCCTCGGCCAAGGGCAGCTTGGGCGCGGCCGCGAGATGGGCCTGCTCCGGGGCCTTGCCGAAGGCGAGGCCGGCCTCGATGACGAAGGGGTTGCCGCGGTAGACGGCCGGCGGCCGGGTGACGGCGGTGTAGAACTCGCCCTTGATCTGCTTATAAAGGCCGGCGAGGATCGCCCGCTCGCCGATGGGCGAGAGGCAGTTGGTGGGCGGAGCCATCAGCTTGGCGGCCTGGAGGGCCTTGAAGAGCTTCTCGGCTTCGGCGCCCACCACGTCGCGGGGCCGCTTGCGGGGGTTCAAGCCCGCGGCCTTGCAGATCTCCTCGGCCGCGGGGCCGGAGACGCGGGAGAAGTCGGTGCTTAAGAACCCGGAGAGCCAGTGGCTCTTGGTGTCCTGGAGCATCTTGAGCATCATGCCCAGCTCGATGCCGTACGGGTGGGGCTTGATCTCCTTCGGGGGCTCGGGCAGCTCGTGGATGGTGCGGGAATAGACCTTGGTCTCGCCGTCGGGGGAGTCGTAGGTGAAATTGGCGTGGGGGTTGGAGATGGCGGAGAGCTCCATGTACTCGTCCACGGAGGCGCGGCCCTTCTGGTACTTGCCCTCCAGCTCGATGGTGACCTGGGTGCCGCGGTGGCGCTCCCACTCGATCTGCTTCTTCTCCAGGACCAGGGGCTCGTTCTTCTTGGTGTCGATCTGGACCTCGAAGTAGTGGGCGGGCTGCTTCTCGCCGGTGCGGGAGATGATCTTGACGGGCTTGCCGGTGGTCAACTGCCCGTACATGCCCGCCGCCGAGATGCCGATGCCCTGCTGGCCGCGGCTCATGCGCAGGCGGTGGAACTTGGAGCCGTACAGGAGCTTGGCGAAGATCTTGGGGATCTGGTCGCGCACGATGCCGGGGCCGTGGTCCACCACGGTCACGCGGAAGCGCGTGGCCTGGGAGAGCACCGGCGCCGGGTGTCCGTCGGAGGTCACCGCCTCGAGCTTGACCGCGATGTCCGGCAGGAGGCCCGCTTCCTCCGAGGCGTCCAGCGCGTTGTCCACCGCCTCCTTCACCGCCGTCAGCAGGGCCTTGCGGGGATTGTCGAACCCCAGCAGGTGCCTGTTCTTGGTGAAGAACTCGGAGACGGAGATCTCGCGCTGCAGCTTGCCCATCTCGTCGGCCGACTTGCCGCGAGGAGCCTTCTTCTCGGTGGTTTTCGTAGCCATTGAGGGGGGATTTTAGCAAAGGACGGCGGTCGAAGCCCACCCGTAGCGTCCTTTCATCGCTGGAATCGGGCACATTGGACACAAACCGAACCGCACTTTTCTCAGACATCTCACGAACGAGGCTCCTCACCTGCTGACATTCCTTGGCCGCGATGATGTTCCCGCCACCAACTACCAGGCAGAGCAAGCCATGCGTCCGGCCGTCGTCAACCGAAAAGTCTGGGGAGGCAATCGGACCTGGCGAGGCGCTCAGACACAGCAGGTGTTGGCCTCCATCTTGCGCACACTCAGGCAGCAGCGACGCGATCCTTGTCTGGTTCTTGAAGACATGCTCCGTTCGCCGCAGCCCCTGCGTCTTGCACTCGTCCCCACGAGAAACAGATTGCCTCGCTGACCGTCCCACGTCCCGGCGCATTGGGTTGTTGTAGAATGGATTCTCCAATTGGAGGGAGAGCCATGCTTCGAAAGACCATCGCGATCACAACTCTCGTTATGCTGCCGAGATTCTGTTCTGCTTCAACTTATGATTGTGTCGTAAAACACCATGGCGTGAAAGCCGGGGAGTTAAATATCTGGTCGGGCAAGATCTCTTTGAAGGACGATGCTCAGGCGGATGCTGAGGTATTCGTCATAAAGAAGGACGGCGCTGGGGTTTCGATCAAGGAGATCACAAAAGGCGACATCGACGCCAACGCACTTCCCGCGGCGATGAAGCCATGCGACGGACTGCTGGTGATTGGTCTGCGCAAGCAAGCACGGAATCTGGACCTCAACTTGGGGCACGTCGACGCGGCGAACAAGAAGAATTCTGCGCCGATGGATGTCGATGCGTGGTCGTCCGTGGAGACAAAAGAAATCGGGGTTACGGATGCCCGGAAACATCTCACGGCTTTGTGCCAATTGGAGTGACGCATTGGTTTGAATTCCCAGCTTTGCAGCGGCACGCCGCCGAACGGCGCTAAACAATTACAGCACGTCAATGCAACTGCGGGGCGTGCTTTATACGCAGCGCAGTGTTTCGAGACAGAAATTCAGCTCGTCATTCTTCTCGTCGGAAAGGCAAAAGGTGCACTTGCTTCAGAGCAGGCTTACGAGGACGCTAATGCCCGGCTTGGTGCAAAAACGTTAGGACGACTGCTTAAGGAAGTCCAGCATGAGGTCAAATTCGGGGACAATGGGCGCGCACTCTTATCATTAGCATTCGATAAGCGGAACACCCTAGTTCATGGCTTTTTTGGGCTGAAGCTCACGCCGCTGGATCGGACCATCGCCGACACCCGCGCCTGGCTCAAGACCCAGGCCTTCGAGCCGCCGCTGACGCCCGAGCGCGAGGCGGAGCTGATCGCGCGGGCGCGGACTTAGGGCTTCGTCTCGGCCTGGAGCTTCTTGAGCTCGGCGGCCACGCGCTGGGCGTCGAGCGCCGGGTCCACGTCGTGCTCGATCCAGCGGATCTTGAGCGCCGGGTCCACCAGGAAGGTCCAGCGCTTGCTGTAGCCGAGGAACCCTTCCGTGCCGTAGACGGAGATGACCTCGCCGTGCGGGTCGGCGATCAGGGTGAAGGGCAGGCGGTGGGTCTTCTTGAACTCGCGCTGGGCCTTGAGCGTGTCGCGGCTGATGCCGAAGACCTCGGCGCCGGTCTTCTTGATGGCGTCGATGCCGTCGCGGAAGGCGCAGGCCTGCTTGGTGCAGCCGGGCGTGCCGGCCTTGGGGTAGAAGTAGAGAACGGTCCAGTCGCCGCGGCGCTTCTCCAGGTTGAAGGTCTTGCCCGTGTCGGCCGTGGCGGAGAAGATGGGGGCGTCGTCGCCCACCTTCAGCGGGGCGGGGGCGTCCTTGGCCGCCGCGAGGGCGGGCAGGAGCAGGGCGAAGGCGGCGGCCAGGAGGGTCTTGTTCATGCCCTCATTGTGGACGATTGCGGAGCGCTCGTCAACGCCCGCGAAGGCTTGCGCGGACGCGCCCGCGGGACTACACTGAGGACCGGACATGGGCCCCTTCCTCTTCGCGGCGGTCGTCTTCGGCCTTCTGGCGGCGGGCTGGCGCTGGAACGCGCGCCGCGCCGCGCGCCGCGCCGAGATCGCCGAGGACTTCTCCGAGTTCCTCCACCCGGAGACCGTGAAGGCCCTGCTGCGCCCGGACGCCCCGGCCTCGTTCAAGCAGGACGAGATGTGGATCCGGGACAGCGAGAAGGAGCTGGTGGCGCGCTTCGGCTCCTGCTGGATCGCCGTGCGCCAGGGCAAGGTCCTGGGCGCCGCCGCCGGCGCCGACGACGCCTGGCGCGCCGCCCAGGACGGCCTGAAGGCCCGCGTCCCGTACGTGCGCCGCATCGGCGACGGGGACCCGCGCCACGGTCCCGTGAACCTCGGCTGAGCGCCCGGCCGCGGATAAGCTAGACTCTGGCGGTCATGGCCCTCTTTCCTCGCGGCTGGGAGCATTACCTGGCCGGCGGCGTCCTGATCGGCAGCGGCGTCTCGCTGATCTACCTCGCCACCGGCGCCGTGGCCGGCACCAGTTCCTTCTTCAGCGCCGAGTGGTCCTGGGTCTCCGGCCTGCCGTTCTTCCGTCAGGCCCGCTGGCGCCAGGAGCGCGTCTGGCGCCTGGTCTACGCCGCGGGCCTGATCGCCGGCGCCGGGCTGTGGCGCTGGCGCACCGGCGTCGCCCTGACCACCGCGGTGGCCCCGTGGCGCCTGCTGGTCGGCGGCCTGTTGGCCGGCTTCGGAACGCGCCTGTCGGGCGGCTGCACCGCCGGCCACGGCATCTGCGGCCTGGCCTCGCTCAAGCGCGAGTCCTTCGTGGCCGTGCCCGTGTTCCTGCTGACCGCCATCCTCGTCGCCCACCTCCTGCCATGACCGACAAGAGGGCCGCCCCGGCCGCCCCGTCCCGCCTCATGATCGCGCTGGCGGGGGGGTGCCTGTTCGGCCTGGGACTGTCCGTCTCGCGCATGATCCGCCCCGAGATCGTCCTGGACTTCCTGCGCCTGCGCGACCTGGGCCTCCTGCTGGTCTTGGGCGGCGCCGCCGGCGTCACCCTCCTGGTCTACCAGCTGGCGCCGCGCGTCCTGCGCGGCCCGCTCCTGGGCGGGAGCTTCGACTCGCGTCCCGGCACGCTCGACCGGCGCACCGTGGTCGGCGCCGCCCTCTTCGGCGCGGGCTGGGGCCTGTGCGGCGTGTGCCCGGGCCCGGCCCTGGCGGGCCTGGGCGCGGGCCTGTGGCCGCTGGGCTGGGCCGTGCTCGGCCTCTCGGCCGGCGCCTGGCTCCACGGCCTGTACTCCTCGCGCTGACGCGCGGTCTCAGGCGGGGGCGCCGGCCGGCTCGGCCGTGATCTCGAACTCCGGCGGCTTGGCCAGGTGCTTCTTGACCGTGCAGAGCGCGGCCGTGGAGATCACGCTGTCGCGGTACTTCTCGGGGAAGCCCGGCGGGAGCTTGATCTTCAGCGAGATCTTGGACACGCGGTGCTCCGCCTCGTCCCAGTGCGCGTCCTGGACGAGCTCCAGGCCCTCGGTGGGCAGGCCGCGCTTGCGGCAGAAGGAGAGGACGAAGATTCCCGCGCAGGTGCCCAGCGAGGCCAGGAACAGCTCGAAGGGCGCGGGGGCCGCGCCGTCGCCGCCGGCCTCCCGGGGCTGGTCGGTCAGCACCGTGAAGCCGTCGAACTCCGCGGCGACCTTCTTGTTCCCGGGGAAAACGATCCTCATCGCCATGGCGTCCTCCGTCAGATCGAGAGCCGCAGGCCCTCGCGGCCCAGCATGACCTTCAGCGCCCAGCCGTTCTTGGCCGCGCGCGCCTCGGCGTCCTTGCCCATCTGGTCGAGGACCGCGTCGGGGTAGCTGTCGTCCTGGTGCACCAGCACCAGCTGCTTGACCCCGTTGCGGCCGGCGAAGTCCACGGCCGCCAGGAAGCTGGAGTGGCCGGAGTTGCGGTGGTTCTTGTAGTCCTCGGCCGTGTAGCGCCCGTCGTGGAACATCAGGTCCGCGTCGCGGCACAGCCCGCCCAGCTTCTCGTCGTAGTCCTGCAGCGCGGTGCCGTACTCCCCGTAGATCTCGCTGTCCGGGCAGTAGACGATCTTGCGGTCCTCGGCCTGCAGGACGAAGCCCAGCGTCGTACCCGGGTGGTTGGCGTAGAACGCCGTCAGGCGCACGCCGGGCATGATCTCGTAGGTCTGCTCCATCAGCTCGTAGAGCTCGATCTTGCACGGCGGCGCGTCCGTCCCGAAGCCCGGCTCCAGCGCCTCGGCGAGCGCGCGCTCCAGCGTCTTGTCCGGCTCGCCGGCGCCGCTGACGTTCAGCGTGAAGCCCGCGTCGCGCGCGCAGGGAAGCCCCGCCAGGCCCTCCACGTGGTCGTGATGGAAATGGGTCAGGAAGAGCCAGAGCTCCTTGAAGCGCTTGCTCTTCTCCAGCTCGTTGCCCAAGAGCGAGATCCCGGAGCCCGCGTCGAAGACCAGCATCGCGGAGGGCAGCTCCACGGACACGCACGAGGTGTGCTTGCCGTAGCGCGTGACCACCGGCGAGACCGCCGACGAGGCGGAGCGGCAGCCCCAGACCACGGCCTTGATCTCCGTGCGCGGCACGGGCGCCGGGGCGGAGGGGGCCAGGGCGATCTTCTTGGGCTCCACGCCCTCCGACTTCATGATCTCGGTGATCTTCTGGCCGAAGGTGTCCACGTCGTAGGGCTTCTCGATGAAGAGCTCGGCGCCGAACTGGGCCGCGCGCGTCTTCTCCGCCTCGAAGGACTTGCCCGAGACCACGATGGCGCGGACCTTCTCCGTCTCCGGGTCGGACTTCAGGCGGTGGAGGAGGGTCAGCCCGTCGATCCCGGGCATCAGGATGTCCAGGATGACCAGGGACGGCTTCTCCTTCTTGATGGCCTCCTGCGCCTTCAGGCTGTCCTGGATCAGGAGGGCGGAGAAGCCCGCGTCCTTGAGCAGCTCCATGGACAGCGAGCCGACGATGGGGTCGTCGTCCACCACGATGACTTGGATCGCCATAGCGTCTGTATTCTATATAATATCCAAGATGCGCATACTTGCAGGCGAAAGCCGCGGCCGCCGCTTCAAGAGCGTCCCCAAGACGCTCCCCGTCAAGCCGATCTCGTCGCGGATCAAGAAGTCCGTGTTCGACATCCTGCGCCCCCGCCTGGGCGGCGCCAAGTTCCTCGACCTGTACGCCGGCACCGGCTCCGTGGGCCTGGAGGCCCTCTCGCGCGGCGCCGAGTCCTGCTTCTTCGTGGACCGGGACAAGCGCTGCCTGGCCGTCATCGACGAGAACCTCAAGACCCTGGGCGCGGCCGCGCGCGGCCGGACCTCGTACGGCGACATTCTCCAGGACCTGTCCTGGGTGGCGTTCCGCGCCGGCGCGTCCGCCTTCGACCTGATCTACCTGGGCCCGCCCTACCGCGACGAGGAGGACCGCCCGCTGGCGTACTCGTCGCCGTCGCTGGCCCGCGTGATGGAGGCCGGCCTGCTGGCCCCCGGCGGCTGGGCGCTGCTCCAGCACCACGTGAAGGAGGAGGTCGCCGTCCCCGCGGGCCTGGAGCGCTTCCGGCGCGAGAAGTACGGCGACACCTTCGTGGACTTCCACCGGCGCCCGGCGGCCTGACGCCGTGGAGATCTCCTACACCCGGTACCGGATCTACCGCGAGTGCCCGTACAAGTACAAGCTGATCTTCCGCGACGGCCGCAAGATCCCGCTCAACCCCAAGTCCTCGTTCGGCCTGTCCCTGCACCGGGCCCTGGAGGCCTGGCTCTCCGGCGGCGACGACTCGCTGGAGGCCCTCTTCGAGCACTTGCGCTCCCGCTGGCTGCCCGGCGGCTATCCCGACGAGACCGCCGAGGCGCGCTGGTACTCCAAGGCCGAGCGCGCCCTCTCCCGCTTCCACGGCGAGGAGATGTCCCGGCGCAGCCGCACGATCGCCCTGGAGAAGGAGTTCGTCTGGCCGCTGGGTCGCCACGAGGTCCGCGGCATGATCGACCGCGTGGACCAGGGGCCCGACGGCGCCTACGAGCTCATCGACTACAAGACCGGCCCCGCCGCCCCCAGCGAGGAGCAGGTGGCCCGCGACGGCCAGCTGCGCTTCTACGCGCTGGGGGCCGGGCGCGCCCTGGGCTTGAAGCCCGCGCTCCTCACCGTGGACTGCGTGACCGCCGGACGGCGCGTCAGCGCCGCGTACGACCGCGCCGGCGAGGAGGCCTTGGCCGCGGACATCCTGGCCGCGGCGGGGGACATCGAGGCGGGGCGCTTCGAGCCCAAGACCTCGTACTGCCCGCGCTGCGACTTCCGCGCCGACTGCCCGTTCTCCGCCGCCCGCCCCTAGCGGCGCGCCCGGGCCCCCCGGCGCGTGTGCTATCATCCCGGAAACCGGAGGTCCGATGAAGCTATCCGTGCGCAGCTGGCTGGTCGTCGCGTCGTTCGCCGTCAGCGTGGTGCTGGGCCTGGTGCTGGCCCGCGGGGGCTACGCGCCCGCCGCGGCGCGGGCGACCGGACGCCCGCTGATCGGCCTGTCGCTCGACACGCTGAAGGAGGAGCGCTGGCAGCACGACCGCGACTTCTTCGTCAAGCGCGCCAACGAGCTGGGGGCCGACGTCCTGGTCCAGGCCGCCAACAGCGACGACACCCGCCAGATGCAGGACGTCCAGGCCCTGCTCAGCCGCCGCGTGCAGGCCTTGGTCATCGCCCCGCACAACGGCGCCGCGATGGCCCGCGCCGTCCAGGTCGCCCACGACGCCGGCATCCCGGTCATCTCCTACGACCGCCTGATCACCGGCGCGCCGGTGGACCTCTACGTGGCCTTCGACGCCGTGCGCATCGGCCGCCAGCAGGCGCGGACCCTGCTGGGCCTGCTCAAGGACAAGCCCGGCGCCTTGCGCCTGGTGCGCATCCAGGGCGCCAAGACCGACCACAACTCCTTCCTCCTGAAGCAGGGGCAAGACGAGGTCCTGGACCCGCTGATCAAATCGGGGCGGGTCAAGGTCCTGCTCGAGGACTGGGCCGAGGACTGGAAGCCGGAGAACGCCAAGAAGATCATGAACGCCGCGCTGACCCGCTTCGGCCACGGCATCGACGCGGTCCTCGCCGCCAACGACGGCACCGCGGGGGGCGCCGTGCAGGCGCTCGACGAGGAGGGCCTGGCCGGCAAGGTCCTGGTCGCCGGCCAGGACGCGGAGCTGGTGGCCTGCCAGCGCATCGCGGCCGGGACCCAGGCCCTGACCATCTACAAGCCGGTGCAGGAGGAGGCCGGCGCGGCGGTGGAGGCGGCGCTGAAGATGATCCGCGGCCGCCCGGTGATCGCGCCGGAGGCGGTGGACAACGGGGCCGGCATGGTCCCGTCCATCCTGCTCGACTCGGTGCCGGTCACGAAGGACAACCTCGCGACGACCGTCGTCAAGGGCGGCTACCACTCCTACGACGCCGTGTACCGCGGCGTGCCCGCGTCGCGGCGGCCCCCGCGCCCGTGAGCGCGCCGGTCCTGGAGGCGCGCGGCGTCGTCAAGCGCTTCCCGGGGGTCGTCGCGCTCAAGGGCGTGGACTTCGACGTCCGCGCCGGCGAGGTGCACGCCCTCTGCGGCGAGAACGGCGCCGGCAAGTCCACGCTGATCAAGCTCCTCTCCGGCGTGCACCCGCACGGCAGCTACGAGGGCGAGCTGCTGGTGGACGGCGCGCCGGCCGCGTTCCGCGGCGTCGGCGACGCGCGGCGCGCCGGCATCGAGGCGATCGCCCAGGAGCTGGCGCTGGTGCCCGCCCTCAGCGTGGCGGAGAACGTGCGCCTGGGCGACTGGCCCCTGTCCGGCGGCCTGGTGGACTGGGACGAGGCGCGGCGCGACGCGCGCGAGTGGCTGGGGCGCCTGGGCCTGCGCGTCGACCCGGACCTGCCGGTCGAGCGCCTGGGCGCGGGCCAGCGCCAGCTCATCGAGATCGCCAAGGCCCTGCGCCGTAAGGCGCGCGTGCTGATCCTGGACGAGCCGACCGCCGCGCTGGCCGAGGCCGAGGCCAAGCGCCTGCTCGAGCTCGTGCGCGGCCTGCGCCGCGAGGGCATCGCGATCGTCTACATCTCGCACCGCCTGGAGGAGGTCTTCGAGATCGCCGACCGCGTCACGGTCCTGCGCGACGGCGCCACCGTCTCCACGCGCGCCGCGGCCGAGGCCGGCAAGGGCGCGCTGATCCGCGACATGGTGGGCCGCGAACTGGGCGACCTGTTCCCGCGCCGCGCCCCGAACCCCGGCCCCGTGCGGCTGGAGGCGCGCGGGCTGACGGCGGCCGGCGACCACGGGGCCGTCTCGCGACTGGAGAGCGTCTCCTTCTGCGTGCGCGCGGGCGAGGTCCTGGGCGTGGGCGGCCTGATGGGCGCGGGGCGCACCGAGCTCTTGATGCACCTGTTCGGCGCCTGGGGACGGCGCGCGGCGGGCGAGGTCCGCGTGGACGGGGAGGTCCTGCCGCCGGGCGCGCCCGGTTCGGCGCTGGCCGCGGGCCTGTCGCTGGTGCCCGAGGACCGCCGCAGGCAGGGGCTGGTCCTGGAGCAGTCGGTCGGCTTCAACCTGTCCCTATCCACCCTGCCGGCTCTCGCGCGCGGGGGCCTGATCGACGCCGAGGAGGAGCGGACCCTCAACGAGCGCGACCGCGCGGAGCTGCGCATCAAGACCCCGGGCCTGGAGGCGCGCGTCGGCGGCCTCTCCGGCGGCAACCAGCAGAAGGTGCTGGTCGGGCGCGCGCGGCGCTCGGCGCCCAAGGTCCTGCTCCTCGACGAGCCGACGCGCGGCGTGGACGTGGGCGCGAAGGTCGAGATCTACGAGCTGATCAACCGCCTGACCGAGGCCGGTCTGGCCGTGGTGCTGGTCTCCAGCGAGCTCCCGGAGCTCCTGGGCATGTCGGACCGCATCCTGATGATGCGGCAGGGACGCGTCGCGGGGGAGTTCCCCCGCGCGCAGGCCACGCAGGAGCGCCTGATCGCCGCGGCGCTGGGCCAGGAGGAGGGGGCATGAGCGCGAAGATCGGCAAGAAGACTCTGCGGGAGTGGTCGTCGGCGCTGGCGCTGGCGGCCATCGTGGCGACCTTCGCGGCGATGTCGCCGGACTTCCTGGGGGCGCGCAACCTCTCGATGCTGGCCATCGAGCTGTCGAACACGGCCATCCTGGCCCTGGGCATGTTCCTGGTGATCCTGCCCGGACACATCGACCTGTCGGCGGGCTCCGGGGTGGGCCTGATCGGCGGCGCGGCGGCGGTGCTGGTGACCCGCTTCGGCTGGCCGGCGGCGCCGGCGATGCTGGCGGCCGGGGCGCTGGCCTACGCGATCTGGCGTCTGATGGGCCTCTTGATCGTCTCGCAGAAGATGCCGGCCTTCATCATCACCCTGGGCGGCCTGCTGGTCTTCAAGGGCCTGTTCTGGCTGGTCATCCAGGACGCCACGGTCCCCGTCTCGCCGGCCGGCGCGCCCAACCTGTACGCGCGCCTGACCACCACCTACCTGCCGCCGTGGGCGGGCTGGGTCCTGGCCGCGGGCGTCGGGGCCTGGCTGATCGCCGGCTGGGCCCGGCGCGCGCGCCGCGCCGCGCGCTCCGGCGAGGACTACGACGCGGAGGCCGGCTTCCTGAAGGCCTTCCTGGGCTTCCAGCTGACCGCGCTCTTCGTGGCGGTGATGAACGGCTTCCGCGGCGTGCCGCTGCCGGCGCTGCTGCTGGCGGCCAGCTACCTGGCGGTCTCGACCCTGACCGAGCGCACGCCGTTCGGCCGCAAGCTCTACGCGATCGGCGGCAACGCCGAGGCGGCCCTGCTGGCCGGCATCGACGTGGACGCCGCGGTGATCGCCGCGTTCGCGCTGATGGGCGCGGCGGTGGCGTTGACCGGCTTCCTGCAGACCGCGTACGCGGGCGCCTCCACCACCACGGTCGGCGACCTGATGGAGCTGGACGCGATCGCGGCCTGCGTGATCGGCGGCACCAGCCTGTTCGGCGGGCGCGGCACGGCGCGCGGGGTGCTCTTCGGCGCGCTGATCATGGCGGCGCTGCTCAACGGGATGACCCTGCTGGCGGTCTCGCCGGAGATCAAGTTCGTGACCCGCGGCCTGGTGCTGGCCCTGGCGGTGTGGCTGGACACCCGCCTGCAGTCGTGAGCCCCGCCGCGGCCTGGGCGCTGACGGTCCTGCTGGTCCTCCTCGGAACGGTCGGCGCCGCCCTGCCGGTCCTGCCCGGCGCCCTGCTGATCTTCGGCGCGGCGCTCTTCGCGCGGCTGTTCGTGCCGGGCGGGGTCTCCACGCTCACGCTCGTCGTGCTGGCGCTCCTGTCCGCGTTCTCGCTGATCGCGGACTGGGCGGGCGCGGCGCTGGGGGCCAAGGCCTTCGGCGGGACGCGCTGGGGCCTGGCCGGCGCGGTCGCGGGCGCGGTCCTGGGCCTGCCGCTGGGTCTGGCGGGGCTGCTGGCCGGCGCGGTGCTGGGCGCGGCGGCGCT
>JAJXTZ010000192.1 GCA_021783355.1 bacterium | reverse complement strand
CCGGCCGCGCGCGCGGCGCGGGCCAGGGCGCGCGGGTCGCGGCGGGCCGCGGCGGAGCGGAGGGAGGCGGCCAGCGCGCGGGGGGTCACGGGAGACATTATAGAAAGCGCCGGGAGGTCCGCGCTAGCGTCCCGGCCAGCGCACCGGAGGCCCCTCGTCGGGACCGGGCGGGGGCGCGGCGGGCGGCGAGAGGTCGGGAAGCGGAGGCGCCTCGTTGCGCACTAGGCGCAGATCCACCGGACCGAACGACGGATGCGCCGCGTCCAGCGTGATGAGGCCGGGGTTCCCGAAGAGACGGCCCGTCATCGAGTCCTCGGGCCCCATCAGGGCCAGCTCGTAGTCGCCGGGCCCCAGGTTCGAGAACGAGAACTTCCCGCGCGCGTCCGGGAAGACCGCGTCGGAGAGCAGCGGCTCGGTGACGCGCGTCGCCGAGCTGGTCCACATCAGGAAGAGGCCCACCATCACCTCCTGCGGCGGGACCCCGCTCTCCGTCAGGCGCCCGGTCACGGTCCCGGCGCGGAAGGTCTCCAGGGACGCGATCTCCAGCGGGCGGTCGCTGACCCAGCGCAGGCCGTCCGCGCGCTCCAGCCAGCGCTGGGCCTTCGCCGAGTCCCCGAAGCGCGCATAGGCCGCGATGAAGCCCTCGAAGGCCTTCTGCGCGCCGGAGACGGTCTCCAGCCCCGCGGAGCCGGCGCTGGCCTGGGCGTCCAGCCGCAGGAGCTTCGCGTAGCGCTGCGCGGTGAGCGGCCCCGCTTTCAGAAGGTCGAGCGCCTCCGCGTAGTCCGGGTGGACCCGCCCCGGGACCGAGAGCATCGCCGCGTCCAGCGCGCGTTCCGCGAACCACCAGCGCCGCCAGCCCCGGCGCACGACGCCCACGCCCTCGCGGGCGAACACGTCCCGGTAGCGCGCGCGGCGCAGGAACGCCTCGATCTTCTCCAGGCTGCGCGGCGACGCGTCCGAGGCGCCGTCGGCCATGCGCACGCTCTCGCGCGGCGTCACGCGCCGGCGCGACGGGGCCAGGCGCAGGACCTCCACCACGCCCGCGTCGCGGTTGTCGGGGATCCCGGCCGCCTCGGCCAGCGAGCGCGGGCCGAAGCCCCAGCCGCGCGTCAGCACGGCCTCCGTGCCCAGCGTGGGGACGGCCCACAGGACCGCCGCGGCCAGCGTCAGCGCCCGCGCGTGGGAGTTCAGCTCCCGCAGGAGCAGCGCCGCCGCGACCGCGGCCGCCGTCGCGGCGAGAGCGACGGGCAGCAGCGCCGCCAGCAGCGGCCCCGCGAAGGTCCCGCCGCAGAGCTCGATCGCCCGCGCCAGCGCGGGCCAGCGCGCGGCCGGGACGCCGATCGCCCCCATCGCCAGGCCGAACACCACGCCGCGGCCCGCGTCCCCGCGCCCGCCCGCCGCCGCGAACGCCCCGGTCCCCAGCAGGATCGCGGCCGCCGCCAGCGCCAAGGCGCGGACCGGGCCCAGCGGCAGGGGGAACGCGTCCGGGTAGGGGGTCACGCTGCGCGTCCATCCCAGCACGGCCCAGGCCAGGGCGGCCGTCAGCAGGACCGCGGCCGCGCGGCGCGCGGGGCGCTGTTCCCGGGGCGGGGAGAGCAGCAGCCAGAGCCCGACGGCCAACGCCGCCGACAGGAACCCGCGCCAGGCCAGGGGGCTACTCCTCGTCCTTCTGCAGGCGCGCGAGGATCGAGAAGTCCTCCAGCGTGGTCACGTCGCCCTTGACCGCGCCGCCGGCCGCGATCTCGCGCAGCAGGCGCCGCATGATCTTGCCCGAGCGCGTCTTCGGCAGAGCGTCGGAGAAGCGGATCTCCGCGGGCCGCGCGATCGCGCCGATGGCGACGGCCACGTGCTCGCGCAGCTCCTCCTTGAGCTCCGGCGAGGGCTCGCGCCCGCCCTTGAGCGTGACGAAGGCGCAGACCGCCTGCCCCATCAGCGCGTCGGGCCGCCCCACGACCGCGGCCTCGGCCACGGCCGCGTGGCCGACCAGCGCGGACTCGATCTCCATCGTGGACAGGCGGTGGCCGGCCACGTTGAGCACGTCGTCGATGCGGCCCAGGATCCAGAAGTAGCCGTCCTTGTCGCGGCGCGCGCCGTCGCCGGTGAAATACATCCCGGGGATCTGAGACCAGTACTGCGCCCGGTAGCGCTCGTCGTCGCCCCAGATCGTGCGCAGCATCGCCGGCCACGGCCTGCGCACGACCAGGAAGCCGCCCTGCCCCGGCGGCACGGGCCTGCCCAGACGGTCCACGACCTCGGCGTCCACGCCGGGCAGCGGCAGCGTCGCCGACCCGGGCTTGGCCGCCGTCGCGCCGGGCAGCGGAGAGATCATGATCGCCCCCGTCTCCGTCTGCCACCAGGTGTCCACCACCGGGCAGCGCTTGCGCCCGATCACGTCGCGGTACCAGCGCCAGGCCTCCGGATTGATCGGCTCGCCGACGGTCCCGAGCAGGCGCAGGCTCGACAGGTCGCGCTGGGCGGGCAGGTCGTCGCCGAGGCGCATGAAGGCTCGGATCGCGGTCGGCGCCGTGTAGAACACCGACACCCGGTGGCGCTCGATGATCTCCCAGAAGCGGTCCGGGCGCGGATGCGTCGGGGCGCCCTCGTACATCAGCACCGTGGCGCCGCAGGCCAGCGGCCCGTAAACCACGTACGAGTGCCCGGTCACCCAGCCCACGTCGGCCGAGCACCAATACACGTCGGTGTCGCGCAGGTCGAACACGTGCCTTGCCGTCCAGGCCGTCTGCACGAGATAGCCGCCGCTCGTGTGCAGGACTCCCTTCGGCTTCCCGGTGCTCCCGGACGTGTACAGGATGAACAGCGGGTGCTCGCTGTCCAGGCTCTCCGCCGGGCAGTCCGGCGCGGCCTTCGCGACCAGGCGGTGCCACCAATGATCGAAGCCCTCGCGGATGGCCACGTCGGTGCCGGTGCGCTTGAGGACGACCACCGCCGTCACGGACGGCGCGCCCTTCACCGCCTCGTCCACGGCGTCCTTCAGGCGCACGACCGTGCCCTTGCGCCAGCCGCCGTCGGCGGTGACCACGACCTTGGCGCCGGCGTCGTTGAGGCGGTCGCGCAGGGCCTCGGCCGAGAAGCCGCCGAAGACCACCCCGTGCACCGCGCCGATGCGCGCGCAGGCCAGCATCGCGACCGCGGCCTCGGGCACCATCGGCAGGTAGATCGCCACGCGGTCTCCCTTGCCGACGCCCAGGCCCTTGAGCGCGTTGGCGAAGAGCCCCACCTCGCGGTGGAGCTGGAGATAGGTCAGCGTGCGGGTCTCCCCGGTCTCTCCCTCCCAGATCAGCGCGGCCTTGTGGCGGACCGGTCCGTCGAGGTGGCGATCCAGGCAGTTGTGCGCCAGGTTCAGGCGCCCGCCGACGAACCACTTCGCGTGGGGCGCCTTCCACTGGAGGACCTTCTTCCACGGCTTGAACCACTCGAGCTGGCGGGCGGCCGCGGCCCAGAACTTCTCGGGCGAGCGGCTCGCCAGCGCCTGCAGGCGCGCGCGCGCCGCCGGGCCGCTGACCAGCGCGGTGCGCGCGAACGCGGCGGGCGGGGGGAAGGAGCGCTTCTCTTTAAGGAGGACGTCGATGGATTTCTCCGAGGGCGTGATGTCCATGGGACGAAGATATCAAATTTGTTCTATAATCCCCGCCACCATGCTTCCCACTTATCGACCCCGCAACCGCAAGCGCCTCAAGAAGATCGGATTCCGCGCCCGCATGAAGACCACCGGCGGACGCAAGACCCTCAGCCGCCGCCGTTTCAAGGGCCGCCGCAAGCTGACCCACAAGCAGGCTTGACCACGCCGTCCGGCTTCGGCCCCGGGGTCCGCCTCGGGGACCGGCGCCAGTTCCGGCGGGTCTTCAAGGAAGGCCGCAAGACCGTCGGACGCTGGGTGATCCTCTGGCACCGCCGCGATCCGGCGGGGGGAGAGCCCCGGTTGGGCCTCTCCGTCAGCGCGAAGGTCGGCGGCGCGGTGCGCCGCAACCGCCTGAAGCGCCTGATCCGGGAGACCTTCCGGCTGCGCCGGACGGAGCTGGAGGAGGGCTTGGAGCTCGTCGCCTACCCGCGTCCCGGCTGTCCGTGGACGACGCGCGCGGACGCGGAGAGGGAACTGCTCGAGCTCTTGGGCCGGGCCGGACGACTGCGCCGATGAAGACACTGCTCGTCGCCGTGCTGGACCTGTACCGCCTCGCGTTGAGGCCGCTGCTCCCGCGCGCGTGCCGCTTCCACCCGTCCTGCGGCGACTACGCGCGCGAGGCGGTCGCGCGCCACGGCGCCGCGCGCGGCGCGCTGATGTCCGCGCGCCGCCTGCTGCGCTGTCATCCCTTCGACCCGGGCGGCGTGGACCCCGTCCCCGCGTCCATCCCTTAAACCACCGAGAACCCCCCATCATGGACCGAAACCTCTGGCTCGCCGTCGCGCTCTCGATCGGAGTCTACGCCGTCTGGTTCGGCGTCATGGACAAGCGCGTCAACCCCGCCGCGCCGTCCCGGCCCGCCGCCGCCGGCGCGCCGTCGGCGCCCGGGGCC
>JAJXTZ010000030.1 GCA_021783355.1 bacterium | reverse complement strand
GCGGCCGCCGCGGCGGCCGCGCGGACGCCGTCGGCGAGACCGGCCTCGATCGCCGGAGCCTCCTCCGGCGTCAGGGCCAGCCCGACGGAGCCGACGACCGCGTCGTAGGACGAGGCCGCCTCGCGGCGCAGGGCGGCCCGGGACGCCCCCGGGTCCCAGCTCCCGGCCGACGCGGAGGCGCCCGCGGCCAGCAGGAGCGCCAGCGCCGCGCTCATCCGCCGCGCCGGCCGGTCCGGACCGCCGGCGCGGGCGCCGGGCCGGCGTCGATGCGCCAGCAGCGCTCCCCGAGCAGGGCCTCGACGGCCTCGAAGAGCGCCTGGCTGAGCACGACGCGCTGGTCGATCTCGAGCACGGCCAGGCCCTCCGGCGTCTCCTGCTCGAGCACGACCGCGCAGGGTCCTTGGTGCTTCTCCAGCGCCTCGCGCAGGGCCTCGAGCACCTCGGTCCCCAGCGCCGGGTCGCACTTCAGGCGCAGGCGCTTGGCGAAGCGGCTGACGGCCAGGTCCAGCGGGGTGAGCTCGTCAACGATGAGCTCCGGGGCGCCGGTGCCGGCGTCCTCGCCGCGGAATGACAGGCGCCCGGACGCGGCGACCAGCGCCCCGACCTTGGCCAGGTGCTGAAGGCCCGTCGCGTAGATCTTCGGGAAGCAGAGCATCGTGATCTCCCCGGTCAGGTCCTCCAGCGTGCAGATCACCCAAGGCTCGCCGGTCTTCTTGGAGATCATCTTGCGCAGCTTGCTGATCATCCCGGACACGCGGACCGGCGCGGTGATCTCGGGGGTGAGCTCCGAGATCTCGTGCGTCGCGCAAGCCTTGAGCTGGGCCTTCACGCTGGTCAGCGGGTGGCCGGAGATGTAGAAGCCCAGCACCTCGCGCTCGAAGGCCAGCGTGTCGTGCTCGGAGAGGGGCTTGATCGCCTCATCGGCGGCCGCCGCCGCGGGCGCCGACGGCGCGGCGCCGAAGAGCAGGCCCTGGCCCTTGTCCAGGTCGGCCTTGATGCGCTGCTGGCGGCCGACGGCTTGGTCGATCCCGGCGAGCAGCCGCGCGCGCGCGGCCGCCGGGGGCTCGGACGGCCGCAGCGAGTCCAGCGCGCCGGCCTTGACCAGCGACTCGAGGGCCTTCTTGTTGACCGCGTGCAGGTCCGCGCGCGCGCAGAGGTCGTCGAGGCCGGAGAACGGCTTCTCCCGCGCGGCCGCGACCAGGGACTCGGCCGCGCCGGAGCCCACGTTCTTGATCGCGAGCAGGCCGAAGCGGACGGCGTCTCCCTCGATGGAGAACTTGGCCTCGGAGCGCGCCGCGTCGGGGGGGAGGACCTTGATCCCCATGCGCTTGGCCTCCTCCAGGTAGGTGACGAGCTTGTTCTCCTTGTCCTCGGCGCCGATCGCCGAGTGGCCGATCTCGGAGGTCAGCACGGCGGTCATGAACTCGACGGGGTGGTTCGCCTTCAGGTACGCGGTCTGGTAGGCGACGATGCCGTACGCGACGGTGTGCGACTTGTTGAAGCCGTAGCCGCCGAACTTGGCCATCTGGTCGTAGATCTTGTTGAGGAGCTTGGGGGAGATCTTGTTCGCCGCGCCGCCCTTGACGAACTTGTCGCGCATCTTCTCGATCTCTTCCGGGATCTTCTTGCCCATCGCCTTGCGCAGGCCGTCGGCCTCGCCGGGAGTGAAGCCGGCGAGCTTCTTGGAGATCTCCATCACCTGCTCCTGGTACACCATGCAGCCGTAGGTGTCCTTCAGGATCGGCTCGAGCAGCGGATGGTCGTACTTGACCTCCTGGCGGCCGTGCTTGCAGTCCACGAACATGTCGAGCATGCCGGACTGCATCGGGCCCGGGCGGAACAAGGCGATGGCCGACGCGATGTCGTCGAAGGTGGTCGGGCGGATGCGGAAGATCAGGTCGCGCATGCCCTGGCTGTCGAGCTGGAACACCGCGAGGGCCTTGGCCGAACGCAGCAGCTCGTAGGTCTTTTCGTCGTCCATCGGAATCTGGTCGATGTCGAAGGACGGGTCCCTGCGCGCGCGCACGAACTTGACCGCGTCGTCGATGATGGACAGCGTGCGCAGGCCGAGGAAGTCCACCTTCAGCAGGCCCAGTTTCGGGCACCAGTCGCCGTCGTACTGGGTGGTGACCACGTCCGACTTGGCCCCCTTGGCGAGCGGCGTGTAGCGCACGACCGGCTCCTTGGTGATCAGCGTGCCGGCCGCGTGGACGCCGGTGTGGCGCTTGAGGCCCTCGAGCTTCAGTGAGAGCTCCAGCAGGCGCCGGACCTGCGGGTCCTTGGCCAACTCTTGGAGCTCCGGGCCCTGCATCGCCTCGTGGAGGCGGACGTTCGGGCCGGTGGGGATCTTCTTGGCGATCTCGTCCACCTGCGGCAGCGGCATCTCGAGGACGCGCCCCACGTCGCGCACGACCAGCTTGGCGCCCAGCGAGCCGAAGGTGATGATCTGCGCGACGCACTCCTCGCCGTACTTCCGGCGCACGTACTGGATGATCTTGTCGCGGCCGGTGTCGGCGAAGTCGATGTCGAGGTCGGGCATCGACTTGCGGTCCGGGTTCAGGAAGCGCTCGAAGAGCAGCTTGTGCTTCAGCGGGTCGGCGTTGGTGATCCGGAGCGCGTAGGCGACCAGCGCGCCGGCGCCGGAGCCGCGCCCGGGGCCGACCGGCACGCCGATCTCGCGCGCGTGGTTGATGAAGTCCCAGACGATCAGGAAGTAGCCGGAGAAGCCCATGCGGCGGATCACGCCGAGCTCGAAATCCAGGCGCTCCTTGTACTCGGGGCCGCAGCCGCCCGGGAAGCGGGCCTTCAGGCCCTCCAGGCAGAGATGCTCCAGGTAGGTGTCCTGCGTGAAGCCCTCGGGGACCTGGAACTCCGGCAGGAGGAGCTGGTCCATCGGGATCTTCACGTTGCACATCTCGGCGATCTTCAGCGTGTTGGTCAGCGATGCGGGAGCGAGGCTCCCGAATCGCTGGTGCATCTCCTCCGGGGACTTGATGTAGAACTCGTTGGACTCGAACCTCAGGCGCTCGGTCTCGGCCAGCTTGCGCCCGGTCGCGATGCAGACGCGGGCGTCGTGGGCGTCGTGGTCGGACTCGACCGCGTAGTGGCAGTCGTTCGTCGCCACCAGCGGGATGCCGGTGCGGCGGTTGAGCTCGAGGAGGGCGGAGGTCACCTGGCGCTGCTTGTCCAGGCCGTGGTCCATGATCTCCAGGTAGTACGACTCCGGCTCCAGGCTGTCGCGGAACCAGGTCACCAGCTGCTCGGCCTTGGCCAAGTCCCCGGAGAGGACGGCCTGGTTCAATTCGGATTTCAGGCAGCCCGACAGCACCACCAAGCCCTTGGAATGCTTGGCGAGGAGCTCCTTGTCGATGCGCGGGTCGTAGTAATAGCCTTCCTTGAAGGCGATCGAGCACAGCTCCATCAGGTTCTGGTAGCCCTCGTAGTTCTTGGCCAGCACCGTCAGGTGGCAGTTCTCCTTCTGCGAGTGGCCGCGGTCGAAGCGCGTGCCCTTGGAGATGTACATCTCGCAGCCCAGGATCGCCTTCAGGCCCAGGGACTTGGCCGCCGAGTAGAACTCGATCGCGCCGTACATGTTGCCGTGGTCGGTGACCGCGAAGCCCCTGGCCCCGGAGGCGGCCAGGTCCTTGAGCGCCTGCGACGGCTTGCCGTGGCCGTCGGTCAGGCGGATCACGCCGTCCATCAGCGAGTACTCGCTGTGGTTGTGCAGGTGGACGAACTCGGGTTTGGACTCGGTCAAATGCTAGGATGTGCGGCGATGCAGGATGCGGGGCTGATCGAAAGGTTCGTGCGCAAGAAGACCGTCTGGCGGGGCCGGGCGGTCGATTTCCGCGTCGACACGGTCAGGCTGCCGAACGGCAAGCTGGCCACGCGCGAATACCTCGACCACCCGGGGGCCGTCGGCGTCGTGCCGCTGCTGCCCGACCGGCGCGTGGTGATGGTCCGGCAGTACCGCCACCCGGTCCGCGAGGTCACGCTGGAGCTGCCGGCCGGCAAGCTCGACGCGCGCGAGTCGCCCCTCTCCTGCGTGCGGCGCGAGCTGAAGGAGGAGACCGGGTACACGGCCCGCCGGATCGCGCCGCTGCTCCAATACTGGCCGACGCCGGCCTTCGCCAACGAGATCCTGCACATGTACGTCGCGGAGGGGTTGAAGGCGGGCAAGATGGACACCGACGAAGACGAGTTTTTGGAGTGCGTCACTCTACCGTTGAAAAAGGCGCTGGAGCTGGTGCGTCGCGGGGAGATTCGGGACTCGAAGACCGTCATCGGCCTGCTCGCCTGCTCCGTCTGGAAGAGATTGTACTAAACGTGGGCCGTCGATGAGGAGCGCGACCGGAGCATGAAGCCCGAAGAGATCCCCTCCTGGGAGCCCTTCCTCAAGCGGATCCCGCTCTTCGCCGGACTCTCCCCCGAGGACCTGGGCAAGATCGCGGCCCGCCTGCAGCTTCTGAACCTGCCCCGCGGCGCCACGCTCTTCCGCGTGGGCGACGACCCGGACGCGATGTACTTGATCGTCTCCGGCCAGGCCCGGCGCCTGCGCGCCAACGAGGCCGGCGGCGAGAGCGTGGTCGCGTTCCTCGGCCGCGGCGACGTGGCCGGCGAGACGGGCCTGCTGACCGGCATCCCCCGGACCTCCACGGTCCGCCTCGACTCCACCAGCGACATCCTCAAGCTGCCGCGCAAGGACTTCGAGGAGATCCTGCGCGAGCACCCGAGCATCCTCCTGCACCTCTCGCGCATCCTGGCCCAGCGACTGATCGTCCAGACCGCCGGCCCGGCGCGCCCGGGGGCGGAGGCGCGCCTGATCGTGCTGGACCCCGCCCTGCCGCGCCCGGCGCGCACGCTGCTGGCCTGGACGCTGGGCTCGGAGCTCTCGGCGCAGACGCGCAAGCGCGTCCTGCTCGTGGACCTCTCCGCCGAGCCGGGGTCGGTGGCGCGGGCGGCGGGGCTGGAGCCGGCGATTGTCGGCGAGCCGGAGCTCAGGGCCGTCAACCTGCGCGACCCGGCCGCCATCGCCGACCTGGCCCAGGAGCGCGCGGCGGGCCTGAAGATCCTGTCCGTGCCGCCGTCGGCGCTGGGCGGCCGCCTTTTCGGCTCCCTGTACCTGTTCCTGAACTCCCTGCGCGGCGGCAACGACTTCGCGCTGGTCTGTCTCGGCGGCGGGGGGCACGGGGACGTCGAGCGGGCGGCCCTGTCCGAGGCCGACCGGGTGCTGATGGCTGGCTGCGACGCGATGCGCCCCCAGTACCGTCAGATGGAGGCCGAGGTCCCGGCCCTGGCCCCGGAGCCGGCGCGCCTGCTGCGCCTGTGGGTGGGGGACCTGGAGCCGGAGGACGCGCCGCTGCTGGTCGGCGCGGAGCGGGTGATGATCCCGTGGAGCGAGGGCGTCAACGAGGCCTACGCGCGGACCGAGTCTCCGGAAGGGGCCCTGGCCGCCGCCCCCCGCGCGCGCCGCGCGATCGCGCGGCTGGCCCGTCGCCTCGGCGGCCAGCGCGTGGGGCTGGCGCTGGGCACCGGCGCGGCGCTGGGCCACGCGACGATCGGGGTCCTCAAGGTCTTCAAGCGAGAGGGCATCCCCGTGGACCTGATCGCCGGGACCTCTATGGGCTCGCTGATCGCCGGCTGCTACGCGGCCGGCTACGAGCCCGAGGAGATCGAGGAGATGGCGGTCCGCATCGACAAGTCCTGGGTCTACGAGAACCTGTTCTGGGACCTGACGGTGCCGCGCTCGGGACTCTTCGAGGGCGAGACCCTGCTGCGCTTCATCCGCTCCTACATGGGCTCGCGCGAGTTCTCGGATTTGGAGATTCCGTTCGCCTGCGTCGCGGCCGACATCGAGACCGGCGAGGAGGTGGTCCTCAAGTCGGGCCGGGTGGCCGAGGCCATCCGCGCGTCCTGCGGCCTGCCGATGATCTTCGCGCCGCTGCATTGGAACGGACGCTACCTGGTGGACGGAGGCCTGGTGAACCCCGTGCCCACTCGCGTCCTGTCGGACCTGGGCGCGGACACGATGATCGCGGTGAACCTGACGATGCCCGCCGGCGACCGCCCGCACCGCAGCCCGGGCGCACACGACGGCAAGCCGCTCCTGGAGCGCCCGATGTCTCTCCAGACGCTCAAGGAAGCGGCTCTGCCGCGGATGCTGAAGGCCCCGAGCCTCGTCGACGTCTTCTTCCACATGATCTACACGATGGAGTACGAGGTCGCCCAGTCGCGCCTGGACCTCGCGCACGTGGTGCTCCACCCGGACCTCAAGGAATACTCCTGGACCGAGCTGCACCGCGCGCGGGAGATCATCCGTGCCGGCGAGCGCGCCGCCGAGGATGCCCTGCCGCGCATCAAGTCCCTGATCCCGAGCCTGCGCCCCGGCTCCTAGTGCGGCAGATGCGTCGCAAGGCGTCATTTCGTATGATAGGGGCGACGCCGCCCCAGGACCGCGAGGAGACACGCCCATGACCGTCGCCGCCAAGAATTCCGCCGCCGACATCGAAGCCCTGCTCGGAGCCGAGGCCAAGTCCCTGCTCGAGCACGAGTGCAAGACCATCTCGAAGGACCAGCTGCACCTCCCGGGTCCCGACTCGATTGATCGCGTCTACGCCCTTTCCGACCGCCCGACGCCGGTCTTGAGGAGCCTGGCCTCCCTCTACAACCACGGCCGCTTGGCCGGCACCGGCTACGTGTCCATCCTGCCCGTCGACCAGGGCATCGAGCATTCCGCCGGCGCGTCGTTCGCGCCGAACCCGGCCTATTTCGACCCCGAGAACATCGTCAAGCTCGCCATCGAGGGCGGCGCCAACGGCGTGGCCTCCACGCTGGGCGTCTTGGGCTCGGTCGCGCGCAAGTACGCGCACAAGATCCCGTTCATCCTGAAGTTCAATCACAACGAGTTCCTGTCCTACCCGAACACCTACGACCAGTCCATGTTCGCCAGCGTCCAGCAGGCCTACGACATGGGCGCGGTGGCCGTCGGCGCGACCGTGTACTTCGGCTCGGCGGAGTCCCGCCGCCAGATCTGGGAGGTCTCCCAGGCGTTCGAGCGCGCGCACGAGCTGGGCCTGGCCACGATCCTGTGGTGCTACACCCGCAACAACGCGTTCAAGACCAAGGAGAAGGACTATCACGTCTCCGCGGACCTGACCGGCCAGGCCAACCACCTGGGCGTCACCATCCAGGCCGACGTCATCAAGCAGAAGCTGCCCGAGAACAACGGCGGCTACACGGCCGTCAACTTCGGCAAGACCAGCAAGCTGGTCTACGAGAAGCTGACCACCGACCATCCGATCGACCTGACCCGCTACCAGGTGGCCAACTGCTACATGGGCCGCGCGGGCCTGATCAACTCCGGCGGCGCGTCGGCGGGCGCCGGGGACCTGGCGCAGGCGGTCAAGACGGCCGTCATCAACAAGCGCGCGGGCGGCATGGGCCTGATCTCCGGCCGCAAGGCCTTCCAGCGCCCGATGAAGGAAGGCGTCGCGATCCTCAACGCGATCCAGGACGTCTACCTGAACAAGAGCGTCACGATCGCCTAAGACGCCGGGACGCGCAGAAGGCGCCGGCGGGCCGAGGGCCCGCCGGCGCCTTCTCGTTGCGGGGCGTCGTCAGCGCCCGGCGGCGTCGCCGCCCAGGTCGCGGCGGGCGCCGGCCAGGTCTCCGGAGGCCACGAGCCCGTAGGCGCCCAGCGCGCGAGAGAGCGCGGCGCGGCGCGCGGCCACCCCGCGGGAGTAGGCCAGGCCCGGCGCCCACTTGACCGCCAGGTCGTCGAGGTAGACGCGCCATCGGGGCTGGACCTGGAAGGCCTCCAGCGCCAGGAAGGGGACCCGGGCGCAGACGGCCACGTCGGCCGGCAGGGAGGCCTTGAGCGCGCGGATCTCCGTGTTCAGCCGGTCCACCTCCGCCAGCGACGACGCCCAGGAGTCCGACTGCAGGAGGTCCAGCGCGCGCCGGGCGTCGCCCTCCACGGTCTTGACCGCGCGGTCGAGGGCCTGCGCGCGGCGCAGGTAGGCGGCGCGCGCGGCCTCCGGGGCGGGCGCGGCCGCGATCGCGGCCGTGAGCTCCGGGCTCAGGAAGCCGTCGAGCGCCTCGACGGCGGAGAGTTCCTCGTCGAGCGCGGCGGCCGTGATCCAGCGGGCGGCCTCGCGCTGACGGCGGCCCAGGTCCACGAGGAGCCCGCGCGTGATGCGGCGCGGGTCCTTGCTGACCTCGGCCGCGGCGAGGAAGGACTGCAGGGCGTCGCGGGCCTTGCCGGCCAGGGCGGCGCGCTCGGCCAGGCGCGGCGGGAGCTTTCCCGCCGGGACCTTCGCGGACAGCCGCGCCTCCAGCGCGGCCGGGTCGCGCCAGTCCCGCGGGCCGGGGCGGACGCCGGCCAGCCGCGCCAGCTCCAGGATGCGGTCGCGGCGCAGGCGGCCCTCCAGGTTGTTGACGTCGAACTCCATCCCGTAGGCGGGGTAGGAGAGGGTCGCATAGTCGAGCTTGCCGGTCTCCACCAGGGCCGGCGCGCCCGGCGGGCGCGAGCGGCTCAGGGCGCTCTGCAGGGCCATCAATTGGGGGGAGTAGCCGCGCAGGTTGCCGGCGCTGAGGCGGTCGTAGTAGCCCGAGAACGAGGTGGCCGGGGCGGCGGGGGCGGCCTTGCGACCGGCGTCCTTTTGGGTCAGCACCCGCGCCGATTCCGAGCCCTTGCCCTCGAACAGGGTGCGCATGATCTCGCTCTGCTCGTCGGAGGACATGCCCTCGCCCTGTTTCGACATCAGACGCGTGCTCTTCGCCGCGCGCCGCAGGCGGTTGTAGAGGTTGTTCCGGGCGCCGGGGTTCTCCGTGACGTCTTCCTTGACGCGGATGAAGAGGCCGTCCTCGTAGGCGCTGTTGCCGGCGGCCCGGTCGCCGGCCAAGCCCAAGGCCAGGCGCGCCGCGGCGTCGCTGTCGTTCTTGATCCAGTCCTCGGTCGCCCGCAGGCGGCGGGCGGGATCCGGGTCGGCGCTGATCAGGCCCACCAGGCGCGAGTCCCCGGCGATGCGGGCGGCCAGGGCGTCGACGGCGGACGGGTCCGTCTCGAGGCGCTCGCGGGCGTCGCGCACGGCCGGCGTCTCCACGATCCGCGCCGGAGCCCCGTCCTGCGCGCGCGCGCGGGCGGCGCCCGCCAGCAGCAGGAGCGCGGCCAGCGCGGGTCTCACGGCGTCCCCGGCGGCGCGGCCGTGGAGACGGCGACGGCGGCGGTGGAGACCGCGGCCGCGAAGGAGAACACCACGCGGGGCCCGGAGCGCACGACGCCGTCGTCGTCCACGCGCGCCAGGCCGAGCAGGAGGTCCGAGGAGGCCACGTCCTTGCGCGCGCCGGTCTTCAGGTCCACGAAGGTGTGCGTGTCGCTCTTGTCCGGGACGCGCCAGCGCGCCAGCAGGTAGCGGCCGTTGGGCGTCAGGGCCATGGAGACCAGGCTCGGGAACGGCCCGACGGAGAGGATCACGGAGCCGGTCCACGAGCGGGCCTGCGCGCGCCAGCCGTCGTCGCCGCGGCGCGCGATCAGCAGGACGGTCCCGTCCTTCGAGAACAGGACGGGCTCGCCGCGTTCGGGCAGGTCGGCCTCCTCGTCCTTCCAGAGCGCGCGGCCGCCGTCGCCGTAGACGCTCAGCAGCCGCCGCGACTCGAGCAGGCGCGTGCGTCCCGGCGTCCACAGCAGGGTCCGGTCCAGCGTCCAGGCCAGGCGCCGGTCCGGGGAGATCCCTCCCAGGGTCTCGCGCTCGTCGGACCCGGTCTCGTTCGGGTCGCGCAGGGGCAGCTCCTGGGCGAGGCCGCCGGAGCGGTCGTAGAGCAGCAGGGAGTTGCCCTGACGCGTCCACCCCGGCGCGCCGCCGGCGGGCGGCAGGTCCGGTAGGGAGTCGCCGTCCTGCGCCCGGGCCGGGAGCGCCGGCCCGGACAGCAGCAGGAAAGCCGCGAGGGCGGCCGCGGCCCTCACTGGGAGACGACCTCCACGATCAGGCGGCCTTTCGGACGCGGGAACGCGCGCACCGCCCAGGGCTGGGCGAAGGCCTGCGTGACGAAGCCGGTCGGCGCGACCACGCGCGCGCGCACCAGCAGGTCGTCGCCGCGCGGCTCGGGCTCGTCGAAGCGCACGGTGAAGCCTCCGGTCGGCTTCTGGCCCGCGAAGACGGCCGCGGCCGCGTACGCGGAGAAGTCCAGCGCCGGGGCGGGCTTGCCCAGGCCGCGCCAGAGCCGCTCCCAGCCCGCGGCGTCGGTCACGACCTCGCGGCCCGCCTCGGGCGCGCCGCCGTACTGCCCCTTCCACTCCAGGACGCTCATCGTCTTGGCCTCCGTCGCCGCGGGCTTGGCCGCGGCCTTCTTGCCCGACCGCCGCGGGGTCCTGCCCGCGCGTCCCGTCCCCGGGGCGGCGCACGCCGCCGTCGCGGCCAACAGCAGGGCGGCCGCCGCCCGCGCGTCAATCCTCATGAGCCCCTCCCACCACCACCGAGGGCAGGCGGATGGTCGGCTGCCCGTCGCTGACCGGCACGCTCTGCCCCTCCTTGCCGCAGGTCCCGATGCCCCAGCCCACGTCCCAGCCGACGCGGTCGATGGAGCGCAGGGCCTCGGGCCCGATGCCGAGCAGGTTGGCGTCGCGGACCAGATGGCGGACCGTCCCGCCCTCCACCCAGAAGCCTTCGTCCACCTCGAAGACGAACTCGCCGGTCGCCGTGTTCACCTGCCCGCCGCCCATGCGCGTGACGAACAGGCCGCGCGACAGGCCGCGCACGATCTCCGCCGGGTCGTCGGAGCCCGGGGCGATGTACAGGTTCGACATGCGCGGGAAGGGGCGGTGGGCGAACGACTCGCGGCGGCCGTGGCCGTTGGACGCGCGGCCCTCGCGCAGGGCGCCGACGCGGTCGTACAGATAGCCGGCGAGGACTCCCTTCTCGACCAGGCGCGTCGGCGCGGCCGGCACGCCCTCGTCGTCGAAGAAGAACGAGCCGCGCTGGAACGCGAGCGTGGGGTCGTCCACCACGGTGATCGTCTCCGGCGCGATCCGGCGCCCGACGGCGCCGCGGTAGGCCGGCGAGGAGCCTTCCTGCACGTGGTCCACCTCCAGCGAGTGGCCGATGGCCTCGTGGATGAAGGTCCCGCCCGCGGAGCTGGAGAGGACCACCGGCATCTCCCCCGCGCGGGCCTTCGGCGCGCGGAGCTTGGCCAGCGCGCGGACGGCGGCGCGGCGCGCGGCGGCCAGCGCCGACCCGCCCTCGAAGAGCTCCCAGCCGCGTTGGGCGCCCAGGGACTCGTGGCCGGTCTGCAGGCGCCCGCCCTCCTCGGCCACGACGGAGACCGACAGATTGGTGGAGACCAGGTCCTGGCGCGCGTCGGCCCCGTCGGTGTTGATCACGCGCGTGCGGCGGCGGCGGTCGCCGTAGACGGCGGTCACCTGGCGCACGGACGGGAACTCGGCGCGCACGGCGCGGTCCAGCGCGGTGAGCAGGCCCACCTTGCTCTCCAGCGGGACCGCCGCGGGGTCGATGCGCGGCGGCGCGCTCCGGAAGGCCGGCGTGAAGGCCGGCGCCGGGCCCCCGGACGCGACGCCGAGTCCCGCGCGCAGGCGCGCGGCGGCCTCGGGGCCGGCGTCCGGGCCGCTGGCGAAGAGGGTCCGCACGCGGCCCTCGCCGTCCTGGAGCAGGCGCAGGCTCACGCCCCGGTCGGAGCCGGAGACCAGCTCCTGCGCGCGCCCGTCCTCCAGGCGCGCGGAGGTCCAGGAGGAGTCCTCGAGGAAGACCTCGCCGTAGGCGGCGCCGCGCAGGGCGGCCGCGTAGGCCGAGGCCGGGGCGTCGCCGCTCACGCGCCCCCCCGGGGAAGGGTCACGACGACGGTGGTGCCCTCGCCCAGCTTGGAGCGCAAGGCGACGGTGCCGCCGTGGAGCTCGGCCACCTTCTTGACGTAGGGCAGTCCCAGGCCCATGCCCTCCCTCTGACCCGTGAAGTCCTTCTCGACCTGGTGGAAGCGGGAGAACACGGCCTCGTGCGCCTCGGGGGGTATGCCGGGACCCAGGTCCGAGACGGACAGCGCGGCCCAGCCGTCGTCGGCCTTCACGCGCACGGCGACGGTGGGCGAAGGCTTCGGGTCGAACTTGACGGCGTTCTCGACCAGATCCTTGACCGCCTGCACGAGCATGTCGCGGTCGGCGGTGACGGTCAGGCCGGTGGGGACGAAGTCCACGCGCGCCTCGCGCGCCGAGAGCGCCGGGGCCAGGCCCCTGAGCGCCTCGCCGACGGCCTCGTCCACGGGGACGGGCGCCAGGCGCGGGGCGGCGTCGGGGCTCTCCAGCATCGTGTAGCGCAGCAGCTTGTCCACCAGGGCGGCGACCTTCTGGCCTTGCTCGTTGATGGCCTTGGCGGCCTTGAGGGTCATGGGATCGGCCGAGCCTTCCAGGCTCGACGCGAGGATGTCCGAGAAGCCGATCACCGACGCCAGCGGGGTCTTGAGCTTGTGCGAGATCAGCGACAGGAAGGAACGCTTCAGCGTCTCCTGGCGCGCGGCCTCGGTGTCGTCCCGGAAGACGAGCAGCCGCCCCTCGCCGCCGGAGAGCGGGGCGCGCGTGGCGCGGCCGGCGATCACCAGCAGGGTCGGCTCGCGGCGCACGGCGCGGAACTCGGCGCCGGGCGCGGAGGACGCCAGCAGTTCCTCCAGCGGCGGGTCGGTCTCCAGGCCCGAGAACGCCGCGCGCGCGTCCGCCGGATCGCCGCCGAGGAGGCGCTTGGCGGCGCCGTTGGCCAGCACGACGCGTCCGTCGGCGTCGAGGAGGACGGCGCCGTCGTGCATCTGCGCGAAGACGGTCTCCAGCTTGAACTTCTCGTCGCGCAGGGACGAGAACAGGCGGGCGTTCTCGATGGCCACGCCGGCCTGGGAGGCGAAGGCCTCGAAGTCCTCGCGGTCGGCCTCGTCGAAGCCGCCGCCGCGCTTGTTGATGGCCTCCACCACGCCGACGAGGCGGCCCTTGAGCAGGATCGGCACGGCCAGGATCGAGCGCGTGACGAAGCCGGACTGCTCGTCCATCGCGGGCGACCAGCGCGGATCGGCGCGGGCGTCGTTGATGATCTCGGCGGCGCGCGACTGGGCGACCGCGCCGGCGATGCCCTGGCCCAGCTTCAGGCGCACCTTCGCGGCGTCCTCGCCCAGGCCCAGGGCCACGTCGAAGTACAGCTCCTCGGTCCTGGAGTCGAGCAGGAGCAGGGAGGCGGTCTCGGCGTCGGCCACGCGCGCGGCCAGCTCCAGCACCGTGGTCAGCAGCTCCGGCAGGTCCAGCTTGGAGGACAGCAGGCGTCCGACCTGGAGCAGGAGCTCGAGACGCTTGGCGTCGCGCGAGGACATGTCTTTACCCTACCAAATCCTCACGCCGCGGGGGACGGCGCTCCCGTCGGGGCGGGCGTCGAAGGCGTAGCGGAAGGAGCCCCCGTGCGCCAAGGTCAGCGGGGAAAAGCGCAGGTCGCGCACGCGCACCAGGGTCCCGCCGGGCTCGGGCTCGGCGCTCCAGACCGGGGCCTTGAAGAAGGTCAGGAGGCGGCGGCCGAACGGGGATGCCTCGGCCGCGGCCGCGCCCGGGGAGGCGTCGTCGGTGGGGACTTCCGCGGCGGGATCGGCGGCGCCGGCGAGCGGACGGATCAGGCGCTGGCGCCAGACGCCGGGGTAGCGCGCCACGCCGTGCCAGCGCAGGGGGCCGAAGGGCTCCGGGAAGGCGTAGACGAAAGAGGCGCCGGGCTCGGCGGCTCGCAGGAGGCTTTCGGCGCGCTCGTGCAGGCCCAGGCTCGCGGCCAGGTAGAGCCCGGCCGCGGCGAGACCAGCGCGGCTGGCCTGCTTCAAGCGCGGGCGCCAGGCCCGGGACAGGCGGACCAGGTGGGGCGCGGCCAGGCAGGCGGTCAGGAACAGGTCCACGATGAAGGTGCAGGACCACTCCCAGCGGCGCACGCTCAGCGGCCACAGGAGCTGGACGCCGAAGGAGTTGATCAGATCGAAGAGAAGGTGCACGCCGGCGTTGAGCGCGACGATTCCGTAGACGTCCCGGAACGCCATGTCCGGGTAGCGCTTCTTGAACACCCAGCTCATCCCCGCGGCCCAGACGGGCAGGAGCAGCAGCGAGTGGCCGAAGCTGCGCCGCAGGATCACCGCGCCCGGGTCGCGGGTCAGGAGGACCAGGACGTCGATGTCCGGGAGGTTCGACGCCCAGGCGGAAATGGTGACGGCGCGCCGGCCGTGCTTCTCCCGGAAGAAGGCCTCGCCCAGCGCCATCCCGCAGAGCGTGTGGGTGATGTTGTCCACGCCCGGAGTATAAAGGAGAGCCGTGCCGGGCGCAAGGCGCCGAATCCTCCGGCTTCCGGCCGCATCCAAAGAGGCAGGAGGCACGCGGATGCGCGGCTGGGTCCTGACGCTGTCGGTCCTGCTCGCCGCGGCGCCCGCCCGCGCGGCGGGCGGCGGCGCGGTGGAGGCGCGCGTCCGGGGCTTTCCACCGGCCAACGAGCTCTTCGAACGCCTGCTGGCCGACCCGCGCCAAGCGCAGACCTCGGCCCGCTACTACCGCGCGCTGGGGCTGGACGCGGCCGACGTGGCGCTGGGAAACACCTGGGGCCTGCGCCGCTGGCGGACGGCCTCCGGGACGGCGGTCCAGGCCGACCTGGAGGGGATGGCCTACTCGGTCTTCAAGCTCTCGGGCTCGGTCAACGAGTTCGAGACGGTGGACTTCTTCGCGAACCTCCCGGTGGAGGCGCGCGCCGGGCGCTGGTCGGCCCGCGCGACGCTGTTCCACGAGAGCTCCCATCTCGGCGACGACTACATCCGCCGCACCGGCAGCGACGGGACGCGCTACAGCATCGAGGGCCTGCGCGCCGTCGTCTCCTACGACGCGGCGTCCTGGGCCCGCCTCTACGGGGGGGCTTCGTACCTGCTGCACCGCATCCCGGCGGTCGGCCGGCGCGGGGTCCAGGCCGGGTTCGAGCTGACGACGGGGGACCTGAGGCGCGCGCCGCCGCGCTGCCGGCTGTACTTCGCCGAGGACCTGCAGTCCAAGGAGGCCGTCGGCTGGAACCTCAACTCGAACGCGGAGATCGGCGTGCGCCTGAGCGACGACGGCTCGCGCCGCTCCGTGCGCGTCCACCTCGATCGCTTCGACGGACACGCCGAGTTCGGGCAGTTCTACCGGATGCCGCTGAGCACGAACTCGGTCGGCGTGAGCTTCGACTTCTGACGCGCCGCGGCACTCGACAAATCCCCCGCGTCCGGCTATTCTTAGGGCCATGAGACCCCGCGACGCGGCCCTGCTGGCCCTGCTGACGCTGTGCGCGACGCCGTCCTTCGCGCGGCTGCGCCAGAAAACGCTGCTCAAGAGCTTCGACGCGGGCGACGCGGAGGACCGCCTCCGGCTGGCGCCGGCGCTGGGACGCCTGCGCGACCGCAAGGCGACGGACGCGCTGCTGCTGGCCTTCGACGTCAAGCGCGGGGACCCGCGCGTGACGACGGCGGTGGTGACGGCGCTGGGCGAGGCCGGCGACCCGCGCGCGGTGGATTCCCTGCTGGGGGCCTGGGACTACCTGAAGTCCGTGGCGCTCCAGCTCGGGGACCTGCCCCCGCAGCTGCAGATCCTGCGCGAGAGGATCCTGGAGGCGCTCAGCCGCATCGGCGGCAAGCGCGCGACGGCGCTCCTGGAGGAGTCGCTGAACTCCCCGGATGAGGGCGTCGCGGAGGCCGCGGTGCGCGGGGTGGGACGCCTGCAGGACCGCAAGGCCCTGCCGGCCCTCCAGCGGATGGCGGGACGCGGGGGGGACATGACGCAGGCCGTCTTCGAGGCCTTGGCCGACATCGGCGACAAGCGCGGGGCCTCCCTCCTGCAGGACGGCCTGAAATCCCCCGACAAGTTCGTGCAGGTGGAGGCGGCCTACGCGCTCGCCCGTCTGGGCCGCGAGAAGGAGATGGTCGCGCGCTTGGAGGGCGCGCTCAAGCAGGACCCGGGCTCCGAGAAGGTCGGGGTGCTGGCCGCGTACTATCTGGCGAAGCTCGACCGCGCGTCGGGACTGGACCATCTGGTCGGGCTCATGAACAAGCCCGACTCCGGCTGGGCCGCGGTGGCCGCGGAGTCCCTGGGCAAGTCCGGCAACCCGCGCGCCGCCCTGCCGCTGGTCCTGGCGCTCAAGAGCGGCGATTCCTCCGTGCGGTTGTCGGCGGCGCGCTCGCTGGGCCTGCTCGGCGGCAAGCGCGCCGTCGCCGCCCTCAAGCGCCTGCGCGACGATTCCAACCCCGGCGTGCGCACCGCCGCGCTGGCCTCGCTGATGGAGCTGGGCGAAGCCGACTGACGCCGCCCTCGACAAGCGCCCCCCCGCCCAGCTATCCTACCCGACGGAGAGGTGGCCGAGCGGTTTAAGGCAGCGGTCTTGAAAACAAGATTGATCTCTTGATCCACCGTCGAGGATTCAATTCTCCGTCGGAGAAGGTCGAGAGCAAGGTTGATCGGTCCTGACCGAAGTTGCTCTGATCTGACCGAAAGCGGACAGAAAGCGGACAGATTTAGGAAGGATGGCCGAGTGGTTTAAGGCAGCGCTCTTGAAAAGCGCCAGGGATGAAAGTCCCTCGTGGGTTCGAATCCCACTCCTTCCGCCAGTTTCCTCTCCAGAGTCATGATGACCATAGAACGGAACAAGCCGTGCCCGTGCGGGAGTGGAAGGAAAAACGAGAAATGCCACGGAAGCCCGGCCGCAGAGAGGTCGAGGGTTAGGCGCATCCATGAAATTCGCATTAGTTGACGGCGTTCGGCGTCTCCCAGAGGCCGGGCTGATCGGGAAGTGCCCGATTTTCGGTCATCACATGATCGCGAAGTGCGGCGAAATCAGAATCCACCACTGGGCGCACCAGGGAAGCCCCACCTGCGACCCCTGGTGGGAGAACGAAAGCGAGTGGCACCGTGTATGGAAGGGCCATTTCCCCGAAGAGTGGCAAGAAGTGATCCACGAAACGGACCAAGGCGAGAAGCACATCGCTGACGTGAAAACGGCTCGCGACTGGGTGATAGAGTTCCAGCGTTCTCCAATCAATCCCGAAGAACGTCAGTCGCGTGAGGCCTTCTACAAGAAGCTGATTTGGGTGGTGGACGGGACCCGGCGGAAAAGGGATTGGGCTCAATTTGTTAAAGCATTGGATTCGGGAGGCGCTGTCACGAGATTCCCGAACATGCGGCGCATCAGCGCCGATGGCTGCGTGTTGCTGCGGGAGTGGTCAAGCAGCGCATCGCGGGTGTTCTTTGATTTCGGAGAGGGCGGGAGAATCTGGTGGCTACTGAGCAAGGGCGCTGGCAAGCCTGTCTATGTAATGCCGCTCCCGTGCGCTCACTTCATCAGCAACCATCTTGGCCAGACCGATGAGTTCGACAAGATCGAGATGATGGCTGAGGGCTTGGCCGCGAATACCGAGAGATTGCTGATTCAATCTCGCTCAGCGCCTCTCCCGGGTTTTCAGAGAAACGCGGGTCGCAGGAATTTTCGCCCAAGACAATTTTAAAGATGGCGCAGCCCCTGCCCGGCTCATGTCGACGACAGTTCGTCCCTCAAACCAGAAACTTCGAGTTTGCGGGCAATCTCCTCAGTAAAGCCGCAGCGCGCCTTGCCGTTGCAGGGTAGGACCTCTGGTCCCAGTTGGCGTTTCCCGAAGGACTCTTGCGGATTATTTAAAAAGGTCCTATACTGCCTGTAACACACCGGCCACGCCTCTCAGCCGCAAGGCTGATGCGCAACTGGCCGGTTTTCTTTTATGGTGATCCGCATCGCCGTGTGAACCATCTCTCCTCCCGACACAAGCTGCGCATCCGAATTGCTCGTTGGGCGCGCACCTGGCTTCCAAGCAAGAAGCCGCCCTACCACAAGAAGCACTTGGACTTTGCCCAACAAATCGATTTGTTGGGGAAACGCGGCCTCGTAATTGCTGACACGGCTGTGGCCGAGGCGTTCCTCCAGCAGATCAACTACTACCGCCTGAGTGCTTACTCCAGAGTCTTCTACCAACCTGGGAACGGCGAGATATTTCTTCCAGGAACAAAATTCGAGCAAGTTCAGTCTCTCTATGAGTTTGACCGAGCGCTGAGGTCTCTGATCAACGAAGCCTTGGAACCCATAGAGGTTTCAATGCGAACTGGACTCGCGTATCATCTCGGGCACAAATACGGTCCGTTTGCCCACACGACCGGAAAGATATTCTCCGAGAATCGCTACTTCAATCATGCCGAGTGGCTTGATCACGTTGAAGACGAGACAACACGCTCGCGGGAAGTCTTCATCCAGCACTTCCAGAACACCTACGCTGAGTTTCCCGCGCTGCCCGTCTGGACGGCAGTCGAAATAATGTCCTTCGGCACACTCTCAAAGATGTTTGCGAATCTCAACTCTACCGATCAGGCGGCGATCTCTTCTCGGTATGGGTTCCATCAGAACATCATCACTTCGTGGCTTCACACGATCGTCTACGTCCGAAATATCTGCGCACATCATGCACGGCTCTGGAACAGGGAACTGCGCGTGAAGCCTGCGATCCCCAACAAGTTGAAGGATTGGCAGATCGCACCTCGGCCGAGCCCGAGGAATATTTCGGGACTGTTGTTCCTACTGAACGCGCTCAACTCGAAGATTCCCGTTCCTCACTTTGATCCTGCGAAGTGGCGAGAAAGCATCGAGGCCCTCGTGAGCAATGATCGTGGTGTGAAAGATTTCCAGGCTCGGATGGGCTTGGCTCAGGATTGGAACAAGCACCCTCTTTGGCGCTAGTCCCTGTGCCCTTTCAGCGGATCAGGGGTTTCTGAGGCCAGCCCCGAGGCGGCCCACAAGCGCAGCAAGCCTGGTTACTTCTGGAGCCTTGATGACCAGCCGCTGTCCGACCCCATAGCGCGTGTCACCGGACTTGTTGATGTAGTCCTGATCAACCAGGCCCTCGCGATGCGCCAGAAGATGACGCTGCTGAAAGAAGACGTTGAGCTCTTTCAGTTCTGTTGGGGACAGCCAGGAGTCATAGTTCTTCCCGAAGGCGTCCTGCCACAGTTGCCCACCCTCTTCTAGGTTCTGGAAGGCATTTCTTCGGGGCTTCTTTGCGGGGTTGCTTCGAAGGTGAATCGCCTCGGCCAAACTCTGAAATGCGCCGACGCAGTCCGAGAGCGACGACTCGATCAAAGAGCGGCAGGTCAACTCCGAGGCATCGCGGCCAATGGATGTTTCGAGTGCCTGACGAATCTGAGGCTCCGCTTCAACCTTCGTCAAAACCTTCCTCAGCGCATCGTCGAACAGCCTTTCAACCGAAGTGTGACCGCAGTGTGGGCAGAAGAAGGCGCTTCCAACAACGGCAAAGCGAAAGGAGCATTGGTCGCAGACGATTTTAAGAGTCAGAGCTTCTTTCGCGGGCGCGGGCACGATAACCGCACCGTGCTTAAAGCCTTGAACTCCCATCGACATGCGCAGGAATCCGCTGGAGGGCTGGCGGTTGTTAAAGTTCCGCGCATCTGCGGCGAGTGCATCGCCAATCTGGCCGGAGATATACGCCTTGCCCTGTTCGCGCGCGTGGTCTAGCTGCTCGGATGTATTCCAAGAAGTTGGGGCCGCCGAATGGCCGCAGAGGGGGCAGAACATTGGTTCGTCCTTCCCGAGCTTGCTCTGATCTTCCCCGTTAACTTTGAACTGAAAAAGACATTGATCAGCGGGGCACTCTCGATCAAGGTAGCCCTCCTCATCGAGTTCAAGTTTTATTTTGATCGATTCGAGCTGCTTCAGACGCTTAAGGAGTTCGTCGAACATCGCGTTATTTTGAGGGAGCGCGCTGCTGCTCGATCCAGGCGTCAATCTCTGCCCGGTCAAACCGCAAGGCCCGGCCCAGACGGACGATTGCCTTTGGCGGGATTTTCTTGAGGGAGACCCAGGTGTAGAGCGTGCTCTTGGGCAATGAGAGATAACGGGAGAGCACCTCAA
>JAJXTZ010000029.1 GCA_021783355.1 bacterium | reverse complement strand
TGGTGATGCCGGGGGACAACATCGACGTCGAGGGCGAGCTGATCGTCCCGGTGGCGATGGAGAAGGGTCTGCGCTTCGCGGTCCGCGAGGGCGGCCACACGGTCGGCGCCGGCGTCGTCGCCGACATTCTGGACTAGGAAATTTCCCGGGAAATAAGGTATAATCATGGCTGAGACCAATAATCCGCAGCAGAGAATCCGCATCCGCCTTCGCGCTTACGACCACCGCGTCCTCGACGCCAGCGTCGGAAAGATCGTCGAGACGGCCCAGCGAACGGGAGCTGTCGTTTCCGGTCCCATCCTGTTGCCCACGCACATCAAGAAGTACACGGTGCTGCGGTCTCCGCACGTCGACAAAAAGTCGCGCGAGCAGTTCGAGATGCGCGTTCACAAGCGCCTGATCGAGCTGAACTCGACGACTTCCAAGACGGTGGACGAGCTGATGAAGCTCGACCTGCCGGCTGGCGTCGACGTCGAGATCAAGCTCTGATCCGGTTCAGGGCTTGAAGGGACGGCCTTTTTCGGGCTTTCCACGACCATTAGGGAGCTTTTTGTCTTATGAGCGAAGCGCAGACGCAGACGACGACGGCTGAGACGGGCGGGGCGAAGAAGGCCCCGGCCACCTTTCGCACCATCCTGGGCGAGAAGGTCGGCATGACGCAGGTCTATCACCCGAAGGACCGCAACCTCTACGACGTCACCGTCGTAAAGGCGGGCCCGTGCCCGATCCTGCGGGTGAAGACGGCCGACTCCAAGGACGGCTACAACGCCGTCCAGCTCGGCTACGGCGCGCGCAAGGAGAAATCCTGCACGAAGTCGGAGCTCGGCCAGTTCAAGGCCGCCGGCGTCGCCCCGCAGCGCTGGGTGCGCGAGATCCGCGTCTCCGACCCGAAGGGTCTCGAGGCCGGCCAGGTCGTCTCGATCGACGGCGCGTTCAAGACCGGCGACTACGTCGACGTCCAGGGCGTCACCAAGGGCCGCGGCTTCGCCGGCGTCATCAAGCGCCACGGCTTCCGGGGCCTGCCGGCCAGCCACGGCGCCTCCGACAAGGAGCGCTCGCCGGGTTCGCTCGCCTCGCGGCGCTCGCTGGGCCGCGTCATGCCGGGCCAGCGCATGGCCGGTCACATGGGCGCCGTCACCGAGTCGACCATCAAGATCGAGGTCGTCCAGGTGGACCCGGAGAAGAACCTGATCTATCTCGCCGGCGCGGTCCCCGGCCCCAGGGGCGGCCTCGTCACCGTGTGCGAGACCGTCAAGTCCAAGAAGTTCCGCACCGAGGCGAAAGCCCCCGCGGTCAAGAAGGACAAGATGGGCAACATCATCAAGCCCGGCGCCCCGAAGGGCGGCAAGAAGTAAGGAGTCGTCATGGAGACCAAGGTTCTCGACGTCAGCGGCAAGGAAGTCGGCAAGGCCGACCTCCCGGAGCGCATCTTCGGGCACACCCCGTCGAAGCGCTTCCTGCATGAGTTCGTCACGGTGTACCTCGCCAACCAGCGCGCCTGGACATCCAACACCAAGGGCCGCTCCGAGGTCTCGGGCGGCGGGCGCAAGCCGTGGAAGCAGAAGCACACCGGCCGCGCGCGCGCGGGCTCCAACCGCTCCGGTCTTTGGCGCCACGGCGCGATCATCCACGGCCCGCGCATGGGCCGCGGCTCCCGCCTGGACTTCCCGCGACAGAAGGCCAAGCTGGCCCTCGCGCAGGCCCTGTCGGCCCGCGCGGCGGACGACGGCCTGGTCTGCGTCAAGGAGCTCGCCGTCAAGGAGCCCAAGACCAAGCTGATGGCCGCCGTCCTGGCCAAGCTCGGCTGCGAGGGGCGCACCCTCGTCGTGCTCGAGGCGCCCGACGCGACGCTGGCGCGGGCCTGCCGCAACCTCCCGACGGTGGCGATCCGCCTCGCGGCGGACGTCAACGCGTACGAGGTCCTCAATTGCCGCAAGCTCGTCATCACGCAGCCCGCGCTCGAGAAGCTCGGCGCCCGCTGGAACTAAAGGTAGAACGATCATGTCCGAGAAAGACCTCCACGCCGTCCTGGTCCGTCCGCTGCTCACCGAGCGCGGCACCCGCCTCCAGGAGAAGAGCAATCAGTACCTGTTCCAGGCCTCCCTGGGAGCCTCGAAGACGGACGTCAAGAACGCCGTCGAGGCGATGTTCAAGGTGAAGGTCGAGGCTGTCCGCACGATGGTCCTGCCCGGCAAGTTCCGCCGCCACGGCCGCGGCGGCGGCATGAGGCCCGACTGGAAGAAGGCGATCGTGACGGTCGCCAAGGGCCAGAAGATCGATTTCGCGCAGCAGGCCTAGAGAGAGAACCCCGATGCCGATCAAATCCTACAAGCCGTACACCCCGTCCCGCCGCGGGATGACCTCCGCGGACTACTCGGAGCTGACGACGAAGACCCCCGAGAAGAGCCTGGTGACCAAGCTGACCCGCAAGGGCGGCCGCAACAACACCGGCATGATCATGGTCCGCCACCAGGGCGGCGGCCACAAGCGCGCCTACCGCATCATCGACTTCAAGCGCGACAAAATCGGCATCCCGGGCAAGGTCGTCACCATCGAGTACGACCCGAACCGCAGCGCGCGCATCTGCCTCGTGCAGTACCCGGACGGAGAGAAGCGCTACATCCTGCATCCCGCCGGCCTGAAGGTCGGGGACGCGGTCATGAGCGGCCCGGACGCCGAGATCAAGCTCGGCAACGCCCTGCCGCTGATCAAGATCCCGGACGGCTCCTTCATCCACAACGTGGAGCTGACTCCCGGCAAGGGCGGCCAGATGATGCGCTCGGCGGGGTCCCAGGCACAGTTGATGGCCAAGGACGCCGGCTACGCGCAGCTCAAGATGCCCTCGGGCGAGGTCCGCATGGTCCCCGACGCCTGCATGGCGACGATCGGCCAGGTGGGAAACACGGAGCACAACACGATCTCCCTCGGCAAGGCCGGGCGCAGCCGCCACCGCGGCATCCGCCCGACGGTGCGCGGCGGCGCGATGAACGCCACCGACCACCCGCTCGGCGGCGGCCGCGGCAAGTCCAAGGGCAACAACCACCCGCGCTCGCCCTGGAACCAGCTGGCGAAGGGCTACAAGACCCGCAGCAAGAAGAAGGTCTGGGGCTGGATGATCGTCTCCGACCGGCGCCGCTCCGCCACGCACGCGGGATAACTGAGGAACCGACATGAGCCGATCCACCAAGAAGGGCCCCTACATCGACGCGAAGCTGATGGCCAAGGTCCAGAAGCTCAACGCCGCCGGCGACAAGAAGCCGATCAAGACCTGGGCGCGCCAGTGCACGATCACCCCGGACTTCGTCGGGCACACGTTCTCGGTCCACAACGGCCGCAAGTTCCTGCCCGTGTACGTGACCGAGCAGATGGTCGGCCACAAGCTCGGCGAGTTCTCCTTCACCCGCTTCTTCAAGGCGCACGGCGGGACTCATAAGGAGTCCGCCGACAAGACCTGAGCCGTCCCAGACCACCTAGGAAAAGAAAATGGAAGCCACCGCTCACGCTCGATTTCAAAGATACGGGACGCGCAAGGTCGCGCAGGTCCTCAAGGAGATCCGCGGCAAGTCCGTCCTGGAGGCCGAGCGCCTCCTGCCGATGATCCCGCGCATCTGCTCCGGGATGATCACCAAGACCGTGCGCTCCGCCGCCGCCAACCTGGTCAACCAGGCCGCGCGCGCCGGGCATGCCGTGGATCCCGAGAAGGTCTACATCAAGTCCGCCTGGTCCACGATGGGTCCCATGGGCCAGATGAAGCGCATGCTGCCCGCCCCGCAGGGCCGGGCCTACACCTTCAAGCGCAAAGTCTGCCACCTGACCGTCGTCGTCAGCGACGAGCGCGCCACCGGAAAGAGGAAGTAATCATGGGCAACAAAACCAATCCGAACGCGCTGCGTCTCGGCTACATTCACGACTGGCAGTCCAAGTGGTTCTCGGTGAAGGACGCGCCGGCCCTGATCGGCGAGGATTTCAAGATCCGCAGCCTGGTCCGCAACACCTTCCGCGCGGCCGCCGTCAGCTGGGTGGGCATCGAGCGCGCCGGCTCCTATCTGCGCGTCAACATCCACACGGCCCGCCCCGGCGTCGTGATCGGCAAGAAGGGCGCCGACATCGAGGCCCTGCGCAAGGCCGTCGAGGGCATGACCTCCCGCAAGACCTACGTCAACGTGATGGAGATCAAGGACCCCGAGCTGGACAGCCGCCTCGTGGCGGAGTCGATCGCCGTCCAGCTCGAGAAGCGCATCGCGCACCGCCGCGCGATGCGGCGCGCGATGGAGCGCACCATCCAGTCCGGCGCGCTGGGCATCAAGGTGATGGTCTCCGGCCGCATCAACGGCGCCGAGATCTCCCGCCGCGAGTGGAACCGCGAGGGCCGCGTGCCCCTGCACACCTACGCCGCGGACGTCGACTACGGCACCGCCGAGGCGATGACCTCCGCGGGCCTCATCGGCGTGAAGGTCTGGATCTTCAAGAAGCAGCACTTCGTGAAGTCCTTCAAGGAGCTCCAGCAGATCGCCAAGAAGGAGGCGGCGCTGCAGGCCGCCGCGATCGCGATCGAGAGCGGCGAGGCTCCGGACGGCGCTCCGATCCCGGAGTCCATCCAGGCCGCGGCCGAGAAGCTCGAGGGGGGCAAGTAACATGCTGATGCCCAAGCGCGTCAAGTACCGCAAGCCGCACAGCCACCCGCGCATCAAGGGGCCGGCCAAGCGCGGCGTGAGCCTCGCGTTCGGCGAGTTCGGCCTAAAGGCGCTGGAGCCCAAGTGGGTGACCGCGCGTCAGATCGAGTCCAGCCGCGTCACGATCAGCCGCCACCTCAAGAAGGGCGGCAAGCTCTGGGTCCGCATCTTCCCCGACAAGGCGATCACCAAGCACCCCGCCGAGACCCGCATGGGCAAGGGCAAGGGCGCGCCCGATCATTGGGCCGCGGTCGTCAAGCCGGGCCGCATCCTGTTCGAGGTCGAGGGCTTGACCCGCGCCGAGGCCGAGCTCGCGCTCGGCATCGCCTCGTACAAGCTGCCGATCAAGACCAAGTTCGTCGTCCGGGAGCACGTGTAAGATGCCCGCCAAGAAGAAGGCTCTGCAAGAGAAGTCCGTGATGGCCGTCGGCGAGCTCCAGAGCGAGCTCCGCACGGCTCTGGAGAAGCGCGCGAAGCTGGAGTTCAAGCACAAGGTCGCGCCGCTGAAGAACCCCCTGGAGCTGCGCGACCTCCGCCGCGAGATCGCGCGCCTGAAGACCCATCTGCGCATGAAGGAGGCCGCGAAGTGACGAAAACCGCCGCCGCGCCGATCCCGGAAGCCGTCGCCCGGGCGAACCGCAAGACTATGGAGGGCGTCGTCGTGTCCGACAAGATGGACAAGACGCGCGTCGTCCGCGTGACCCGCTCGGTCCGCCACGCCTTCTACGACAAGGTGATGACCAAGAGCAGCAAGTTCCACGTCCACGATCAAGGCAACGAGTCCCGCTCCGGCGACCTCGTCGAGATCGCGAGCACCCGCCCGCTGTCCAAGACGAAGCGGTGGCGCCTGGTCCGCGTGGTCAAGGCCGCGCCGAAGACCGCCGAGGTGAAGTAGCCATGATCCAGCTCCGAACCATGCTGAACGTCGCGGACAACTCCGGGGCGCGCCGGCTCCAGTGCTTCCACGTGAAGGGCGGCTCCTACCGCCGCTACGCGAGCCTGGGCGACATCATCGTCTGCTCGGTGGTCGACGCGCTGCCCAACGGCGCGGTCAAGAAGGGCACCGTCGTGAAGGCCGTCGTCGTGCGCGTCAAGCGCAACCTGCGCCGCCCCGACGGGTCCTACATCAGCTTCGACGACAACGCCGCCTGCCTGGTCGACGACAAGAACGAGCCGAAGGGCACGCGCGTCTTCGGGCCCGTGGCGCGCGAGCTGCGCGACCGCGACTTCCTGAAGATCGTCTCGCTCGCTCCGGAGGTCCTCTAACGTGACCAAGTACGCCATCAAGAAGAAGGACAAGGTCGTCGTCATCTCCGGCCGCGACAAGGGGAAGATCGGCGAGGTCATGCAGGTGATCCCGGGCGACGAGTTCAAGCCCCCGCGCGTCCTCGTGACCAAGATCAACATCGTCACCAAGCACAAGAAGCCGACGCAGACCGACCCCGGCGGCCTGGTCAAGGCCGAGGCGCCGCTGGCGCTGTCGAAGGTGATGATCGTGGACCCGAAGACGAACAAGCCGACGCGCATCCGCGTGAAGACGCTGGCCAACGGCGACAAGGTCCGCGTGGCCGTGAAGTCCGGCGAGACGCTCGCCTAATTTAGAGGAAGCAGACATGGCTGAAAAGAATCCCGACGAGAAGGCGGCGAAAGCGGCGAAGGCCGCGGCCGCCGCGAAGAAGGCGGGCCTGCAGAAGCAGGCCGCCTCCAAGGCCGGCCCGGCGTACGAGACGAACGCCGACGGCCGCGAGCTCCCGCACCCGGTGCCGCGCCTGAAGGCGCGCTACGGCGAGGCGGTGGTTCCCGCCTTGATGGAGAAGCACGGCCTCAAGAACCCGCACCAGGTGCCCCGCTTGACGAAGGTCGTCGTCAACATCGGCGTCTCCGAGGCGCGCGACAACGTCCAGACGCTGGACAACGCCCGCGAGGAGCTGGCGCTGATCACCGGCCAGCTGCCGCAGGTGCGGCGCGCGACCAAGTCGATCTCCAACTTCAAGCTGCGCGAGGGCATGCCGATCGGCGTGCGCGTCACCCTGCGCGGCGACCGGATGTGGGAGTTCCTGGACCGCCTGATCACCGTGGCGATCCCGCGCATCCGCGACTTCCGGGGTCTCGAGCCGCGCGGCTTCGACGGCTCGGGGAACTTCAACCTGGGCCTCAAGGAACAGCTGATCTTCCCGGAGATCAACGCCGAGCGCGTGCCCAAGCAGCGCGGCATGAACATCTCGTTCGTGATCGACGGGGGCAAGGACGCCCTCAGCCTCGACCTCCTCAAGGAGCTCGGGATGCCGTTCAAGCAGGCCGCTTCGGCCGGGAGAAACTGACCATGGCGACCACCGCTTGGCGCGCGAAGATGACGAAGACCCCCAAGTTCTCGACGCGGCACCGCAACCGCTGCCAGATCTGCGGCCGGCCCCGCGCGTTCTACCGCGACTTCGGACTGTGCCGCATGTGCTTCCGCAAGATGGCGCACGGCGGCCTCCTGCCCGGCGTCAAGAAATCCTCCTGGTAACAAGGCGATCATGGACCCCATCTCCGACCTGCTGACCCGCATCCGCAACTCGAACGTCCGCCAGAAGGACCGCGTGGACGTTCCGATGTCCAAGATGAAGCTGGAAGTCGTCCGCGTCCTCAAGGACGAGGGCTTCATCGCCAACTACAAGTCCCTCTACAACGGGGGCAACAAGCGCGGCACGATCCGCGTGTTCCTGAAGTACTCCCCGACGAAGGAGTCGGTCATCCGCGGCATCAAGCGGGTGTCCCGGCCCGGTCTGCGCGTGTACAAGTCCTACAAGGACATCCCGCGCGCGCGCGGCGGCTTCGCCGTGACCATCCTCTCGACCTCGCAGGGCGTGATGACGGGCCGCGAGGCGAAGGAGAAGAAGGTCGGCGGAGAGATCCTCTGCCAGGTCTGGTGACGAATCATGTCTAGAATCGGAAAGCAGCCCGTCGTCATCCCCTCCGGGGTCACCGTGAAGGTGGAAGGCCCGGTCGTCAGCGCCAAGGGTCCCAAGGGGGAGTTCCGTGAGATCCTCCATCCGTACGTGACGGCCGAGATCAAGGACGGCCAGGTCCGCCTGACCGCCGACCTCGGCGCCGCGAAGGACGCGTCCGCGATCTGGGGGATGATGCGCGCGCGCGTCAACAACCTGGTCCACGGCGTGGCCTCGGGCTACGCGAAGGAGCTGGAGATCCACGGCCTCGGCTTCCGCGCCGAGGTCGCCGGGCAGAAGCTCACGCTCGCTCTCGGCAAGTCGCACCCGGTCGTGTTCGAGGCCCCGAAGGGGGTCACGGTGGCCGTGGACCCGAAGAAGACGCTGGTGACGGTGTCCGGCGTCAGCAAGGATCTCGTCGGAGAGACCGCCGCGAAGATCCGCGAGCTGCGCAAGCCCGAGCCCTACAAGGGGACGGGCATCCGCTACCGCGGCGAGTACGTCCGCAAGAAGGCCGGCAAGACCGCCGCCGGCGCCGGAGCCGGAGGCAAGAAATAAGCCATGAAAGACAAGTGGACCCGCTATGAGCACCGCCGCAGCGCCACGCGCAAGCGCCTGTTCGCCCACCGCGGCGAGCGCCCGCGCCTGTCGGTGCACCGCAGCCTGAAGTACATCTACGCGCAGGTGATCGACGACGCCAAGGGCGTCACGATCGCGTCCGCGTCGTCGCTCGACAAGGACCTGAAGAAGGCCGCCAAGTCGGCGAAGTCGATCGACGCCGCAAAGCACGTCGGCGCGGCGATCGCGACGAAGGCCATCAAGGCCGGCGTCAAGCAGGTGATGTTCGACCGGGGCGCGTACGTCTACCACGGCCGCGTGAAGGCCTTGGCCGACGCCGCCCGCGCCGGCGGACTCGAGTTCTAACGGAGATTTCATGAGCACCGACACCCCGACGACGATCCCCCAGCAGCCCGTCCCGCCGCAGCCCCAGCCCGGAGCCCAGCGCCCCGAGCGCGGCGGCGACCGGCGCGGCGGCGGCTTCCGCGGCCCGCGCCGGCGCGACAACCCCCGCGAGGAAGGCGGCTTCAAGGAGACCGTCGTCGCGATCAACCGCGTCGCCAAGGTCGTCAAGGGCGGCAAGCGCTTCTCGTTCTCGGCGCTGGTCGTCGTCGGCGACGGGGCCGGCCAGGTCGGCTACGGCCTCGGCAAGGCGAAGGAGGTGCAGGCCGCCATCCTGAAGGGAAACTCGGCCGCGCGCAAGGCCCTCGTCAAGTTCCCGCTCGTCAACGACACGATCCCGCATGAGATCGTCGCGAAGTTCCGCTCCGGCGTGGTCTGGATGAAGCCGGCGGCGCCCGGAACGGGCGTCATCGCGGGCGGCGGCGTGCGCGCGGTGCTGGAGTCCGCGGGCGTCAAGAACATCCTGACCAAGAACCTCGGCTCGTCGAACCCGTTCAACGCGGTCGGCGCGACCTTCGAGGCCCTCAAGCGGCTGCGGACGAAGGAAGACGTCGCGAAGCTGCGCGGCAAGTGAACCGGACACGACCATGACCACCACCGACACCATCACCCTTTCCAACCTCCACCCGACCCCCGGCTCGCGCCGGCGCCGCCTGCGCCTGGGCATGGGCGAGGGTTCCGGCACCGGCCAGACCGCCACGCGCGGCCAGAAGGGCCAGCGCTCCCGCTCCGGCGACGGCAAGCTCGTCGGCTTCGAGGGCGGCCAGACCCCGCTGCTGCGCCGCATCCCCAAGCGCGGCTTCACGAACGGCGCCTTCAAGGTCGTCTACCAGGTCGTCAGCCTGGAGTCGATCGAGCGCGTGTTCAAGAACAAGGCCGAGGTCTCCCTGGAGGACCTCCGCATCCACCGCCTGATCAAGGGCAAGCGCCCGGTCAAGGTCCTCGGCGACGGCGAGCTCAAGCGCGCGCTGACCGTCTCCGCGCACGCGTTCTCGCAGAGCGCCAAGGACAAGATCGCGAAGGCCGGCGGGAAGGCCGAGGTCGTCAAGGCTTAAAATGGCCGGATTCGGCGATTTTCTCGACGTCCCGGACCTGCGCCGGCGCATCCTTTACACTCTGGGTGCGCTGGCGGTGTTCCGCGTGGGCGCGTCCATCCCGATCCCCGGGGTGAACGCCGACGCGATCAAGGCCATCTTCAACGCCCAGTCCGGGAGCCTGCTCGGGTTCCTGAACACCTTCTCCGGCGGCGCCCTCGGGCGCTTCTCGATCTTCTCGATGGGCGTGATGCCGTACATCAACGCCTCGATCATCATCAGCCTCCTCCAGGGCGCGCACGTGGCTCCGGCCCTCGACCGCCTGGCCAAGGAGGGCGAGCTCGGCCGCCGCAAGCTCAACAACTACACCCGCTACCTGACCCTGGCGCTGGCCGTGTTCCAGTCCTTCGGCCTGACGCTGGCCATCACGAAAATGCCCACGCCGGGCAACATCCCGGTCGTCACCAACCCGAACTGGATGTTCTACTGCGTGACCGTCCTGACGCTGACCGCCGGCACCATCTTCGTGATGTGGCTGGGCGAGCAGATCACCGAGGTCGGCATCGGCAACGGCGTCTCCCTGATCATCTTCGCCGGCATCGTCGAGCGCCTGCCGTCGGCCGCGATGAGCCTTTTCGAGCTCGTGCGCCTGGAGGAGATCGGCCTGTTCGCCGCGCTGGGCATCCTGGCCGCCCTGCTGGTCGTCACGATCGCCGTGGTCTGGGTCGAGACGGCCCAGCGCAAGATCCCCGTCCAGTACGCCAAGCGCGTGGTCGGCCGCCGCATGTACGGCGGCGCGCAGAGCTACCTCCCTCTGAAGGTGGACCAGTCCGGCGTGATCGCGGTCATCTTCGCGGTCTCGCTGATGGCCGTGCCGATGACGGTGGCCCAGTTTGCCCCGCAGAGCGCGTTCGGCGCCAAGGTTCTGGACTTCATGAACCACGGCTCCTGGATCTACGACACCCTGTACGCCGCGCTGATCATCTTCTTCTGCTACTTCTACAACTCCGTCTCCATCAACCCGGACGACCTGGCCGACAACCTGAAGAAATCCGGCGGCTTCATCCCCGGCATCCGACCCGGCGCGCCGACGGCCAAGTACATCGAGTGGATCCTGGAGCGCATCACGCTGGGCGGCGCCTCGTTCGTGGCGCTGATCTCGGTCCTGCCCGACGTCCTGCGCCGCAAGTTCGACGTCCCGTTCTTCTTCGGCGGCACCTCCCTGCTGATCGTCGTCGGCGTCGCTCTCGACACGATGGGCCAGGTGGAGGCGCACCTGATCATGCGCCACTACCAGGGCTTCCTGCGCAAGGGCCGCATCGAGGGCCGCTGGTTCAACATCGGGGAGAGCGCCTGAGATGATCGTGATCCTCCTCGGCGCCCCGGGCTCCGGCAAGGGCACCCAGTCCCAGCGCCTCGCGGCGAAGTACGGCTTCACGCACCTCGCCACCGGCGACATCTTCCGCGCGGAGATCGCGCAGGGGACCGCCCTGGGCCAGAAGGCGCAGGACTACGTGAAGAACGGCAAGCTCGTCCCCGACGCGATCGTCACCGAGATGGTGGCGGGCAAGATCGAGGCGGGCGGCAAGTACCTGCTCGACGGCTTCCCGCGCACGCTGGACCAGGCCCACGGCCTGGCCGGCATCCTCAAGGGCGCCGGGTCCTCGGTGGACCGCGTGGTCTGCTTGACCCTGCCCAACGAGGAGGCGATCCGGCGCATGACCTCGCGCCGCGTCTGCAAGAACTGCGCGGCGGTCTACAACGTCCTGACGTCGCCGCCCAAGGTCGAGGGCGTCTGCGACAAGTGCGGGGGCCCGGTCGTCCAGCGCGAGGACGATTCCGAGGCCACGGCGCGCAAGCGCCTGATGGTCTTCGAGGACCTGACCCAGCCGCTGGTCGCGTTCTACCGCGCCGAGCAGGTGCTCTCGGACGTGGACGCCTCCCGGCCCGCGGACGAGGTCGAGACCTCGCTGTCGGCGATCATCGACGCGGCGAAGGCGGCGCGCTAGAGCATGTTCATGGAAAAGGCCGTGGAGCTCAAGAGCGCCGAGGAGCTGGCGACGATGCGCCGGGCCGGCGCCGTCGTGGCAGACATCCTGGTCCTGCTCTCCAAGACCATCGTCCCCGGCATGACCACCGGCGACATCGACCGCATCGCGCGCGAGGAGCTCAAGAAGCGCGGCGCCAAGCCCGCGTTCCTGAACTACCACGGCTTCCCGGCGGTCATCTGCCTTTCGGTCAACCACGAGGTGGTCCACGGCATCCCGTCGCCCAAGCGCGTCCTCAAGGACGGCGACATCCTCGGCGTGGACTTCGGCTGCGTGATCGACCGCTTCTACGGCGACTCCGCGGTGACGGTCCCGGTCGGGACCGTCTCGCCCGAGGCCCAGCGCCTGATCCGCGTGACGCGCGAGTCCCTGGAGAAGGGCATCGCCGCGGTCAAGGCCGGCGCGCGCATCGGCGACATCGGCGCGGCCGTCTCGGCCCATGCCGAGGCCGCCGGCTACGGCGTCGTGCGCGAGTTCGTCGGCCACGGCATCGGCCGCGCGCTGCACGAGGAGCCGCCGGTCCCCAACTACGGGAAGCCCGGCACCGGCCCGCGCCTGAAGGCCGGCATGACGATCGCCATCGAGCCGATGGTGAACCTCGGCACGGCGGCCGTCGAGACGCTGGCCGACGGCTGGACCGCCGTCACCAAGGACCGCAAGCTGTCCGCGCACTTCGAGCACACCGTCGCGGTGACCGAGACCGGAGCCGAGGTGCTGACGCGGCCGACCGGGGCCTGAACCAGATTCCCATGGCGAAAGAAGAGAAGATCGAAGTCGAAGGCAGCATCCTGGAGGCCCTCCCGAACGCGATGTTCCGCGTCGAGATCGCCCCGGGCAAGGTCGTCCTGGCCCATATCTCCGGCAAGATGCGCATGCACTACATCAAGATCCTGCCGGGAGACCGGGTCCGAATCGAACTGTCCCCGTACGACCTGACGCGGGGACGCATCACCTACCGGGAGTAAAGACATGAAAGTCAGAGCGAGCGTGAAGCCCATCTGCCAGAAGTGCAGGATCGTCAAGCGCAACGGCGTCGTCCGCGTGCTGTGCTCCAATCCGAAGCACAAGCAGCGCCAGGGCTGACCGATTTTAAAGGACTAAAGGAGAACGAGTATGGCGCGTGTGGCCGGAGTGGACTTGCCGAAGAACAAGCGGATCGACGTGGCGTTGTGCTACCTGTACGGCGTGGGGCGGACGCGGGCGGCCGAGGTGATGGGCAAGCTCAGCGGCTCCGTCAAGCCGGAGACGCGGGTGAAGGACCTGACCGAGCAGCAGATCGGCCTGATCAACACCCTGCTGACCAAGGAGTACAAGGTCGAGGGCGAGCTGCGCCGCGAGATCGTCGCGCACCAGTCGCGCCTGACCGAGATCGGCTGCTACCGCGGCCATCGCCACCGCCGCAACCTTCCCGCGCGCGGGCAGCGCACCAAGACGAACGCGCGCACCCGCCGCGGCCGCCGCAAGACCGTGGGCGCGGGCAAGGCCGCGTCGCCCACCGGGAAGGCCTAAACACCGGGCCGAGATTTCGAGGAGATTGAACCATGGCTGACGAGAATACGACCGCCGCGCCGAAGGCCGCGCCTTCCGCCCCCCGCCGCAAGGGGTGGCGATCGCTGAGCTTCGCGAAGGTGCACATCCAGTGCTCCTTCAACAACACCATCGTGACGCTGACCGACGACCGGGGCGACGTGCTCGCCTGGTCGACGGCCGGAGGCTCCGGCTTCCGCGGCACGAAGAAGGGGACCCCGTTCGCGGCCGGCGTGACGGCCGGGAAGGTGGCCAAGAAAGCGGTCGAGATGGGCGTCAAGCAGGTCGCCGTCTTCATCAAGGGCCCCGGCCCGGGCCGCGAAACCGCGGTCCGCTCTCTGGGCTCCGCGGGCCTGCTCGTCGTCAGCCTGAAGGACGTCACGCCGATCCCGCACAACGGCTGCCGCCCGCCGAAGGCCAGGAGGGTCTAAAATATGGCGCGCTATACCGACGCCGTCTGCAAGCTGTGCCGCCGGGAGCAGCAGAAGCTGTTCCTCAAGGGCGACAAGTGCTACACCAAGTGCGTTCTCGAGAAGAAGCCCGGCATCCCGGGCATGGCCAAGCCCCAGCGGGGCAAGCCCTCGGCGTACGCCATCCGCCTGCGCGAGAAGCAGAAGCTGCGCCGGCTGATCCAGATGAACGAGCGGCCCTTCGAGAGCCGCGTGGCCGAGGCGTCCAAGGCCCGCGAGGCCTCCGGCGACCACTTGTTGCGCGGCCTGGAGCTGCGCCTGGACAACATGGTGCGCCGCATGGGCGTGGCCACCTCCCTGAGGACGGCGCGCCAGTTGGTCAAGCACGGCCACGTCAAGATCGGCGGGCGCTCGGTCAACATCCCGTCCTACCCGGTCAAGCCGGGCGACGTGATCTCGCTGAACCCGAAGATGAAGGAGAACGTCGGCATCAAGCTGAGCCTGGAGACCGCCAAGCGCCTCAACCAGCGCCCGGCGTTCGTCGAGTTCGACGAGACGACGCTCTCGGCCAAGGTGCTCCGCATCCCGGAGCGGGCCGAGATGTCCTTCCCCATCAACGACCAGCTCATCATTGAGTATTATTCGCGCTAAGGCGTAGGAGAAGAAACGATCATGGCTTACAAAGAACTCATCCTGCCGCAGAAGCTGTCCGTCGACGAGAAGACGATGTCGGACGGCTACGCCAAGTTCGTCGCCGAGCCCTACGAGCGCGGCTACGGCCACACCGTCGGCAACGCGCTGCGGCGCGTGCTGCTGTCCAGCCTCGAGGGCGCCGCGGTCACCGCGGTCCGCATCGAGAAGGCGACGCACGAGTACCAGGCGCTGCCCGGGGTCAAGGAGGACGTGATGAACATCCTCCTGAACCTCAAGAAGCTGCGCGTGAAGCTCTTCTCCAACGGCCCGGAGACCGTGTTCCTCCAGGCCAGCAAGGAGGGCGTCGTCACCGCGAAGGACATCCAGGGCAACTCGAACCTCGAGATCGTCAACGGCGACCTCGTGATCGCGCACCTGGAGGCCGGCGGCAAGATCGACATGGAGATCGAGGTCTCCAAAGGCCGCGGCTACGTCCCGGCCGAGGAGCTCCGCGCGCAGAACCAGTGGGCCGCCGGCTTCCTGCCGGTGGACGCGCTCTTCTCGCCGGTGGTCAAGGTGCACTACGACGTGGAGAACGCCCGCGTCGGCCAGGTCACCGACTACGACCGCCTGATCCTGGAGATCTGGACCGACGGCTCGCTCAACCCCGCCGAGGCGCTGATCCAGTCCTCGAAGCTGCTGCGCGAATCCCTGAACATCTTCATCCCGGAGGAGGAGCAGGCGGCCGAGGCCGCCGGCGGCTTCGACGGGGAGCCCGGCGCGGAGCCCGGCGACGCCGTGATGGTCGGCGCCGGCCTGGACCCGAAGCTGCGCGAGATCCTCAACCAGCCCATCGAGATGATCGAGCTGTCCAGCCGCGCGTCGAACTGCCTGAAGGTCGCCCGCATCCGCACGATCGGCGAACTCGTCAGCAAGCGCGACGAGGAGCTGCTCGCGGTCAAGAACTTCGGCAAGAAGTCCCTCGACGAGATCAAGGACCGCCTGAAGGACATGGGGCTGTCGCTCGGCATGCAGGTCGGCCAGCCCGCCTGACGCCGGGAAACGCTTAAGGAGTCTTTATGGCCACGAAAACCGACGGTCGGCGCAAGCTTGGAGTCACGAGCTCGCACCGGCGCGCGCTGCTCCGCAACATGGCGACGAGCCTGTTCAAGCACGAGCGCATCGAGACCACTCTCGCGAAGGCGAAGGAGCTCCGGCCGTACGCCGAGAAGCTCATCACCCACGCGAAGAAGGGCGAGCACTTCATGGTGCGCCGCCAGATCCACGACAAGCTGGTCTACGAGAAGCTCTTCGAGGTGATCGCGCCCCGCTACGCGCAGCGCCCCGGAGGCTACACGCGCATCCTGAAGATGACGCCCCGTCTCGGCGACAACGCCAAGCGCGGGCTCATTATGCTCGTCTCCTAAACGAGGGCAAGACATGCTCGACTTCCTCTTCAGCCTTTTCTCGAACGACATGGGCATCGACCTGGGGACCGCCAACACCCTGGTCTACGTCAAGGGTCAGGGGATCGTGCTGAGGGAGCCTTCGGTGGTCGCCATCGACCGCGAGACGCGCCGCGTCCTCGCGATCGGCGCCGAGGCCAAGAGGATGCTCGGGCGCACGCCCGCGTCCATCGTCGCCGTGCGGCCGCTGAAGAACGGCGTGATCGCCGACTTCGAGGTCACGCAGGAGATGATCAAGTACTTCATCCGCAAGGTGCACAACCGCCGCTCGCTGCTTCATCCAAGGGTGGTCATCGGCATCCCCTCGGGCATCACCGAGGTGGAGCGCCGCGCGGTCCAGGAGTCGGCCGAGCAGGCCGGCGCGCGCCGCGTGTACCTGATCGAGGAGCCGATGGCCGCCGCGATCGGCGCCGACCTGCCGATCTCGGAGCCGCACGGCAACTTCATCGTGGACATCGGCGGCGGCACGACGGAGGCCGCCGTGATCTCGCTGGGCGGGCTGGTCGTCTCCAAGTCCCTGGACATCGCGGGCGACGAGATGGACGAGGCCGTGATGATGCATTTCCGCCGCAAGTACAACCTCCTGATCGGTGAGACCACGGCCGAGGAAGTGAAGATCCAGATCGGCTCGGTCTTTCCGCTGAAAGAGGAGAAGACGATGGAGGTCAAGGGCCGCGATCAGGCCACCGGCCTCCCGAAGACCGTTCTCATCACCTCGGAGGAGGTGCGCCAGGCTCTGATGGAGCCGGTGCAGCTCATCCTGGACGTCATCAAGAACACGCTGGAGGAGACTCCGGCGGAGTTGGCTGCGGATTTGGTGGACCGGGGCATCATGCTCGCCGGAGGCGGTTCCCTGCTGCGCGGATTGCCGGACCTGATCCGCCAGGAGACCGAGCTCCCCGTGCATCGCGCCGCGGACCCCTTGAGCTGCGTCGCGCTCGGGACGGGGAAGTTCCTCGAGGAGCTGGATCACATCGACGACCGGCGCCCCGACTTCGTCACGTCCTACCGGGACCGCTCCTAAAGCAGCGTTCCCGCCGGGCGCCCGCGCCGTCCTCAGGCGCCCGGCCGCAGTCGTTCCGCCGCTCGACGCCGCACACCCGGCCCCTGGGGCCGGACGGCCATGCAACGCGAAACGCGGATCGCGCATTACGTCGTGGGCTTGCTCACGGCGCTGTCGCTGGTCCTTCTGTCCCTGCCGCTCTCGTCGCCCGTGAGGGCCTTCAAGGCCTGCGCGAGCTATGTGCTCTATCCCCTGGCATACCGGGGGGAGCGCGGCTACCAGAGGATCGCCGAGGCGCCGGCGCGGGCCCGAGCCCTGCTGTCGGCGGACGTCGAGAACGGGGACCTGCGCGATCAGCTGCGCCGCACGCTGTGGCTGCGCCAGACCGTGGAGAGCCTGTCCATCGAGAACGACCGCCTGCGCCGCGCGATGCGCCTCAAGCCCCCGGCGGCGCGCCACCCGGTGTGGGCGCACGTGATGGAGCGCGACCCCCAGCGCTGGTACAGCTCGATCGCCGTGGACGCCGGCGCGGACGCCGGCCTCTCCCTCAACGACGCCGTGCTCGGCCGCCGCGGCGACGATCTGGTCGCGATCGGGCGCATCGTGGAGGTCCGTCCGAACACCGCGACCGTGCTCCTGCTGACCGACCAGCGCTCGGCGGTGGCCGCCTACCTGTCGTCGGGCACCCTCGAGGGCCTGGCGCAGGGCCAGGACGGGCCGCACCTGCGCGTGAACTACCTCAACGCCGAGGCCCGCATCGTCGCCGACGACACCGTCTACACCTCGCCGACCAGCGCGACCTTCCCGCCCGACGTCCTGATCGGGCGCGTCGCGCGCGTCTACCCGCGCGACCCGTTCCTGGCCTTCCAGTCCGCGGACGTGGCCCCGGCCCTGGACGCCGCGTCCCTGCAGGAGGTCATGATCCTGCGCGCGCGCCCCGGCCCCGGAGCGCCGGCCTCCGCGCTCGTCGGGCCGCTCCCGCGCGAGGCGTCCGCCCCCGCGCCCGCGAAGACGCCCGCGCCGGCGGCGGCCCCGGCAGCGCAGGAGGCGCGATGAGGATCCTGCGCGGCTCGGCCCTCTTCGCGGCGGCGATGTTCCTCCAATGGTGGTGGAACACGCACCTCGCGTACTGGGGCGCGGCGCCGCAGTTCCTGCTCGCGCTGACCGTGCTGGTGGCCGCGCGGCGCGGGCCCCTGGCGGCCATCCTGATCGGCTGGGCCTGGGGGCTCTACGCCGACGTCCTGCGCGCCGACCTCTTCGGCGCCAACGCGCTGCTGTACGCCCTGGCGGGCTACGCCGCCGGGATGGTGCGCCGCCAGGTGGACCTGCGCGCGATCGGCCCGCTGGCGACGGCGGTGTTCCTGCTGTCTTGGGCCTACGCGCTGTCCCTCGGGGTCCTGGGGATGATCTTCTCGAAGGGCTTCGTCTGGATCGGCTGGCCGTCGCTGCTGGCCGGGCCGATCATGAACGCGCTGGCCGCGGCGGCCGCGTCCCTGATCTGGGAAGCGGGGGCGCGGGGATGAACCGCGGCGCGGCGCGCGAGCGCCTGGAGGTCCTGTGGTGGACGATCGCCGCCGTCGGCGTCGTCCTCGGCCTGCGCCTGGCCCAGCTGCAGATCCTGGATTCGGCCGAGTACCGCCTCGCCGCCGAGCGCAACCGCTCGCAGATCATCTATCAGACCGCCCCCCGCGGCCGCATCTACGACCGCAACGGCGTGGCGATCGCCACCAGCAAGCCCGCGTTCTCCCTGATCTTCCTGCCCGGCAAGAACCGCCAGCGGCACGACCTCGGGCCGTTGTCGCGCGAGCTCGGCCGCCAGCTGGGCCGCGACCCGAAGGAGATCCTGGCCACCCTCGAGCAGGCCGTGCGCGAGGAGTCCGCCGTGCGCCTGGCGGAGAACCTCCCCACGCAGACGATGTTCCAGCTCTCCGAGCTCAAGACGATCTACCCGGGCGTCGACCTCATCGTCGAGGCGCGCCGCTACTATCCGTTCGGCCGCTTCGCCAGCCATCTTCTCGGGTTCCTGGGCAAGATGAACGAGCGCGAATGGCGCGTGCGCCGCCGCGAGGGCTACCGCCCGGACTCCCGCATCGGCAAGATGGGCCTGGAGCGCGCGTTCGAGGACGAGCTGCGCGGCCGCGACGGGGGCCTGCGCATGGAGGTGGACGCGCAGGGGCGCCTGAAGCGGGTGCTCGAGCAGATCCCATGGGAGGCCGGCTCCAACATCCACCTGACCATCGACGCGGCCACGCAGAAGGCCGCCGACACCGCCCTGCGCGAGTCTTCCACCGGCCGCGGGGCCGCCGTCGCCATCGATCCGCGCAACGGGGACATCCTCGCGCTGAGCTCGGAGCCGGACTTCGACCCGAACGCGCTGCTCTCCTCCGACCCCGAGGAGGTCAAGCGCGAGGCCAGCGGGCTGCCCGAGTTCGACAAGGCGGTCGCCGGCACTTATCCCCCGGGCTCGACCTTCAAGCCGATCGTCGGCCTGGCCGCCTTCAACGAGGGGCACCTGACGCTTGACGAGGCCTTCAACTGCCCGGGCTACTACAAGCTCGGCGCCCGCACCTTCCTCTGCTGGGACCACAAGGGCCACGGACGGGTCTCCTGGTACAAGGGCCTGGAAGACTCGTGCGACGTCTATTTCTACAACGTCGGCCTCAAGATCGGGGCGGGGCTGATCGAGAAGTACGAGCGCGAGTTCGGCCTGGGGCGCAAGACCAACGTCGCCTTGCGCGGCGAGCAGGACGGCCACGTGTTCGGTCCGCGCGAGCGTCGGCGCGCCGGACGAGGCTGGTACGACGGCGACACCCTGAACCTCTCGATCGGCCAGGGCGAGTTGCTGGTCACCCCGATCCAGATGGCCGTCGTCACCGCCGCCCTCGCCAACCGGGGCACGGTGTGGCGTCCGCACTACACGCAGAGGATCGTGTTCGCCGACGGCCGGCCGGACTACGTCCAGCAGCCCGAGCGCCTGGGCGTCGTCCAGGCCTCGGATCAGGCCTGGGACGCGGTCCAGGAGGGGATGCGGCTGGTCATCTCTTCGGGCACCGGCTACTCGGCGCGCATCCCGAGCCTCGTCGTCTCCGGGAAGACCGGGACGGCGCAGAACCCCCACGGCCAGGACCACGCCTGGTTCATCGCCTACGCGGCCCGGCCGGGAGAGCCCGCGTCCATCGCCGTCGCCGTCCTGGTGGAGAACGGAGGCCACGGCGGCACGGCCGCGGGTCCGGTCGTGCGCAAGATGATCGAGGCCTACTTCCGCCTGCCCGACCCGGAGGAGGAGCGCGCCGCGCGCGCGGCCGCGCGGGAGGCGGCGCGCGCCCTCGCCGCCGCGGCTC